>JAMPFC010000012.1 GCA_023664685.1 Roseburia sp. | reverse complement strand
AATATCCACTTCCTAACTTTATTATACTATTTGATGTAGATAAGTCAAGCATTTTTGAGGATAAGATAAAAAACTTGATTTTACCCGACAACACTTGAACTTAATCTTCGTTTTATGGGATTTCAATACATGCACGAATGTGCTTTCTGATCTATTTTCAGAAACATAAAGCAACAATAAATGCTTTATAGTAGAGAGTATACTACAAAAAGAATGGTTTGTAAACAAAAAAATGCAAATTTTTTTCCAAGGTTTTCACGCCACTAACATACCAAGGCTGCGAAATGCCAAAATACACTTCGCAGCCCGGAATCTGACATATAAAAACATGCCCTTATTTTTTCACTTTTTTCTTCATGGTCTTACTCCAAGCCCCATACACCTTTTTCCCATTCTTTAGCGTATAAGCACGGACTTTTACAAAGTAAGTCTTTCCGGATTTGAGTTTTTTGATCGTAAGTTTTGGTTTCTTCACGGTCTTTGCGCTCTTTTTCTTGAACTTCTTTGACGTGCTGTACCAAATCTGGTAGCCGGAGGCACCGGATACCTTTTTCCAACTCACCTGAAGGGCTTTTTTCTTTGCCTTTAGCTTGAGGGCGGTTACTTTTGCCGGGGCTTTATACGAACCTGACGTCTTCGATGATCCGGAGGACGCAGTCTGGCTCGATGTTCCTGTTCCGGAGGAAGCGGCATCTGCCACAGCCGGATGCTGGTTCCCGGGCAATACCGGCGTTCCGGTAGGAGGAACCGTTCCGGTTGCGCCTGAAGAAATGTATCTGCTTTCTTTCGCAAGCCGCAGGCTGTTGTTCCAAAGTTCGTATTCGTCTTCTTCCTGTGATGCTTCGCAATACAGATAGTTTTGCCCGGTCTGTGCATCTGCTGTTGTATTCTTCCACAACCCATTTACCGAAATCTCTGTCTGCTCTCCGGCTTCCAGAGTTCCCACTGTCTTTTCCATAAGAAGTGTTCCGGTCTCGTCTTGATCTCTTACAAAAATGGTCACATTTTGCGCAATGTCTTCCGCTTTATTTTTTATGATGACTGTGTCAGAATCCTTTTCCCTGAGTTCAAGATCTGCCATGCAGGTCTGCAATTCTGCCTCATACTGTGCCTCTTCTCCCTTTACAAATGGTTCATCCGCACGTACTGACGCTATAATATCCCCTTCTGCAAAATCTTCCGGAATCTCCACGGAAAGCACCGCATCCCTCGTCTCTCCCGGCTGCAGCGATACAGAAACCTCTTCCTCGTGCAGAGTATTTCCATTTTTATCACGAATCGTTACGATGATATGATTTAACTCTGTCGTTCCGGTATTTGCAATCGTAACAGTGACTTCATTTTCCTCTCCCGGCTTGAAACTAAGAATATCATAAGCAACATTTGTCACCTCACCTTGACTGCGTGACAGATTGCCCCTAAACATTAAGAGGGTGAGACCATATGGATTTTCTCCGCTTGTCATCTCTTCGACACGCTGTAGTGTATAAGCCATAACCGGCTCTGCGCCAGTCCCGCTACTCAGGCAAAAACTCCCGATATATCCGCCCTCATTTGTCACCTTTACCGGAACATCAGTGGATACGCTTCCACTCTTTGGCAATACCGACCGCCAGACTTCGCTTTTAAAATTATCCTGTTCCGTCCAGTAAACAGTTCCATCCATAACCCGGTAAGAAGATGTACAAGCGATACCAGACCGTACAGCTTCTTCCGTTTCTTCGTCCCACGAATATAACTGCCCATCTACCCTAAAATAAACAGTTCCATCAAATACTTTGACACTGTCCACGTTCTTTCTCGAAAGACTTACTGCCCATCCGTCTACATACAGCTTTTTGTTCTTACTATAAAAGAACCGGGTATTTCCATCTTTTACCTGTACACAAAATTCCTGTACTGCTCCCGGCTCGGAATGTAGTTTCTCTTTCGCTCCCCATCCGTCTGCTGTCAGGCGGCTCCGGTACAGTTCTGTGCTTCCATGTTCCAGAAAAACATCACCATCACTGTTTTCTGCCCATACCGCATACAAATCTTCACCGTCCCCTGCGAAATCATAGCCATATTTCCATGTATCTTCCAAAGTCACTCCGATCCTCTGCGGAGTTCCAAAAGAATTTTTTGATGCATCGAATGCCGCAATATATAACTCCATCCCATCCAGTATTTCTTTCTGGGTCATGTTTTCGGTCACAGTGCGGCCGCTGTTCTCATAAATAATATAGGCAGTTCCATCATGAACACACAGTTTCCCTGCCATATCAAGATTTGCACTAGAATTGACCGGCTTTTCTTCTGTCCATGTTCCTGCGTTGTACAGACGGTACATGAGCTTTGCCTGTCCCTTCGCATTTTCTGTCTTATCATCCAGATATGTCATCAGGATTCTTCCGTCCGGAAGTTTTACCATCTCGGGCTTTGCGTTTTCATAAACAAGTGCATCCTCTGCTGTATCCACCGCGCCGGAAGCGTATTTTTTTATCTCCCCCACCATCTGTTTCGTCGGCTTTTCACTCCGTGTATACTGGACATCAAGGGAGCGCTTGGTGATTTGCCCAAGATCAGGGTATAGTTCCAGTTTAGGAAATTCATAATCATAACCACCACTCAGCCCCGGAACGATCGTGTCCACTTGGATAAATGCCTTTCCGGTCAGGTAGGCGTTGACCGATTCTTGGAACGACTGCCACGGAATCTTCACCCCGCCGCCAATCTCTCCTTCGATGCCTCCCTTGATATCAACAACGACAGCATCTGCTCCCAATGCCACGCTCGGCTTGATTGCAAGCCCTAACTCACCTTCCGGGCAAATGGTCTTGCTTTCTCCCATTTTCAGGCAAAAACTGCCATCGACAGAACCGCCTACACCAAACTCAGAATAGATGATCCACCAGAGGGGGGCTTTTACTTTCCCAGATGCCTCAAGCCCCGCTGTGACGCCGCCCTCGATGAGACCGACCGGATTATACTCTTCATCCAATTGTAGTTTCAGATATCCTGCTGCATTTCCCTTTACTTTGAATGCCGCGCTTCCTTCTATTTTTTTCAGTTTTCCCCTTAGTTTTGAAAACCGGTTCCACAGTTTCGTCGTATCAACTTTTCCGCCACATGCTTTGACAAGGGATTTGACCTGCTGATAAGACTCCCTCCAGTAAGGATCGTCCGGGTCACTCTTTACTTCTGCCTCTGCTGCTCCGTCGATCCCGATCAGTACTTCTGCTGTATGCCCAGCCAGATCAATGTTATATTCCACATCATTAAAGATCGGGAGCGACATCTCCATATCCATCTTAAAAAGGTTGAACGTATTCCCACCGATGGAAAGTTCCGGCCCTTTCAGCTCAGCATTTCCAAGATTCCCCATGTCTGGAAGTGCCGCAGCAACATTCCTCGCCGCTTTGTTTTTTGGTGGTTCTGGAGTCATTGTGGGAGTTGGTGCTATAGAAAATGCCGGAAATAGAATTTCTCCACCGCTCTGGGTCGGAGTTTGGACTGGCACAGGAGTCCCTGTTACGTTCTCTCCCCCTTTCGAGGTCACTTTACCGGCGTATGACCAGCTTGAGGTAGATGATAGATTCAAATGCAAAGCGGGACGCGCCGCGACATGATCATAGTCGACACTGTTACCATTCTCGATCACATCCCCATCGCTATCCACATGGGATGCGTTATCACTATAGTGGCCCGGCGACCGCAGCCACCAATAATCTGTACTCCCGGCACTACTCATATAAGACGAGTTTATCTCTCCCCCCGCTGCCACATAGGCGGTATTTACCGCTTTTCTTGTATCTGTGGAACCCGTTGTCGAGGTAAACCCATACGAAGGATTCAGCACCTCACTAAGCGAGAGAAGGTACACTTTATCTGTCGTATTATTTCCGCCTTCTGTACCATAAGATGAATTATCCTCATTGACTACTGTCGTGTTTTTGATCGCCGCCTGTTCGGAGGCAGTAAAAGCTTTGTTTAGAAAACTGCTATTCAGCCATGACCGCATTGTACAAGTTTCCCATGTGATGCTTGTATATGTATCATTATATCTCTGCACGTCTAGGTTTTGATCCGCCAACAAGAACGCATCATCCCCATTTACTGAGAGGACACGCCACTTAATCGGCTCTTTCGTCGCCCCTGTTGCGTCGCTCTGTGGATAATTTCCAAACCAGACGCAGTCCCATGTCGTGACACCGTCACTGGACGTAGATGGGTTGCTCAGACCATAACCGGCGCGGGAAGCTGCTTTACTTGCCGGTGTCTGATTTATCGGCAGGATGCCAATGCACAGGGCAATGATCAATATAAGCGCCAGCGGTCTCCTTTTGATATTGTTTCTTTGTTCTTTTGTCATGATGTTCCTTCCTCCTTGTTGATTCGTTTTAGAACAAACTGATTCCATATATTTTTTTGCAGCCGATAAGCATGGGCATATTTTAAGTGTCCTTTATAACTTGCCACACTCTGGCTGACTGCTTCCAGTTCAATTTTTCCCTCTGCATAAGCATGCCGGTAATGCCTGAGTTTTCTCTTCAAACGCTTTTTCCCCGACTGCCTCAACTTTCTTATGACTTTTCCGGTCTCCGTAATATAAAAATGGAATCCCAAATAATCTACTCCCTGCCGGATCGCATGGATTTGTGTTTTCTCATTAAATTCTAATTTCAATTCCATCTCCAGATAAGAACGCATTTTCTCCAGACATTCTTTTAAATACGCCTTGTCTTGGTGAATCAAAATCATATCATCCATATATCTGGAATAATACTGGATTCCAAGCTTCTCCTTAACCAACCGATCCAAACCATCCAGATAATAAAGGGCAAACCACTGGCTTGTCTGGTTTCCCATCGGCAGTCCTTTTCCCGGTTGGCATTCATAACTGTCTACAATCCCCTCTAACAGCCATTTAACATCCTCAGACAAACCCATCCGGTTTATTTTCTCCTTTAGTACAGTATGATCAATCGAATTAAAATACTTCCTTATATCGCATTTTAATATATAACCCTCCATACCATATTTCTTATAATATTTTCTCATAAATCCAGTCAGCCGGTTGACCGCGAAATGTGTTCCCTTTTCCTTCCGGCATGCGCTGTTGTCATAAATTAAGTGCCGCTCCAAATATGGCCCAAGAACATTATCACATAAACTGTGCTGAACAATCCGGTCTCCATAAGATAGTGCCTGAATTTCTCTTTTTTTCGGATCATGGATCAAAAATTTTCGATATCCCCGAACCTGATAGGTGTGATTTTTCAGATGATAACGCAGTTTTTCAATATTTTCTGACAATCTCATTTCATAAGAAATTACTTCTTTCTTTGTCTGCTTTCCTCTCCGTGCCATCTTGTGTGCCTGATACAAATTCTCAAAACAGTAGATCTTTTCGTATTCGTCCATTTTATTTCCTTTACAATACAAGTAATGGATTACTGTCAGGGAGAACATATCATTTCCATACATTCTCCTCAAATCTGGAAAAAGAATCTTCTCGTCCCATCTTCTGACAGCATGTATTTTCCCGTTTCAGGGAGGGAATCTGGTTCCTTTGCATTTGTGCACAGACCATGTCTGCATTAGAAATGGTTTCAGGCAAAGTAAATGCAGATCGGGACGCGCCGCGACATTATTATTGTTGACATTGTTACCATTCTTGTTTACATTTCCATTGTTATTCACATTGGATGCGTTATTACTATTGTTGCCCGGCGACCGCAGCCACCAAATTCTCAACCATATCCCCAGATAAAATCCATAGGATCTTATTTCGCTCTTGCTCCGTCACTTTTTATCCACGCATACAAAAGTTTCTGCGTCTCTATGATTTTGGATGAAATCTGCGACTGTTGTTTGGGAAGAATGCATTGCGACTCTCTGGCGATCATGCTCAGATAAGCCAGCAGTCTGAGTTCTGTCATTGCCTCATGCTGAAATTCAAGCCTTTTTTCATACCGCTCCAGTTTGTCGCTATTAGCAACAAAAACATTGTTTGCCCGGTATAAATGTTCAATGACAGACAGAGAATAGTTCTGCAGTCTGCTTACCAGTGTAAAACGGAACTTCTTAGGTGACTTGTCGGTAATTGTCAAAATATATTCGCACAGCTCCTTGGCCCTTGTTATAACCGTCAGCTCATCTTCCGCACGTCTCTTCATGATCTCATCCTCCCGCATTCCCCATTCTATCTGAACTGCAGGTAAAAAGCAAATAAGTTAGTTTGTATCAAAACGATGACTGCTTTTTTGAGACTGACATTTCAAAGTCTTCACTTGTCGTTTTATGTCGTATTTTAGTATATACCCTTTTGGTGCGTGTTGTCTATAGGTTTTTACAAAACACCTATTCCCAGTACGAAAATAGGATTACTTTAACGTATCAGTTGACTATCCCTCGAAGGCACATCAGATAAAAAATTGCACAACTAAAATCAACAGCCACTTTCCCTCGGCTGTTGATCTGCTGCCTTATTTCATTTTCTCCATCACTAAAATTTTAACACATAGTTAATGTGCCAAATAGGTTGTAGCCTTTTTATATGTCTTCGCATAACGATGCCTGCTATCCTCAATTTTTTGATTTGCTTCCTCCACCAGTTTTTTATAGGATGCACTATCATTTATCTTTTTCTTTGTCACATTCTGAATCCCCGCTTGTGCAGCCTGACTTAAAATTATCCTTGCCATATTCCTTCCTACTTTCCAATCAAAATCTACCAATATTATATGCAATTATGGCTAATTATGCAAGCATTTTTTGCATCACATCACATTTTCCCTTTTACAAAACATTATTTCTCACAATAACAACCTCTTTAACAAAATACTTTCCATTATTCATATCAATCGTCCCAAGCTCCATAAGTTTGTCTAAAGCTTCGAGAACACATTTGTCATCTAATTCCATATCAGTAACCGTTTTTTCAAAATTGTCTTCAGTGTAGTAAGCAAGAATTTGCTCTACTGTCGCATTCCGTAACCGGTATACACAAAAAAGTACTATCGCTTCAATTTGTCCGAAAGGCTTTTTCACTTCCTTTATAAAAAATAGCATTGTCTTTATCAAAACCAAGACAAGCCAAAGCCCTTCTTGACTGCACACCTCTTTCATAGAAAAAAGAGACTTCAAACCAAATTCAACGTTAAATCTAATATTTCCAAACTTTATACTTGCACTTTTTTCAAAATCATCAGCATCTAAAATAGCTATGGATGCCGTTGGAAGTTCCGATTCCACTATTTCTACACTTCCACGTATTAAACTTTTAACAGTCACTTCATCTAATCCATGTTCACAAATAAATGGTTTCAGTCTGCGTTCTATCTCCAGATACTCCGGTGCAATATATCCCATCATTTCTCACTCCCTCTGTAATATCGCAAATTATTTTGATATAACTCATATGGTGGTATCATAACCTTTTTTTCAAAAATAGTATCGGGGTCATGGTCAAAATCTCTATACTGTATAATTTCAGAATCATGACGTAATATCCACGGTTCCTCATCTAAAGTCGCACTTGTCGTATCTATAATAATTCTTCCCGAAGTAAGATGTTTTTTATAATTATCAATTCCTGCCAAATCCACACACCATATGAATTTGGGCATAGACAAAGTAAGTAATATCTCCTTTAACTCTGTTGCCATGCTCTCACTCTTAAAAACCTCTCTTTTTAATGAATTGGCAGAGGTGATATATATCCTGCAAACTTTTTGCTCCTCCCAATTTAATTCTCCTGCTTTGATCCATGTAGTTAAACGGGAATAAACATCACTATACGTCAACTGCATTCTACTATATAAAGGCACTACCGCATAAGATAACTGATTCAATCCGTAATCTAGCTTGTTTTTGCTTGTTGGCACATCAACCGGCATTTCCATATATGGAAAAAATCTGTCATCCATTACATACAATGACTTTATAAGTCTAGCATGAGGAATCACACCAGTTTCTCGATCTATAAGCTGATCTAACATCTTAGGGTTATCTAAAAACTCATAACTTATCTGTCCATGTCCAATAATTGAAATAGCATGCTCTGGAGCATTCAGAAAACCAACCATTGGTAGCCCTGATTCTACATATGCCATAATCTCATCAACAAACAAATAATCCGTTCTCTTCTCTCCACCTAATATCAATGGATTTAAATCATATTGTTTAAATACATCTGATATTTGAACAGGATCTAATCCTCTTGATGGGGTTTTTCTCCCCCAATCATTTTCAACCCTGTCAATAATATCTCCAATTGTAATATCTGCATAATTTTTAAACTTGTTTCCAAAGTAACGCATAACTGTCCACATTGCTGTATGTGCACATACAGAAATATCCGTTTGCTGCCTCTTCCATGGAAAACACTCAATTTCAAATGATTGCCCATATACATGTGCCGTATAATTACTGATCATTAAATAAGCCTCTGATTCTACCAGTAACTGCGGAGAAAAATATGTTTTTCCCAATTTTTTATCATTGATAATCGGTCTTAATGTAACATAGCCATAATATTCATCCTCTTTCTCAAAATGCAATCGACAGCAAGCTTTGTCATATTTTCTAAATTTTTGAGAATAATGCTCATAATAAGTACTCAGGTAATCGCTGTCATAATATGGATATTCAACCTTGATCGTATCACATTTTGTTCCTACATATTTGCTCAAGCACTCAATAATATCTTTATTTATTAAATGAGCCGGAACATGCTGTACCAGTTTTTTATAATCACTAATTTCTTTTATTGATTGAATCTTAATCCGGATCAATTAGCCTACCTCCATTTTCTGTACATGTTACCATCATATTACATATCCTTGCGGTTTGCAAGCATCTTTTTCTCTCCATCTTCTTTCCCCCTCCATTTGCCAAACCGCCCCAAAAATGATAAACTGTCAAGAAAGCAACTCGAAAACAAATCTGCTCAGAAATGAGGATTACCATGCACAAAACAGCGATCATCACCGGCGCCTCGACAGGCATCGGTGCCAAAACAGCCATTGCACTCGCAAAGGAACATTACGACCTTTTGCTGTGCGGCAATTCATCGGAAAAGGAATTAAACAAAACAAAAGAAATCTGCCTTTCGCACACCTCCTGCTGCCTCACACTCCTCGGTGACATCGGAAGCAGCCGGACGGCAAAACAGATCACGGAAACTGCCATAAAAGAATTTGGCCACATCGATGCGCTCATCAACAATGCGGGAGTCTCGCATATCGGCTTGATCACGGATGTATCGGATGACGACTGGTTCCGCATCCTGAATACAAATCTTTCCTCCGCTTTTTTCCTGTGCCGCCAAGTCATCCCGCATATAGTTCATGAAAAATCCGGAAGGATCATAAATATCTCTTCGATCTGGGGAAGTTCAGGCGCCTCATGTGAAGCCGCCTATTCCGCTTCCAAAGGCGGGCTGAACGCTCTCACAAAGGCGCTTGCCAAAGAACTCGCACCGAGCGGCATCGCAGTAAATGCGGTTGCCTGTGGCATGATCGACACGAAAATGAATCACGGTTTTTCAAAAAATGAAATACAAAAAATCTGCGATGAAATTCCTGCCGGGCGCATGGGTTCTGCAGAAGAGACAGCAGAGTTTATCTCCCTGCTCTTAAAGGCTCCTGACTATCTAACCGGACAAGTCATTGGGTTTGATGGCGGCTGGTGATTTCTTCGTTTTGATATGAATAAGATCCATTTTACAGCACATACTATTTGTGACAATCATATGTCGAATCAAACTGTAAAACAGGAGGAATTTCTCATGAAACGAAAAATCGTATTACTGACCACCTTACTTTGTATGTCAGCGTTTTTCCTTGCCGGCTGCGGCGATAAAAAAGAGGATGCGGATAATGCCTCACCATCCCCGGCAGCCACAGAAAACAATACACAGGACTCTTCACCAGATTCCACTTCCGGAACAGGCACTACCAACGATGATGACACAACCGGAGCAGGCGGAGACACAAATGACGAGACAAACGATGGAGCCACTGACGATGGCAATGGTCTTGACGATGACAATGGAGCTGACGATGAAGACAATCTTATGGACGATGCCGGAGACGCTGTAGATGATGCAGCAGACGGTCTTGGAAAAGGAATAAAAGATACCGTAGACGGTGCCGAAGATGCAGTAGATGATGTGACGCGCTGACTGGATCCGGCGGACAGATTCCGATGGTATCCAAGGCAGATACAGCATCTCATCAGAAAAAACCGGTACCGCCCCATGAAAAACTTTTCGCAGGCTCTGCCTGTGCTTGTTTTTCATGGGGCGGTACTGGTTGGCTTTATTTATTTCCCATAATGCACATGCAATAATTCATGCGCCTTATCTTTAAGCATTCCGTTCTCATACATGTTCTGCAGGGTCGGATTTTCCTCTGCGCGTTTGATGATCGCCGACTTATCCGCCTTATACATACCAGTTGCCCGCTCTTCCTTGACACTCTGGTAGCCAAATGGCTGTCCGGCTCCACCGATACATCCGTAAGGACAAGCCATCACTTCTACAAAATCAAGCTTCTCCTCGCCGCGCTGTAGTTTCTCGATGAGATCCTCGGCATTTCCAAGTCCGTTTACCACACCAACTCTGAGTTTTTTGCCTGCGACCTCGACTTCTGCCACTTTCGTGCCATCCAGACCACGGATTCCCGAGTACTCGATCTCACGAAGTGCCTCATTGTTCTTCGCCGCCACATGACGCAGTGCCGCCTCCATCACGCCGCCGGTCACACCAAAGATTACACCGGCGCCGGAGCTGATCGAAAATGGCATATCCGGAGCGCTCGGCTCGATCTCATTAAACTGAATCCCGAGTTCCTTGATCATAATAATCAGTTCCTTCGTCGTAATAACATAATCGACATCCGGTACATTTTCCCGCTTAAATTCATCCCTTGCCGCCTCATATTTCTTTGCCACACAAGGCATAACAGCCACAGAAACCGTCTCCACGCCGGCTTCCTCATCTGCCGGTTTGTAATGCTCTTTTAATACAGCGCCAAACATTTCCATCGGCGACTTACAGGTCGACACGTATGGGAGGATTTCCGGATGCTTCGTCTCCACAAAGCGAACCCATGCCGGACAACAGGAGGTAAACAGCGGCATTGAATTTCCATGAGGATATTTCTTTTCGCCATTCTCCAGTTTGTACACAAGCTCATTCGCCTCTTCCACCACGGTAAGATCGGCGCCAAAACTCGTATCAAACACCGTATCAAAACCAAGCATTCTCAGTGCGGTAAATATTTTCCCGACTGAATTTTTTCCGGCAGGAAGACCAAACTCCTCACCGATCGCCACACGGACAGCCGGTGCGATCTGAACCACAACCCGTTTATCCGGTGCGTATAATGCCTGCCACACTTCCTTGAGATCGTTTTTGATCGTGATCGCCGCAGTCGGACATACCGCCGCACACTGTCCGCAGTTTACACAGTCCGTCTCTACGATATCCCTTCCAAACGCCGGACTCACAACCATATTTGCCCCGCGGTGCGCAAAATCGATCGCCCCCACATGCTGGACTTCATTACACATTCTCACACAATCCCCGCAGAGGATACACTTGCTCGGATCCCTCACGATCGAGAGAGAAGAGTCATCGATACATCGTTCCGGATGCGTATTTGGAAATCTCACATCTGTAAGCCGGAACCTCGCCGCAAGCATCTGCAGACGACAGGCACCATTTTTCTCGCAGACCGTACAGTCGCGGCAGTGAGAAGCCAAAAGCAGTTCAAGGATCATCTTCCTGTGCTGATGGAGTTTCGACGTATTCGTCCGGATCACCATTTTATCCCGCGGAGGGGTCGAACATGAGGCGATGATACCGCCTCTTTCATCTTCCACCACACACATACGGCATGCTCCGTAAATCGACATGTCCGTATAGTAGCAGAAAGTAGGTACATGGACGCCGGCTTTATGGATGACCTGTAAAATATTCTTCTCATCCGTAAATTCCGTGCGTATCCCATCTATAATCATGTATTTTTTTGACATATTTGACATATTAGTTATCTTTCCTTTCTGAATCTGATCAAAGTAAATGCTATACCTCCATGATTGCCCCAAAATTACAGCCATCCCGGCAGGCACCACATTTAATACACTTTGACGCATCTATCACATGAGGTTCTTTCACCGTTCCCGATATCGCCCCTACCGGACACATTCTGGCACATTTTGTACATCCCTTACACAGATCCGGATCAATCTTCAATGTCATAAGTGCCTTACATTGTCCAGCCGGACATTTTTTGTCAACCACATGCGCCATATATTCATCACGGAAATATTTCAGCGTACTGATCACAGGTGACGCCGCTGTCTTTCCCAGACCGCACAGGGCAGTCGCAGAAATCGTATCCGCCAGTTTTTCCAAAAGCTCGATATGGGCAAGCGTTCCCCTGCCTTCCGTAATATCGGTAAGCAGTTCTAACATACGTTTTGTTCCCTCGCGGCATGGTACGCATTTCCCACATGATTCGTTCTGGGTAAAATTCATAAAGAACCTTGCCACTTCGACCATACAACTCTTATCGTTCATGACAACGAGACCGCCGGAGCCGATCATCGCCCCTACTTTTTTCAGCGAATCAAAATCCAGTTTCATGTCAAGGTGGTCTTCGGTCGCATTGATGCACAGACACCCGCCCGAAGGCCCGCCGATCTGCACCGCCTTAAACTCACCGCCCTTGACACCGCCGCCGATATCAAAAATAACCTCCCGGAGAGTCGTACCCATCGGCACTTCGATGAGTCCGGTATTATTTACATTTCCCGTCAGGGCAAACGCTTTTGTTCCGTGGTTATTTTCCGGCCCGTAGCCTTTGTACCACTTGGCTCCATTTAAAAGGATCGGCGGCACATTACAAAATGTCTCCACGTTATTCAGTACGGTCGGTTTGTCAAAAAGTCCGTGTTCTACCGTACGCGGCGGCTTCACACGCGGCATACCTCGGTTTCCTTCGATGGAGGTTGTAAGGGCGCTTCCCTCTCCACATACAAACGCTCCGGCTCCCTGACTGATCTTAAGATCAAAGTCAAATCCCGAGCCGAGGATATCCTCGCCTAAAAGCCCTCTGTCAAGCGCCTTATCGATCGCTTTCTGCAGTCGTTCTACCGCAAGCGGATATTCTGCACGCACATAAATATAACCGTGGTGGGCATTCGTCGCGATCGCCGCGATCAGCATACCTTCGATCACACGATGAGGCTCACCTTCCATCATCGAACGATCCATAAATGCCCCGGGATCTCCCTCATCACCATTACATACGACATATTTTTCTTCGACGTCCTGATCGAGAACCTGCTGCCACTTTCTTCCGGCAGGAAAGCCTCCGCCCCCGCGTCCACGCAGACATGCCTCGCTTACCTCGTCCACGATCTGCTGCGGCGTCATATCAAAAAGGGCTTTTGCCACTGCACTGTATCCTCCTAGTGCTATGTATTCGGCGATGCTCTCTGCATTGATCCTTCCGCAGTACTCGAGCGCAATCCTTGTCTGCTGCTTATAAAACGGAATATCCTCCTGTTTTACATATGATTTCGCGTTCTTATCTTTGTATACGAGCCGGTCGATCACCTCGTCATTGATGATACTTTTTTCAATGATCTCCTCGCAGTCCTCTACCTTCACCTTGAGATAAAGCCATCCCATCGGCTCGATCCGAAGCAGCGGCCCCATCTCACAAAAACCGTGGCATCCGCTTTTCTTAAGGCCAATGCTCTCACCATGAGGCTCTTTTTCCAAAAGCAGCGCGCACCGCAGCCCCTTCGCCTCGATGATTTCTTTCATCTTTTCATAAATATCCAGAGAACCTCCGGCTACGCAGCCCGTCCCGGCACAGATCAGAATTTGCTTCTTCTGGCTGTTTAAGGAGGCTTTATACTCTTTCTGCTTTGCAATCAGTTCTTCCCTTGTGTTAATCCTCATCCGCCTGCTCCTCCTTATCTGCCCCCTTTAGTGACTCGATCAAATCCCTTGCCTTTTCCGGCGTCATCGCCGGATGGACATGGTCGTTTACAGTACATACCGGCGCCAGTCCACATGCTCCCAGACAGGACACCGTCTCTACGGTAAACATCATATCGTCCGTCGTCGGCCTGTCTTCGCTCACGCCGAGTACCTTCCGAAATTCTTCTAAGATCGGAACAGACTTACGGACGTGACATGCGGTTCCGTCGCAGATCTTAATCACATATTTTCCCTTTGGCTCCAGTGAGAAGTTCTCATAAAATGTCGCAACTCCATAAATCTTTGCCTCACTCAGCTTAAGCTTTTTGGCAATGTAGCACAGCGCCTCCTCCGGAAGATAATGGTACTCCCTCTGTATATCCTGCATAACGGCGATCAGAAGAGTGCTGTTATAATCGTGCTTCTGCAAAATTTCATCCAATTTTGCAATTTCCTGATGTGTCAATGATTGTTTCTCCTTTCCAAGTCATTATTGATAAAATTATACCATGAGAAACTATTTTCGACAATGTTTTTTGTGTAAAATCACCAAAAAGATTATGTAAAAAATCCCAATTATTGTCAAAGCACCGCCTGCAAAGATTCCCGGCGTCCGGTATTCCAAGCGGATCTCATGTTCTCCCTCCTCTAAAAAAGCGCCTATATACATTTTATTGACCCTGCCGGTCTCCGTCTTTTTCCCATCGACATACAACGTATATCCCTTTTTGTAAGGCACTGCGATGCAGAGCAGGCGGTCTCCCGACACCCTGATCTTCCCGGTCAGTCCGTTTGTTATGACAGAGACGTCCTGCAGGCTTTCGGCATTTCGCTGACGAATCGCCCCAAGAGCCTCCTCCACCGGAACCTCCAAAAGTTCAATATCATCTAGTTTGTACACAGCCGGCCCTCTCAGGCGGACAGTAACCTCTTTTTGCTGTGTCCCTGACTGGCTGCTAGAAAGACTTCCCAAATTCACCACATAATCCGATCTGCCAAAATAAAAATCATAGCCGGAATCCGAGATTACAAACTGCTTGGAAATTTTTCCCATTTTTACTTTTGCCCACAAACTGCTTTGATCTGATTTTATCAGTTCAAACCCGCCAAGTCTCAGATAATATTCTTTTCCCGGCTCCATTTCAAAGGCGATCCGAAAACTCCCTTTTTTCTTTTTCACGGTCAGGCTGTCCGCTGACCAGTCAAAATTTTTGCAGTCCGTAAGCTCGAACGGAAGTGATGTGCAGGCATCCTCGATCTCTTCCATCTCCATTCCAGTAACCTCCCCCGATTCACGGACACGCCCAGAAAGAACCGACTCTTTTTCTAACACAGCGGCCTGCGTAAGCGCATTCTGTCTGGCTGCCACACCGGCGGCATCAAACTGCTCCTCTTCCATGTATCGGTCATACGTATAACCAATCGACGTCTGCAACGTATTTTCATACAGATTTTTCTTTCCCTCGACTTTCTCAAAACCATATGGCACAAGCTCCTCTTTTTCACTTGCCACAAATCGCACGTTCGCCAGATTTTCAAGAATCGTCCGACCGTCATTTCCAAGCATCCGGTGACTGAACATCAGATCCGGCGCATTCTCCATCGACATCATATAATCCGAATATCCGGAGCCGATCACGCTATAATAAACCGATATGCCATGATAATCCGCCACGACGGACTGGTTCGGATTCTCCCCGTTATGAAGCATAACGTCCACCCGATCGAGACCATTCCCACAACGCTTTCTCGCCTCATTCACCGGAGAATCCATATAAGCCCCATAAACTGTCCCCGCCTCCATATAAGCATCTGCCATGCCGGCTCCTGCCTCCTGATACAAAAGATTACAATTTCCGATCAAATTTAGCGCAATCAGTCCACAGACAATGCGCCCCCGCCATCTCTTGTCTTTCACAAAAGAAAGAACCGCCACCGTTCCGGCAAGTAACACTGCCATAAAAACAAACGGAAGAACCCCCTCCCGGGAGGAGAAAAAAAGACTGATCGCTGCATAACCGGCACAAAAAAGGACTCTCCTCTTCCTCGCTTTCCCCGACTTCTGCCAAAACTGCAAAAGTTCCGGAAAAACAACCACAAGCACAAGGGAGAGTAAAAATGCCGGAATAAACATAAAACGGTTTGTCACATACCCAAACCCATTAAACATGTATCCGATAAACGGAGAAGCAGCCGCCAATAAGCTTATGAGTACGCAGCTCTGTAAGGCACGTCGTAACGACATCCCCTTGCCATTCCTGCCCCGTAACGGTTTACTGCCGGAAAATAAAACCAAAAGTGCCGGAAGGACGATGACTGCCATCGAAAAATATCCCACTGCCGCCGCATCATCATTTTCCGCTGTCATCAGAAACCGGGCAAGCATATTTTTATAATACGCCAGATCATAAAACAAAAGAGAAGAAAGCGACGTCTGCACTTGTGTCCTGCCGCTCTCCATATAACCAAAGATCCACGGTACAAAAAAGATACCGGATAAAAGAACTCCTGCCGCAGAAACCACGATACAGCGAAGCCCCTCCCGGCACATGCTTATTAAATCCATTCCCTTCATCCGGCTTCTCGCTGCAAAATAGCACACCGCAGCGATGACGATCATATAAAAGAAATAATAACTGCTCACGATACTAAAGAAAACACTGACCGCCAAAAGAAGCGGACTTTTCCTCCGCCACACATACTCAATCCCGAGAAGCACAAGCGGAAGATAAATCATTCCATTCAAAAAAAACGGATCTTTTACTGACCAGATCGCAAAACCGCAGAATACATAAACAAGCGCACCATAAATGCTGAAACGCCTCTGCAGTTTCATCCCATCACAATATATAAGAAATGCTGCGCCGGACAGATACAGGCGCAAAACCACAAGGACGTCATACAGGTATTCCGTATAACGCCCCGGAACAAACATACTAAAAAGAGTCAGCGGATCCCCGAACCCATAATTGGCAAATGTCGTGATCATGTCCTCACCCTGCCCGATGCGGTAATCGAGCATGGGAAGCCTGAAATCTCCGTGAAAAAGCCGGGAGACAATTTGCCGGTAATAGTCCCCAAGATACTGTAAGACCGGGTAATACTGCCGGTATCCGTCACTCTTCCAGACCAGACTCTTTCCCTGTATGAAAAAGACAACAAATCCAAAAAAGAAAATTACAAGAAACAGCCCAGTATATTTTAAATAATATTTTTTTCTGCTCATGCCTGTCACTACGATCCTTTCCCTCACAGAACGGTCGGCACACCGAGATATCTCTCTTTGTCCCTCTTTTCTTTTAGTCTGTATTTTTTCGTCAATTTGTATTTAATCATGCGGCTCTCTTTTTTGCTCACAACGATGCTCCGTATGATAACGACATACGTCATCTCCGGCTTATACGCCCGCACCCATGCCGCCATGTTGTCGTCAAAATGATCTTTCTCGATAAAAAAGATATTTTTTTCTACGTCGAAATGCCCCATAAATTCCAGAAATTCCTCCCGATGCCTGCACTCCGGCACATACACGACCTTTTTTCTCGTCTTCATGCGCCTGCGGCGTTTGATCGCTTTTAGAAATTCCCCGCAGGAATGACTTTCTGGAAGTTTCTCCTTCTCTGCCGGCGGTATGGAATTGATCCAGTCCGAAACCTCTCCGGCTGTCTGGCAGACCGTGATCCGCCCCGGCACCTCCGGTTTTCCCTCGCTCCAGCTTACATCCTGCGCATTGTCGGCAAAATAGCACACCGGTTTCGATACCGCTTCCATCAGGCACATCTCACTCCCATATTCCCCGATCAGCCCCTGACATCCAAAAAGAAATTCATATGGCTCTGTATCTTCCGGAAAAAAGTCGATATGCTTCCATATATTTTCCTTAAAACGCCGGCGGATGATCCTCGGAAAGCAGACATACACCCTGCGCCCCTCTTCAATCTTTTCATCCAGTTCGGTCAATTTCTTTTTCAATTCACTTAAAAACAAATAATTTTTGGCATCCTTAAGCCCCGGAAAAGACCGGACAGAAGGCATGTACGCCACCTTGATCTCCTCTTCTTTTCTCTCTTCAAAAAATCCGGCGACCGGTACTAAGACGCCCTTCCCCCGGCAGATCTCGTCCATGTGATAGCGCGCCAGAAGCGGTCTTAGTTGCTCCTTGCACTCCTCCGGAAACGGAATCACATCCGCTTGGGCAAGACTAAACTGTATCCCCTGTATATCCTTTGCCCCATATGTCACATCTTTTCCCTGTGCATGAATAGAAGGCAGAAAATCCGTGAAAATAAAATACTGTCCTTTGCGCTTGCGGTAAAATCCCGGAAATGCCCTGTTATTGATCACATACTCCGCTTTGGCAAGTATTTCCAGATACTCCCCCGAGTTCATATCCACATAATCCCATTCTATATCATGCATTTTCCGGAATTTCTTTATCTTCTCCGCATCAGCCGCCGCCACATAAATGCGGTATCCGCCCTCGGCAGCGAGCATTTTCCCGATATAATACCCGGCTCCCCTCACATCATTTCCGTGATAACACTCGATCAGCACTGTATTTTTCTCAAGCTGCTTTTCTGCCACGAGCTGATCAAAAATCTCCGAGCGCTTTTTCGCCTTTTTCCCGTGTTTTGATCTTGGGGCCGCTTTCTCCTGCGGCTCTTCGTTTTCCTCTTCGGTCACTTCCTCCTCAACCGATTCCACAGAGCCATGCTCGCAATAATCCGCATATTCTTTACTCTCCCGCCATCCCGGAAAATACTTATCCAAAAGCGCATACGCCCGTTCCGTAAATTCCCGCTTAAACTCCTCATTTTCGTACTTTTCCATCTCATCAAACCGTGCATAGATATGACGGATATTAAAAAACAGGAGGATATCATAAAAGGTTTCAAACTTTCCTTTTTCCAGATAAGCGTCGTTCATGATCTTCAGGGCATCGATGATCTGACCGTGCTTTTCATTAAATGTACTGATCGTTCCGCCCTTGCGGCCCTTAATATAATAATACAGCTTTTCATGCACTCTTCCCACCTTTTTCGCATCCATAAAAAGAGGAAATACGGCGCACAAATCCTCAAAAATGATCCCTTTTTGAAAGTGGAAACCACTTCGCTCAAGCAGTTCTTTCCGGTACAGCTTATTCCACGGATACGGGGAATTGACCCGCAGGATCAGCGGATTCTCATAAATGCTCTGGTTAAATTCCCCACGGTATCCGGTCTGATAAACCGCGATCTCGCCAGTCACATCATCACATCCATAATAACCGCACGTCACAAGATCACAGCCATTTTCCTCTGCCTCCCGGTACATGAGTTCATACATCTTTGTACTCACAAAATCATCACTGTCCACAAAACCGATATATTCGCCCTCTGCTTTTGTGAGGCCAAAATTTCTTGCCTCTGCCTGACCTTTATTTTCCTGTGAAAACAATTTGACCTTCTCCGGCTCCCTCTCCTCATATTCCCTGACGATCTCAGCGGTGCGGTCGGTACTCCCATCGTTCACGACGATGATCTCGATATTTTCATATGTCTGGTTCACAAGAGAATCCAGACATCTCCTGATATAACCCTCCACATTGTAAGCCGGAATGATCACACTTATCTTTTTCCCTGTCACACAAATCCTCCATTCTTGCTTTCGCTTACCTCTTTCTCCTCAAGCGTCTTTTCAAACATATCCCCGAACGCAAACCAATACGCAAATGCCGGAAATACCTCAAACGGAAGAAACAGGCACTCCGTAACCGTCGCCACCACAAACCCCACGCAGATTGCCGGTATGAGAAACGCATACGTCGCATTCCGCCTCCGGTTTGTCATATAAAATAAGACCGACCGGAGCAGGCTCAAAACCGTGATGACCGTATAAAACAACATACTCGGCACTCCATACGTGTACGCAAACTGGAGCCAGTTATTGTGCGCATGGGATACCCTCTTTTCATTTATTTTCAGTGTTACCCTTCGGTGTCCCTTTATATTCAGCTTTTTTATATAGGCTTTGTAGATCGTGATGCGGCCGGAGGAAATTTTGTTCAGCGTCGCATTGCTGTCAAGGCTCTTTACGATCCTTCCCCAAATGCTGTTATCCTCAATCTTTTTATCTTTTACCTCGACACTCTCGATCTCATCCGATTCCGCCAGTACCTTGTCACCAATATCCTCGATCTTCTCTCCATTGGAAAGATACAGCACGTCCTCATCAAAAATGATCTTATGCCCAACGATCTCCGGAAGATTTCTGACCCCCGCATAAAAAACCGGATAACATACTGCGGAGATAACAATTAGTGTCACCAGTCCTTTTACAAAATTCAGATACCGCCCCTGTTTCTTTCCCATATAAAGCCGCAGGACGATCCACAAAAGAAAGATCGCCGCGATCGCAAGCATCGCTGTCCTCGCTTGGGACACGGACAGATAAAAAATAACAAGCGCAAGCTGCAGATACGTCGGCAGGCTCTTTCTGAAATTTTTTCCCGTCTCTACGTTCCAGTCCAGATCGGACATATAGACCGCAAAGATCACAAAGAGATACAAGCCGAATGTATTCGGGTTTGTAAAAATCCCCGCATACCGCCCGCCCTCAAAAAACGGACGGAACAAAAACGAAATAACAGCCATAAGAAGAAAAGAAAACTTCACCGCATCCTTAAATGCTTTCCACAGAAGATCTTTTCGGCTGTGGTTCTGCCACACAAAAAATACCCCGGTAAAGACAAATGCCAGTATAATCCCTAACCCACACGCCTTTTTCAGCACAAAAAGATCGGAGAGCGTAAAGGCGGCACACATCCCAAACCATGCGACACACACGGATCTTCGCCACGGTTTCCTCTCAAGCTTCCGGTCTAATGACAGCAATGCGATCAAAAGCATCAGAAAAATACCGCAGACTGTGTTGTAAAAATAACTCTCCTTGAGAAGCACATACCTCACAATGCAAAACAGCACAAGATCTGCCACAAAACACGCTGTCAGAAGCCAGTATTTTGTTTTTGAACGGATCCGCCCCATAAATGGGATCCACGGTGACAGCAGACTTATAAATAAGTCCTGAAGCCAGTTGATCATTCCCCTTATCCTCCATGCCTGTGTCTGCACACACGCCCAATAAATCGATCTTCTCCACTACTCACCGGAGTACCGCCGCTACGGTGCGGAACAAAATCCCAATGTCTCCAAAAAATGAGTAGTCCTCCAAATACTTTAAATTATATTTCATCTTTGCCGGAAGGATTTCCCCTGTATAAACAGCATTTACATCCTTTCCCTCTGACAAAAGCTTCTCCTCATCCTTATATTCAATGCTCGCTGTGGAAGTAACCCCCGCGGGCAGCAGCAGCGTCGCATACATTTCATCGCTGTACTCTGCCACATACTTCTCCACCTCGGGTCTGGTTCCCACAAATGACATCTCACCCTTTAAAATATTGAAAAGCTGCGGAAGCTCATCGAGACGTACTTTTCTTAAAAACCGTCCGATTCCTGTAACCCTCGCATCATTACTCACCGTAACCTGACTTCCCTGTGCCGGCGCGCCCGCTGTCATCGTGCGGAATTTGTAGATCCAAAACCGCTTTCCATATGTAGTGACCCTCGTCTGCCGGAATACGATCTCCCCCGGTGACGTCAATTTTACTGCGAGTCCGATCAAAAGCATAAACGGAAAAAGTACCACGATCAAAACAACTGACATCACAAGATCAAATACCCTCTTCCCTGCTAGCGATGCTTTTTTCTTTTGCAGCACATCATAATAATACCTCACCGCCTGATTTTTCATCTCATCAGGGAGGTCTTCCCAATTTTTCACAATAGACAATCCTCCAAAGTCTCCAACACATATCTGATCTGCTCATCGGTCAGAAGGGTATGTAACGGAAGCGTAAGCTCATTCTCAAACATATGAAAGGCATTGGGATAATTTTCCACATCCATCCCCATCTTTTTATAGGCAGTCAGCATCGGAAGTGGTTTATAATGCACGTTGGATGCCACTCCCTTCTCCGCGAGCCTTACGATCAGATCATCCCTCTGCTCCCTCGTATAACCGCAAATCCGCATCAGATAGAGATGGCCGCTCGAAACCCGCTCTCCCTCAAAATGCCGCAGTCCTTGGAGCCGGAACCCCGTCCCTTTCTCATTGATCCGCGCCAGTCCCCGGTCATACATCTCAATGATCTCCCGGCGTCTTGCCAAAATCCCCGAATACCGTTTTAACTGGATCAACCCAAGCGAAGCCTGAAGATCTGTCATATTACATTTATACGCAGGCGAGACAATATCATACTCCCATGCGCCTGCCTTTGTTTTTGCGAGCGCATCCTTTGACTGCCCATGCAGCGATAAAAGCATATACTCACGGTAGATTTCCTCCGGATCGATACCGCCAAACTCTTTCCATACGACTGCTCCGCCTTCTGCTGTCGTAAGATTTTTCACCGCATGGAACGAAAATGCGGTAAAGTCAGAAAACTGTCCCGCCGGACGTCCTCCAAGACGGGCGCCAAACCCGTGGGCACAGTCAGAAAGAACAAGAATGCGTCCCATCGCTTTCTGATAACGGTTTTCCCCCGGTGTATATAACTCTTTCTTTTTTTCAATTATCTCATATATTTTTTCATAATCGCACGGTATACCTGCGAGATCGACCGGCATAATTGCCTTTGTCGCCGGTGTGATATACTTTTCAAGGCTGTCATAGTCCATCTCAAAGGAATCCCGTCCCGTATCCACAACAACCGGTTTTGCCCCGGTATGGCAGATCGAACTGGCTGTCGCAGTATAGGTATAAGCTGTCGTGATCACCTCGTCACCCGGCCCGATCCCGAACAACCGGAGTGTCATCTCCATACAGGCTGTCGCAGAACTGAGACACACCGCTTTTTTTGTCTGACAATATGCGGCAATCTGACGCTCAAATTCTTTTGTCTTCGGCCCGGTTGTGATCCAGCCGGAACGCAGGGTATCCGCTACCTCCTGAATCTCCTCTTCCGTGATATCCGGCGGTGAAAATGGAATATTCATGACCTCTCCCTTTCTGCGCTCCCTTGCGCATTCAAGAACTTTTTCATGCAAATTTATCAGTTGCACGATGGCGCATCATGTTAAAACAAGAGACCCCTGCTGACCATCAGCGGAATCTCCTGTTTTGTATATCAACGCTTTCATCAATCTTTATCTTTTAAGCTGTCTGAATCGTCATTCGCATCATCCGAAGCATCATCTGTCTTGCTGTCGTCTGTGCTGCTGTCGTCCGCCTTGCTGTCATCTTCCTCATCTTCCGGCTCAGCATTCAGCACCTTGTTGATCCTCTTCGTGATCTTTGCCACGGAATCATAATCCGGCACGCAGACATACAGCCTTCTCGACTGATAAGCAAATGTCGTCCGCTTGTCCCCGGTACCTTTGGCATTCGCATACTTAATCGTCCACTGCGACATATCATCCAACTGCATCTTCGCTAATGACGTGATCTCCTTCGTAGACATATTCGTCTGGAAGTTCTTGGATGCGGTCTTTAAAAGCTTTGCGTAATTCGGAAGGATATCCGGCGACATCGCTTTATTCAAAATCGCCTCGATCATATGCTGATGGTCGCGCCCCCTCTGATAATCCCCTTCCGCAAAATGATGCCTCTCGCGGCAGAAAGCAAGCGCCTGTTTTCCATTTACGTCATTATAACCTTTTTTGAAGCTTGGCCCCCAATCAGACGTAAAGTCATAATCCGAATAAACCCTGACACCGCCGAGCAGATCCACGATCTTTTTCACACTCGTAAAGTTGACGCGTACATAATAATCGATATCAATATCATACAATTCCTCAAGCGTTCCGATGGAACAGTCTACCCCGTGGATTCCGGCATGGGTCAGTTTGTCCGGAATACCGTTTGATACGGTAAGAGGCACATAATAATCCCTCGGCGTCGTCGTGAGGAGGATTTGTTTTGTGTTCGGATTTACCGTGACGATCACATTTACATCACTCCGACTGGTCGTCTTGATATCTCCATATACGTCGATTCCACTCACATAAACACTAAACGGTGTCTTTGTGATATCATCCATTTTATCATCCTGTTCGATCACCGTCTCGACATTGTGGGTATTTAACACCCTTGTATCCTCTGAAAAAGTTTTATAATAATCTTCGATCAGATTCCGGTTTGCCTCATTGATCACAACGACATTTACATCTTTGGCATACAGTGCATCGATCAGTGTGTCATTGTCCTGATATTCCGTCGTCAAAGGATCCTGTCCGATCGCCGCTTTTACTTCGGAAAGCGCCTTGTCGGTATTTTCCCTGTCATTGACTGCAAGGATTCCAAAATTATAATCCTTCGTATCGTATATACTCTGTGCCGGATCGTCCTTTAGCACGATGCAGGAAATCTGGTCGACCTTTACCTGCTGTCCCGCCATCTCATCAATGGCTGAGTACGTATTGACACAATAATAGCCGCCGCCCACATAAAACAGACAGATCACACCGCATATGATCCTGCCGACGATATAACTTTTGTCGGTCATCTGGCTGAACACTTCATAAGCCAGAAAGAACACACATACAGCGATCAGTGCGACAATGTATTTTAACGGGATAAATCCTACGTAAAAAGCGATACCAACAAAGGCAGCACTTACAAGGATCTGTATAATAAGAAAAACAATACTGATTTTTCTTTCTAATAATGTTTTCACGGTAGACCTCCCTAGTGTTTTTCTCTTGTTCAGACCTGTCCCGGTCATGCCGCCGGGCTAAGTCCGCTTACCATTATATACCATACCTGTCAAAAAATCAATTCCAAAAGCCTCTTTGTAGAATTTCCATCCAGAAACTCAAACATATCCCTTACAAAACGTTCATTTTCTGAAATATCCGGCTTTCGGAGCTGCTCCATCAAACCATTCTGGTCTAAAACGACCTCTCCCGGAACAAAACTGCGGTAATCCCGGTAAAAGCTTCTGCCTTCCTTTTCAAAATGCTCCAGATCATACGCATAAAAAATCATTGGCTTGTCTCGCAGGCAGTACTCAAATACGATCGAAGAATAGTCTGTGACCAGTACATCCGAGACAGCAAGAAGCGTCGTCACGCCGGAGTATTCCGAGACATTGATGATATTATTCCATTTTCCCTTTTCCAAAAAATCCCCCACCCGCTCTGCCACATGCGGATGCAGACGGATCAGCATGGCTTCTTCCGTCGAAAGCTCTGCGCTGAGCCGGTCAAGATCGAGATGGATCCTCGGTTCCTCTACTTCATCGTCCCGGAACGTCGGGGCATAAAGGATGCACCGTTTCCCTCTCAACGACGGGTATTCCCGCCAAAAATCCTCCCGCTTTTTTTCCATAAAGGCTTCATCCAGAAGAATATCTGTCCGGGGAAGCCCCAAAACATGGATCCGATCCTCCCGGATGCCAAAAGCACTTGCGTACTCCGGCTTCACCGCCTGAGAATTTACAATGAGATGCGTAATCCTCTGATTCGCCCGGTATTCCAATTTTTTCAATGCGCCTGTATTTGCGTCCTGTCCAAATTTTTTGATCGTGCCGGTTCCGTGCCAAAGCTGCACAACCTTAACGTCTCCGGCAAACCGGATATATGCCATCGGAAGGAACTCATTGTCAAGAAATACATATGACGAGGTGGCAAGATGATATGCCTTTTTTACGAAAAAATTGACCGGCTCCGTAATCTTATCCTTCCTCGTAAACCAGACCATGTGGTATCCGCTGTATTCCCTTTCGACTGCCTCAGCGACAATGCCGATATTTCCCTCCGGGCTGTCATCATGGGTCGCTATGAGAAATATCTTTTTTTTATCCCGCGGAAACAGCCTCGATATATAAAAGAAAAACGCAAATAATAAATATCCTGCTCTCTTAATCATTTTTCTGATCGCCAATTCCCAGATCTTCCTTGATCTTTGTCGTAGATATTCCCTCTGTCCTCGGAAGATATACAACCTCACAATAATCTTTCAGGAAATCAAATTTTCCTTCCCAGTCATCTCCCATGACAAAAATATCTACATCATTATTTACAACATCATCGATCTTCTGCTCCCATGTGTATTCCGGAAGAACTTCATCCACATACTTAACCGCCTCCAGAATGATCTTTCTGTCCTCAAAAGAATGATACGCCTTTTTGCCCTTTCCGGCATTAAATTCATCGCTTGAAACGACCACGATCAGATAATCTCCGAGCGCTTTTGCACGTCTCAATAAATTAATGTGCCCTACATGAAGCAAATCATACGTACCGTAAGTAATAACTTTTTTCATTTTTAACCTTGTCCTCCATAATATCTCTTTCCTTTGTTCGTCTGCTCAGCCATCTGCGGGACTACTAGTAGTCTGTAGGGATGATTAATCATCCGCGAGACGATTAGTCGTCTCGTTCCATACCAAGCTTCTCATCATACAGATCCACGATATCCTCCACATCGCCCTGAGCGATCAGTTTTCCCTGCTCCAGTAAAATTCCTTTGTTGCACATGCGGAGTACCTGATCCGTCGAGTGGGATACAAAAAGCACCGTCACTCCTTTATCAAACATGCTCTGGATCCTCGCTTCGCATTTTTTCCGGAAACGCTTGTCCCCCACGCTGAGAACCTCATCCAGTATGAGAATTTCCGGCTCTACGACTGTTGCGATCGAGAAACCAAGCCTCGCCTTCATTCCCGATGAATAATTCTTGACCGGAACATCGATGAATTTACCGAGTTCTGAAAATTTGACGATATCATTGTACTTTTGTTGGATAAATTCCTTGCTGTACCCAAGTACCGCCCCGTAAAGATAAATATTTTCTGCGCCGGTATACTGCCTGTCAAATCCCGCGCCAAGTTCGAGAAGCGGGGCAATCTTTCCATAACACTCCACATTTCCCTCGGTTGGCTTCAGCACG
This sequence comes from Roseburia sp., assembly GCA_023664685.1. Lineage (GTDB taxonomy): Bacteria > Bacillota > Clostridia > Lachnospirales > Lachnospiraceae > Eubacterium_F. The sequence goes on along the minus strand of JAMPFC010000012.1, from coordinate 20,591 downwards.
CCGGCGATCACTTTTAGCAGCGTACTCTTTCCGGCTCCGTTCAGCCCGAGTATCCCGACCCGGTCTCCGCGCTTCACTTCAAAATCAACATTTTTCAGCGCCCAAAATTCCTGATACATCAGTTCTTTTTTAATCATTTTAATGACATATTCTTTTATGTTATCGACCTTCTGCGAGCTGAGGTTAAATTTCATACTCACCTGATTTACCCGCAGCGCCACATTCTTTTTTGCCATTACAAACCTCCATCATATGTTCCTTAATTCCACGATCCCTGATCATATATTCAATATAAATGTATCTTGTTTGCGGTAGAAAACAAACATCCCAATCCCGATCGCTATTATGCTGATCCCAAATGTATAACCAAGAAGCGGCATATCAAATGGTTGTCCAAACAACGCTCTTCTGAAATTATGAATGATCCCAAACAGCGGATTGACTTTTATCAACGTCTGCTTCTGCGGACTCAGACTACTGGCAAAATAGAAAATCGCACTGCAGTACATAATAAGCATAAGTAATACACTCCACAAATATTCAATATCCCTGAAAAATACACAGAGGGTAGCAAGCGTCAGTCCGGCGCCGACCGCCAGTAAAAGCAGATTGATCAGCGGAACAATCGCCAAAAACATATATCCATTCATTGGCGCCTCGTAAGAACCGGTTGCCACAAAAAATATCATAACCCCGACAAGTACGACCAAAGAGATCAGGAATATGGCAAAATTTGACAAAATTCCGGATAGTGGATACATATATTTAGGCACATATACCTTTTTGATCATGCCGCCATTGGCACGGATCGACTTCATAGCGCTGTTTGTCGAAGAGGAAAAAAAGGAATACAAAAGCCGTCCGGTCAGCACATATACCGGAAACGGTACTCCCGCAAAAGCGACATCCTCTCGTCCCGCCCTTCCAAGAAGTTCGCCAAAAACCACGCTGAGTACGATCATCGTAAGCAACGGTTCGATCATTGTCCATAGTATTCCCAAATAAGACCTGCGGTATTTAAGTTTAATATTCTTCTTCGCCAACTCCCCTAGCAAGTAGCGGTAACGGTTGAAATTTTTAATTACCTGTGACACAGTAACCCTCCATTTTACACTAGAACTGTGGTTTCTGCCGCCAAGTTCTCTGCCTTTTTTCTGTCATACATGATTTTCAATCATTTGATTATATCATTATTGACAGTATTTCGTCAACTTATTTCAAGACTTTGCGGTGAAAAGCGAGGGGGCGGGGCAGTATTGCAGTGAGTCCCCTGCCCTCTGGCATGGGCGCTCGCGCTATATAAGCACACAACGGTATGGGCGTGCAAAATACGCACACCTCATACCGGTGGCTTATAACCCACGCCAGAGGGCAGAGGACTTCTTACAATACTGCATCCCGATATCCCCGCTTATGTTGGGGCTAGCTGTGGGCGGACTCTGTCCACCCCCTCACCGGCGAGATGGCGTGTGGCATATTTTGGGGGGAAAGGGTTTTTCACGCATGGGTTAGAAACCATTATGTTGGATGAACTCTCTCCCCCCAAAAGTAAGTCTCCCAACCCCCTCACCGGCGAGATGGCGTGTGGCATATTTTGGGGGAAGGGTTTTTCACGCATGGGTTAGAAAAACGCCGGTATGAGGTGTGCGTATTTTGCACGCCCATACCGCTGCGCCTTTATATAGCGCGAGCGCCCATGCGTAAAAACCCTTCCCCCTTTAATTCCCTTATAATTTTTAACAAAAGATTGACATATTCTCTTCTTATGATATTATTATATTTGTGTAATTATGGCAAATTGCCTGTATTCTGGAAATCATGTCTGCCTTTGCAGAACTACAAGAAAGAATGGAGAATGAAACATGTATAACATGGAAAAACAACACAAACTTGGTAAATTACACGCCCTTGAGCGAATTTGTCTCTTATTGGATGAGGATTCTTTCCGTGAAATCGGCTCGAACATCACCAATTTAGAGGACGCATTCAACATAAAAAAAGGGCAGTTTCCTTATGATGGAGTCATCACCGGCTATGGCACGATAGGCGGACAAAAGGTAGTCATATATTCGGAAGATTTCACTGTAATCGGGGGTACGCTCGGCAAACAGCACGGTTATAAGATCGCCAATGCGATCAAAATGGCGATCGAGAACCGCTGCCCGGTCATCGGCATCAATGATTCCGGCGGAGCTAGGATTCAGGAAGGCGTCAACGCCCTCGCCGGTTATGGGGAAATCTTCTATTATAATACAATGGCGTCCGGATACATTCCACAGATTTCGATTATCGCCGGCAACTGCGCAGGCGGTGCGGTATACAGCCCGGGAATCACAGATTTTATTTTTGTGATCGACGATATCAGCCAGATGTTTGTAACCGGCCCGAAAGTGATCAAGAGCGTTACCAATGAAGACATTACCGCCTCAGCGCTCGGAGGAGCTTCTGTCCACGCACAGACAAGCGGCGTGGCACATTTCCATGCACCTTCTGAGCAGGAGTGTTTCCAAAAAGTGAAGGATTTGATCGCGGTCATTCCACCATGCTATAAGGACGGATGCCTCCACATAAAAGAAGGTACGGTTCTTCCAAAGATGAATGAGACAATGCCATTCCGCCACGAACTCGCCCATATCATTCCAGAAAAAAGCAATCAGGGATATGACATCCATGATGTGATCAACGGTATCATTGACGAAAATTCTTTTGTAGAGGTACAGGAGGAGTTTGCGAAAAATGTAGTCGTCGGATTTGCACGGATCAAGGGAGTTGCGATTGGTATCGTATCCAACCAGCCGAATTTTATGGCCGGCGTACTTGACTGTGATTCAAGCGATAAGGCAGCCCGCTTTATCCGCTACTGCGACGCCTACAACATCCCGATCATCACACTTACGGACGTTCCCGGCTTCCTGCCCGGAAAAGATCAGGAGTACAAAGGGATCATCCGCCACGGCGCCAAACTTCTCTATGCATATTCAGAGGCAACTACGATAAAAATAAATATCATATTGAGAAAAGCTTATGGCGGTGCTTACATCGCAATGAGCAGTAAGCATCTCCGCTCCGATTTTGTCTACGCATGGCCGACCGCTGAGATCGCAGTCATGGGAGCAGACGGTGCCGCTGATATTTTATATGGAAAGCAGATGAAATCAATGAATCCTGCTGAAAAGGCAGCTTTCCGTCAGGAAAAAATTGATGAGTACAATGAAAAATTCATGAATCCGGGAATCGCTTCCATGCAGGGTTATGTGGATGAGATCATCAAGCCGGAAGCAACCAGAGAGAGAATTTACGGAGACATCATGATGCTTTCTGACAAACGTTCGACCGACAGTGTTCATAAGAAACACGGAAATATTCCTTTGTAAAAAGGTGCGGCTGAAAAACTTTCCTAAATACAGATTGATTAAGGAGTAAAATCATGATTTTTTCAACATACCAATTTATATTGATCTTTTTGCCAATTACGTTTTGTGGCTACTTTTTCCTTCACCACTTTAAGTTCCACAATCTGGCAAAATTATGGCTTGTCCTTGCCTCCTTCTACTTTTATGCAGCAGGAAGCCCGGATTTCTTTCCGTTCTTTCTCGGAAGCGTGGTCGGAAACTATGTAGTCGGAAATACACTCAGCAAACTTCAGGGGGCGGAACACCGGATCGAAAGGGGACTTCTCCTGACTGCCGGTGTCCTCGCAAATGTCGGGCTTCTCGGCTATTATAAATATACAGACTTTTTTATCAAAAACGTAAACTTTATCGCCGGGACAAGCATTCCGCTTCAGCACATCATCCTCCCGATCGGTATTTCCTTTTTTACGTTTCAGCTCATCGCCTTTCTCGTGGATTCTTTCCGCGGTGAGACAAAGAGCTATGACGTCCTTGACTATCTGTTATTTATCACATTCTTCCCACAGCTTATCGTGGGGCCGATCATCCATCACGCAGAAGTCGTTCCACAGTTTGAAAGTAAGGAAAACCACAAACTGATCTTTGACAACGTGGCGATCGGACTTTTTATCTTTTCCATCGGATGTGCAAAGAAGATGTTGATTGCAGACCCTCTTACCACGGATGCGCAGGGCTTTTTCAACAATGTCAATAACCACCTTCCGATGATACAGTCATGGTTTCACTCAATCGAATACACCGTTTCTTATTATTTCGACCTGTCCGGTTATGCCGACATGGCGATCGGACTCGGCTGGATGTTCAACATACGGATTCCACAGAACTTCAACTCGCCCTATAAGGCAAAAGATTTTCAGGAATACTGGCAGAGATGGCACATGACGCTCTCCCGCTTCCTCGGTTCCTATGTTTTCCGTAACGTATACCGGAAAGGTGTAAAATACAGAAATTATTATGTGGCTACTATGGTTACGTTTTTCGTATCCGGATTCTGGCATGGCGCCGGCTGGACATTCGTCGTGTGGGGACTTGTAAATGGTTTTCTTGTGTGTATTGCCTCTTACCGCAACAAACATAAGAAAAAAACGCCGCTGTGGCTTGGCGTTCCGCTTACATTCCTGCTCGCTGTGCTGACAAGGATCCTATTTGTATCGGATACGTTTACAAACGCAAAATACGTGCTGAAGGGATTGATCAACTTCTCGACCCTTCACTTATCCACTTTGAAGTCATTGCTGGTCAATAACTGGGATATGTGGCTTCTTACACTTGTCGGGCTTGCCATCTGCTGGTTCTGTCCGACCACATCGAAAATATCTGAGAAATTCAAACCAAACTGGAAATATCTGTTGTACGCGGCAGTGTTACTGATCATTTGTATCCTGAACATGGATAAAGTAGTTCAGTTCCTTTACTTCCAGTTCTAGTATAACGTCTTAAGACGATATGGAAAGGTATGACGACAATGAATGCAAAAAAATGGACACTCGGCTTTGTATTTCTTATAATACTCTGTCTGTTATTTATCGCCGGTGCAAATTTTTTCATCGACCCATATGGATATTTCTCAGCAAGGAAAGGTGAAAATTACTCTATGGACGAGGAAGATTACCTGAGAGAGCAAAAGGCAGAACACATCAAATATCATGCAGATGACTATGATGCTTACCTTGTCGGCGGTTCCAAAGCCGGAGCGCTGCACAGCGACAAACTCTCGGAAATCGATGGCTACCGGTATTACAACTGCTGGCTTCTCTCCGGAAACTTTGAAGATTATTATAATTATTCAAAATATATCATTGAGACCGCTCATCCAAAAAAGATCCTTCTCCATATTTCCACTTCCGAGATCGCACAGTTTGACCGCGAAGCAAAGGGAGATATTTACGAAGTGCCTGCAGTCATGAGCGGCGAATCAAAAATCGCAGAAGTCGTAAAATTCTTATTTAAAAACCTGTCTGTGAGTTTTGACACTATCACAAATACAGACCCTGCTTATGCGGTTCTTCCGACCGGCGAGCGTAATCTTACGAAATATTATGATTATTATAATGCCCACCACGACACGACACAGTATTATGACTATCTGATGAAGGCTCAGGTCGATCCTTATCTTCCCCGCCTCATCAATGGCACAAAAGACAAGGCAGACCTTGTAAACAGCAATCTTGAATATTTAAAGGAGATCAAGCGCCTGTGTGATAAAAATAACGTGGAACTCCAAGTATTCCTCAGCACACTTTTTATCGGGGAAATGGTCGGCTACGAGGGAAACAGTTTTTATAACTGGCTCTCCCAGATGGTGGAGATCACCGGCGGCATGTGGTGCTTTAATAATTACAACGATCTGGTATTTAATCCGTTTAATTATTATAACGCCCGCCATTATTATTTTGAGATGGGCGACCTGATGATCGAGCGGATGGCGGGAACAACCGATCAATATTCGGATTTTGGCGTTTATCTCACAAAAGACAACATCGCAGATGAAATCGCACTCAGAAAGAAAAAGACCGATGAGATCCGGGAGTATTATAAAGAAACCGGCACGATCCCGCTCTCTGATTTTGACGATCCAAATAACATCGCCAAAGACCCGGAAAACTTGACAGGCAACTAACACACAAACAATACGTTCATGCGCACAGCCAATGCTAGCGCAAACGGCTATGCAAAGCTGAACCATTCGCGGCAGCGCAGAAATGAGGTAACTATGACGACAAAAAAATGGTGTATCTGCTTTCTTTGCATCATTCTGGCAACCCTCTTAGCTATTATGGGGATCAATTATTTTGTCGATCCCTATGGGTATTTTCGAAGCCAGAGCGGGGATTGTTATGAACTGGATGAAAATGACTATCTCCGGGAACTAAAGGCAGAACATATCAAACATTTTTCCGATAAATACGACGCTTATCTGATCGGCGGCTCCAAGGCCGGAGCGCTCCGCACCGATAAGCTCAAAGAACTCGATGGCTATAATTATTATAACTGCTGGGTGATGTCCGGAAACTTTCAGGATTATGAAGCCTATACAAAATATATCGTAGAAAACACAAAGGCAAAGAAAATCCTGCTCCAGATATCCACCTCCGAGATCAAGCAGTTTGACCGTGAATCCCGGGGTGCCATTTACGAAACACCCGCCATGCTCAGCGGCGAGTCAAAAGCAGCCGAATACATCACCTTTCTTTTTAAAAACCTCAAGCTGTCTTTTGAGGAACTGACCGATGACTCCGTCCGCTACCCCTGTCTGGAAACCGGAGAACGTAACCTGACAAAGTACTATGATTATTTCAATGAGAAAAAGGGTACGGAAGAATATTACAACTTCCTGATGAAGAAAAAGGTAGATGCCTTTTACAAAAACCTGACCAATGGGACAAAAGACAAATCGGCTGTGACGAGCGAGTGCATCGCCTCTCTCAAACGGATGAAGAAGATGTGCGAAAAACACGACGTCGAATTTCAGGTGTTTTTCGGTTCTGTCTTTGCCGGCCAGATGATCGGCTACGAGGGCGACAGCTTTTACAATTTCTTAAAGCAGGTCGTACAGGTCGCCGGAGATGTATGGTGTTTTAACACCTACAATGACGTGGCAATGAATGTCTACAACTATTATGACATTGCTCATTACTACTATGAGATCGGCGATCTCATGATCGACACAATGGCTGGGAAGCCTTCCAAATATTATAATTTCGGCATACTGCTCAACGAAGATAACGTAGACGCCGAAATCGCAGACCGCCGCCAAAAACTAGAGCAGTGGAAAACGTATTATGAAACACACGGAAGCCTTCCGTTTCAGGGTGTGGAGGATGCAAGTTTAGTGGCAAAGGTATATGGGTGATGGGGAAATTTCATGAGAAAGGAGAATCCGTTATACTCTAATGCGGATTCTCCTACCTCAAAATTCATACAACTGCACAATGATCGCATATCCTGCACCAATCGTACAAAATATAATCTTATTTCCTGTCTTTGAATACAAATCCCACATGCGGTTCAGACACAGATCGGACAAGTATTTCCAGTATAACCATATTCTTTTCCCACGAAATGATATTTATCTTCTGTCACCTCAAGCAATTCCAAAGTTTTCATATTGTACGCATCACTCAGCTGCGAAAAGACAAAATAATCAATATCGTCCGGCTCCAGCGAATTTCTCTCTAATACCTGCCGAATCTGCCTCGCCCAATACTCCAGTATGAAATCCATAGAAAAGGGATTCCATTCCCGTCTTTTCTCATTTGGCTCTGCTGACTTGAGTGGAACCTTTGACATTCCGCACTTCGGATACGTCACATAATTGCTGTAACTCGCATCAATAAACACCTCAGTATCAAGAAATCCCCGTTTCTGGTTCTCTTCCTCCGCTGTAACCGCCACACATGCCGCCGCATCTGCAAAATTTGCATATACGACCGTATCATCCCACAATGCAAAAACAGCCCCCAACCAACGCATTACTGACATTACTATTTAATGTATATTACAATAAAACAAGGGAAAAATCGCTCGACCCTGAAATGAAATTTTAAATTCCACTCTCTTATATCCCAGTGGGGTTTACCTCTGCACAAGTGGATTTTACTCTTTCACACAATGATGTTATGATTGCCTTGCCTTCTGACAGCAGTAGAAGGAGACATTATGAGCAACCTTATACCTGGCAACCAAAAACATCTTACACTGGAAGACCGGATTTATATTGAAAAAGCACTTTCCCATGGTGAATCTTTTAAGAATATCGCCTGTTTTCTATGCAAGGATCCAACCACCATTTCAAAGGAAGTTAAAAAACACCGCCTCAGCGACTGGTATCACAAAGGCACTTTTATAATGCCAGAAATTTCTGCGTACACAGATACCATTGCCGCAAGACCAATGCATGCGACAAGATCATCCTCTGCGGCATCAAATGCGCTTCCTTCCCGACCTGCAACCAGACCAGCAGGGATTTCGTCCGGGAACGGTGCAGCCGGCTGGATTAAAGCCCCTTATGTCTGCAACGGCTGCGATAAGGCAGTCCACAAATGCACCATTGCACACAAGTATGTCTATAATGCCCGCTTTGCTGACCGGAAATACCGTGAGTTCCTTTCGGACTGCAGATCCGGCATCAGCATGACCAAAAAGGAACTGCTGGAAAAAGACAGGCTGGTTTCCCATCTGATATACCAGGGGCAGTCCCCTTATCAGATTGTCACAAACCACCCGGAACTGGATATGTCGGTCCGTTCCCTTTACACGTATATTGACAAGAGACTTTTTACCTCCATGAATGTAGACCTGAAACGGAAACCGAAATTCCGTCCGCGTAAATGCCATAAAACGCAGATCACCGACCGTGAAGTGTTTTCCGGGCGCAGGTACAGCGACTTCCTTATGATTGATCCCGACCGGATATCACGTGCCGCTAAAATGGATACTGTCCATTCTTCCATGGATTCCAAAAGGGTGCTCCTTACATTCTATCTAGGAAGGAAAAACTGTTCCTTGCCTACCTGATGAACCGCTGCACGGCTACTTCTGTCCGCGTCGTTTTTGACCAGCTCAAAAACCGCCTGGATACCGATTTCCATCTTCTGTTCCATACGATCCTGACAGACCGCGGTTCTGAATTTGGCAGGCCGGAGACTTTGGAAATGGGCATATATGGCGAAAAATGCTCACATATTTACTATTGGTCAGAAGGGCGGTGTTGACCCTGCTCCGTATGGTTCTGCCCAAAGGAACCAGCTTTGAGTTCCTGACACAATGGGATGTGAATTTAATAGTAAACCATATCAACTCCATGCCGCGGGAGAGCCTTGGCGGCCATACGCATATAAGACTGCCTTATGGACATATGGGGAAAGCGCCCTGAAAGCACTCCAGCTCAGGCCCATTCCACCGGATGAGGTGAACCTGACGCCTGAGCTGATCCGCTATAACCGTTAACTAACACACAAAATCTGCTGTTAAACCGGAAACAGACATTTCACATTTTTCTTCTGCAGCGGGTGGAATTCAGTCCTGCACACTGAATCTTCAGCGACTTGTTTTCCATGTCTCCATTTCAGTTGTTTTGTGTGAAGTTGCTATTATTATATCAGATTTATAAGCAACCCGCCCTATAAAAATAAAGAAAATAGGCAATTTTTAAAGGGGAGTGGAATTTAGTCCTGCACTGGAATTTACTTTTTCAAGTCAGCAAAATCGCTCGATATAATTCGACAAAAACCGCCATTTCCCGGTATTTACGCAGCAAAAAAGGCACTAGCAGCGATGCTGCTAATACCTTTTGAAATACATCAGATTGGTGTACTTTGTGATTTATTCCATCCCTGACATCTTCTTATATAATGTTTTTGCATATCCATCGGTCATTCCACTTATAAAATCTGTAGCAATCAATATCCTTCGATATAAAAGTTCCGCCTCATCTGTGAGATTATCAACTTCTTTTGCTTTAAAATAATCCGCAATATAGCTTGGTGAAACAAGCGTAATCACCTTTTTATCCTGGGTTGTCATTTCCCCGTGACCATCAAATCGAATAACTGCGGGAACAAACTTATCTAACAGAAAACTAAGAATTGTTTGTGCAGATATTTCAGGTTCAGTAATAATGCGCGAATCAAAAACAAATTCTTTCATTGCTTTTTTTAGCAATTTCACCGTCAGGCTATGATTGTTATTATAAAATAAATCATGCTCAAATGTCCCTTGCAAAATCTCATCATAACTTGTTGAAAATCTCCAACATACAGTATACATCATCCATTTTCTAAGATATGTCCCCCATTGACTCATCAATTTAGCCGCATGTTTTTCCGTTTTATTAAGAGACTCTAATTTATCAATAATTTCCTCTGTTTTTGTTGAATCAACATGTCGTTTAAATTCACTATACCCTTTTCTCTCGTCTTTATATGTAGTTCTAAAAAAGTTCAATAATTCATCCACACTAACCACTCCTGATTTTACCGCATCTTCTAAATCTGCAGTCATATATGCAATATCATCTGCTGCCTCCACCAAATATGCCAACGGATGACGAATCACTTTCCCCTCTGGATTGATTGTCCCAACTTCTTCAGCAATACGCATAAAAGTACGTTCTTCCGCCTGATAACATCCTACTTTATGCTTGACAACAGGTTCACCTATTTCATCAGACATTGTAGGATATTTGATCAGAGCGCTAATGATTGAAAATGGCAAGTTGATCTCTGATCTATGTCTAGCTTTTGATAAAATTCTGAGAGCTTGGGCATTACCTTCAAAATTCTCCAAATCTGTAATCTGTCTTTTACTTAACATATCCGAAACAGGCCTTTCATCCTCACTTTTTAGAAGATAAATATTTTTTAGGTTGTTTTTAAACCATTCCCTGATTATTTCTTCACCAACGTGACCAAAAGGTGGATTTCCAAGATCATGCAACAAACCGGCACAGGATAAAATCGCCTCAATATCGCTAACCCTTTTTATCTTTAGCTTTTCATCATCTTTTTCACCTGGATCAATCGGCAAGTGTTGACGATATGGTGAACTATTTTGAAAACACATGATTCCTAGTTGCTTTGCTATTGTCGACACTTCTATCGAATGCGTTAATCGGGTTCTGACAAAATCGCTTTTAGACAACGGAAAAACCTGTGTCTTATCCTGCAGTCTTCTAAATGCTGCACTTGAAACAATTCTTTCATAATCTCTTTCAAATGGGCTTATGTAGTAATCGTCAAAAACTTTCGGATCTCTCTCTTCTTCAATCAACCTTGCCTGTGTTAATAATTTTTTCCATTCCATAAAATATTTCCTCCTCCACGAAATCTTCTCTTTTAAGACTCTCCTAGCTATGTAAAATATAACAACATAATACTCAACCGCCTCATTTTATAAGATGATTTAATTCTAAAAACCTAAGAAATTCATCAATAATCTCTTTTTTACGATTAACAATATCTGCCTCTTGGAAATCTGCTTGACTTTCAGCCATCTCCAGAAGTTCTACATTCTTAGTTCCTTCTTTGTATTTTCCTTTGCTATTTGTAAATCCTTTATAATATTTCTTCTTATCTTCAAAACGGTAATCCGTCGCCCGCACATTAATACTCTTCTCTAAAAGAACTTTATTTCCTAATGATTCCAAATTGCTTTCCTCTATAAAACCGCCTTCATTTTCCTGACGCTTACGTGGGAAAATATGCTCAATCTCAAGAGGCATATCTAATGAAATCAACTCCTGCTTCTTATTATTGTAAGCCCACCATGCTAACATAGATTTTGTTATCGGCCTCCCATTGGTAAATACATAGTTTTCAATCGCATTGCGCACAACCTCAACATCAAATCTATACTCCTCAAAATCAACTACTCTGTTACTCACTATTTCTATCATTTCTGGATACACCGGACTTCTGAGTGCATTAACCCCCGGACGCACAAACGCATACATCCAAATAAAGGCAGTAATTTTATTTAAAAAATCAAAAAAAGCATCGTCATCTAATAAATTCTCTTGATCCCTATATTGCATAAAATATACAGAAACAAGATATGTCCACATTCCATTTGGTGCATAATTCAGGACAGCTAACCGACGAAGCACTTTATCTGAGAAAGCGTCATCATCTTGATTTGATACACGCTCCCAAAACTGCAGCAAATCCTCTAAATTCCTTAATGTTTCGTTACGTTTCAAAATCTCATACTCATTCTTCTCATAAAACTTACGCAACGCTTCTGTGGTCGTCAATCTTATTCCCTGCTTTGCTCTTTCATAGTACATATATCTAGTAAACAACTCGTCCATAGGAGACCCTGACGAAACAGAAAAAATCTCTCCGCATCCAACTTCTAAATTTTCCCATCTCTTAATAAATTCTTCTGTTTTCCCTTGGTCCGAATAAAACTTATAAAATTTAGCTTTAAATATATCTGTATCTGATAACGGTTTACCTCTATCATTCAATGTTGAAAATATCCTTAACGCAGTGTCCTGTGATTCTGCTTCAATTGGAAGCAAGATACAATTATTTAATATCCTTGTAGGCAAATATGAAAAATATGATGGATATTGCTGAAGGAAACCATTAATTTTTTCCTGAAAAAAACGGTATACTTTTGCATAACGACTCTTTTGTGCTGCATCTACACTTCCTGTTTTCAAAATGGATAAAAATTCCTTTTTATCTTCATCAGTAGATACTTCTGAATCTATTTTAAGTCTATCCTTATCTGGCTTTCCAAACTCATCTGTTTTCCATATACATTTGGCTATATCTTCACTTGTTCTAGTTGCATTAGGATCTTTCATATTCCCAAATTTTGAATAAAATGCTCTTAACATAAGCATAAATGTTGTTAACCTTTGCTGCCCATCAATAATTTCTAATTTATTATTATTTTTAAAGGTAACAATTGGTCCTAAAAAATATTCGTCCTCATCACTATTAAATTTTGTATAATCATTTTCTGGAAAAGCAAACGAAAATACATCATCCCACAAAGTTTGACACTCTGTCTCTCCCCATGCATATGGTCTCTGATAATCTGGAATCAAAAAATCAGATCTTTTGTTTGAAAATAATTCTTTAATGGTTTGCTGATCAATATTTAACTTCGACATAATTTTTATTCTTCCTTTCAAATCACTTTTGTACTTTCATTTTACACCATATTCTCCTGTATTTCCACAAAAATCGCTCGACAAAATTCGACAAAACGTTTATTTTTCGCTTATTTTCGTACACTTTCCATGTAGAAAAATATAACAAAAAAACAGATCACCTTTTGACAACCAATCAAATCCTATCATTCTTGCCAAAATGTACTCTGTTTTATTTACCCACCCCATACCCTCATTACATACAAGCCATTTCATGATCATTTCAACTGATACTCCCATTTCCCATCTTCTTTCTCATAGCGAAATTCACTCAGCGAGTCATCCAGAAAGACCTGCAATAATGCCTCCATATTATGTACTAATTCCATGTCGGAAAGTTCCTTTTTGGTGATCCAGAAAACTTCTCCCTCCTCAGAACTTTTCAAAGAACCCGCAAATTGATCTGTCTTATATAAAAGCACAACATAACGGAATCCGCCATCCGAAATCCAATCCTTGATACCACACAACTCCGGAGATGAAATTGTAAGGCCAGTCTCCTCATATACCTCACGAATCACTGCATCTGTAAATGGCTCATCTTTTTCTACATGGCCGCCCGGAAATGTAATTCCCCGAAAGTCTTCATCCAACTTGTCCTGAACGAGAATCTTATCTCCGTCATAGACCATACACATATTTGTCAATTTTACTACTTCTGTCCTCCGCATGCTTAGCTCCACTTCCTTCCTCTATGTACCAATGGCATCTGCCCTTTCTTTACTCTTTCATTATACCAATACCTGCTTCCTTTCCGCAACCATTAAATCCATTTTTCACACCAAAATTCACACCAAAGTAAAGAGCTGCACAAAAAATCAGGCCACACCCCGGCAAACAACCGGATTCTGATCCGATCGCCTCCGCCAGAACATGGCCTGTTTTACTTTCTTTTACGCAGATTTATCTAGTAATCTTTCTGATAGTAATTTTCCTGAATTACTAACGCATAGACTCTTCCTGCTTTTTGATCATCTGACGTACCATCTCGCCGCCTACGCTTCCTGCTTCTCTGGATGTGAGGTCTCCGTTGTAGCCCTCTTTCAGATTTACACCAAGCTCAGATGCAACTTCCATCTTGAATCTGTCCATAGCGTCTTTAGCCTGAGGTACTTCCATTCTGTTGCTGGATTTACTCATGATCATTCACCTCCGTGTTTTTTTGTATTTATCTTGAGAGATAACGGAATGTCTTTTTGTATGAAACATTCCGTTATCGAAACATTTCATTTTTAAGCCACTCGGTTATCTGGTACTATTGTACCCACGAAGGTTTATTTCATTCTGGTAATTCTTAGCAGGATTATTTCTATTCTCAACACATTTTCCCTGTCACATATGCTCTTTTCTGCATATTATAATATTAAAAACACATGAGGAGTTTTCCTGTGAATGCGTGTTCTGACCTTTATTTTCTATCTACGATCGCCTGCCAGCTATCCGAATGTCTTACAAAAGATGAAATCGAATTTCTCGCTATCAATCTAAAGACACTCGGCGAAATGCTTGAACTTATTTCCTTAAAGCAATCGGAGTAAACAAAACGTTTTGCCATAATTCTTGCACACGTTTTCTGTGCATCCCAAGTTGCGATAGGAACTTGCAATGGCTCAGCTTTGCTGAGACTATTTTGTCATCTCTGTTCCATATCCATCGAAATTTTCTCCAAATAATGTACAAAAGTTCCTGAATATGTAGAAATCTCATAAGCGGGATCCAGTTCAGAAAAAGTAAAACTTTTTCTTCCTCCGGCTTCCATGCGGTTCCAAAATTCTTTCAATTTGATAAAGGGCAGATAAGTAAAACAATCTTTACATTTAAAGTAGATCAACAAAAATGCGATGCCCTCCTGCGCCTCAAACTCTTCCATAAATTTCATCTGATGCTCATGGACATTCGCAAGCGGAAATCGTTCTTCCACACACTCCTTTGCATCAAAGCAGACCGGAATCCCCTGTACAACGCCAATGTAATCAACCGTACTCTTTTGCTCAAAATACGCAAGCGTGATATGTCTTGTGTTCTGGTCGATATCAATCGGTTTGATCGGCGTCGGAACCTTCTGGATCAGGGCAAGTTTTTGCGCCCTGTATTTTTCATTTGTGAGGTTAATGAGTTCTTCCAGAAAAGAACCACGTAGTCCTCGGGAATTCCATGTAGCCATAAACAAATTTTCTCCTTATCGTTGTAAATCCATTCGTATTTCGCCAAAGTCTGCCGGTGCTTTTGACCCCATTTCCCAGAAAACAACATCCCCGCCGCACTCACAGCTTATTCATCTACGTTGTGGTATACAGCTTGGACGTCATCGTCCTCATCCAAAAGATCCATGATGCGCTGAAACATTTTCACATCGTTTTCGTCGGTAAGTTCCACATATGTCTGCGGAAGCATCGTAACCTCGGCCTGAGCCATCGGCACATTTTCTTTTTCCAGAGCTTCCCTTACCTGACTGAAATCATCCGGAGTCGTAAGGATTTCATAGCTGTCCTCTTCTTCCACAAAGTCCTCTGCACCGGCATCGAGAGCAAGCATCATAAATTCGTCGGCATCGGTCTCATACTCCTCTTTATCGACGATGATCTGCCCTTTTGTATCAAACATATAGGAGACACAGCCAGTCGTTCCAACATTTCCGTTTCCTTTTGTAAATGCATTCCGCACATTAGATGCAGTACGGTTTTTGTTGTCGGTAAGCGCTTCGACAATGATCGCAGTACCATTCGGGCCATATCCTTCATATGTAATATTCACGTAATTTACAGCGTCTACATTTCCTGCTGCCTTTTTAATGCCCCGGTCGATGGTATCGTTTGGCATATTATTTGCCTTTGCCTTTGCGATCACATCACGAAGCTTGCTGTTGTTCGCAGGATCCGGGCCTCCTTCTTTTACTGCCACAGCGATTTCTCTGCCGATCACAGTAAATATTTTTCCCTTTTTGGCATCGTTCTTTTCCTTTTTATGCTTAATATTAGCAAATTTAGAATGTCCTGACATGATTATGATTCCTCCTGAAAAATTTTATATGAACGCAGTATGATTTTTATTTCACTGCGTTTATGTCTTTTCTGGTGACGACATTGAGTTGATAAGAAGCTGCATGCTTTTCATCACTCCCGCTACCATTTCTTCCTTCCGAATGGCACATAAGATCGTATCATCCCCGGCGATCGACCCGACCATCCCCTCAAGGCTCATCGCATCGATCGCAGCGGCTACTGCCATCGCCATCCCACTCACGGTCTTGATCACAAGCAGATTTCCCGCCGGCTCCATCGAGACAACACCATCCTGCAAGACCCCTGCATACTGCTTGCCAAACCCACCGCCGCCTGTGCCATTTCCTTCCTTTGACACCATATACCGCTGCTTTACCTTTACCCCGGGTACTTTTGTAAGTGACATCTCCCGGATATCCCGGGATACCGTCGCCTGAGTCACGGAATATCCTGCCTCATTCAGATATCGGGCAAGATCCTCCTGCGTCTCGACTTCAAACTGATTGATGATTTCTATTATTTTTTCCTGTCTTTTCTTTTTCATACCTCTCCCCATCTGTACATAAAAACTCACTCCGCACAAGCCATAAAATCTACTTACGGTTCAGTTTGCTTCGCATTTTTTCATAGAATCCGACATCCCCGAGGCAGACCACATCAAAAAACTCTCTGGCTTTCCGGATATAAACCTCATCTCCGGTCTCGGCACTCCACAAGCTCTCGCCATCACAACGCACCGACGCTTCATCCACATAACTCTCCCGCGTTTTTTCCACCCGAACCATGATCCGGTCTTCCGAAGAAACGACCAGACTCCGCTTATTTAACGAATGCGGACAGATCGGCGTAATGACAAGTGCCTCCATGTTGGGCGAAAGTACCGGGCCGCCGGCAGACAGATTATAGGCGGTGGAACCAGTCGGCGTAGCAACGATCACCCCATCTGCCACATACGTATCGAGCAATTCTTCATTCACCCAGACACTTGTTGTAATCATCCGCCCAATATCCCTCTTCCCGACAATGATTTCATTCACTGCAAGGCTCTTCTCCTCCGTCTTCCCGACCGAACCGGCCAGTATCATCCTCTTTTCGATGTCATAGCGGCCAGACAGCACCATATCCAAAGCCGGATAGATGCGCGGCGTCTCAACCTCCGTGAGAAAGCCAAGCGTGCCCAGATTGATGCCGAGGATCGGAATATTTTTTCCGGCGATTTTTTTTGCCACTTGGATCACCGTTCCATCTCCTCCCAGAACGATTGCCATATGGGTATCCTCCGCCAAACAAAAATCATCCCTATGCCTACATATTTTAACACAACTTTCGGATTTTTCCAAATACGACTTTATCTCTTTCGCCACCGAAAGCCCTGCATCCTTTTCTTCATTTACGATCAGGCAAAATTTTTTCACTGCCTTCCCTCCATTTTCTTTATTCTACAGCGGTAGATCATCATCTGCATCTACACTAAATCCTCCGCATGCTTTACTGTCTTTTCCTGCGCCTCATCCACAACCTGTTTGATTCTTTCACTCCATTCCGAAGTCATCTCAAGAGAACGAAATTCTTCACCTGTAGAATCATTGTTTTTCAGCAAACTTTTTTGTATGTACAGCAAATACTCGATATTTCCCTCCGGCCCCCGGATTGGGGAATAATCCAGTCCGCAGATCAAAAATCCGAGGCTCTCCGCATATGAGACCACCGAGTGAATCACCTCTTCATGGACAGCCTTGTCCCGAACGACCCCCTTCTTTCCAACCTTCTCTCTGCCCGCCTCAAACTGCGGCTTGATCAGGCACACCATTGAAGCTCCCTCCCTCATCAGCTCTCTGATCGGCAGAAGAACCTTTGTCAGCGAAATAAAAGCAACGTCGATCGAGACGAAATCCACTGCTTCTCCGATATCCTCTGGTGTCACATAACGTATATTGGTCTGTTCCATCGCACACACCCGCTCATCCTGACGAAGCTTCCATGCGAGCTGGTTCGTCCCCACATCCACCGCATAGACAAACTTTGCACCATTTTGAAGCATACAGTCCGTAAAACCGCCGGTAGACGACCCCACATCCATACAGACGCACTCGTCTAAACAGACCGGGAACACCTGAAGCGCCTTGTCAAGCTTATAACCGCCCCGGCTCACAAACTTTAGTTTCTTTCCCCGGATTTCAATATAAACATCCTCTGAAAATTTCTGCCCTGCCTTATCTTCCCTCTGGTCGTTCACAAACACATTGCCTGTCATGATCACTGCTTTTGCCTTCTCCCTCGACTCTACAAACCCCCGGTTCACAAGCAGCACATCAAGTCTCTCCTTGTCCATCGTACCCATCATCCCTTTTCCAACAATTCCAGAACTTTTTCAGCCACACTCTCCGCATCCATTTCATAGCGTTCATACAACTCTTCCGGCGCTCCGTGTTCCACAAAATGATCCCGGATCGAAACATTCAGGAATTTTTCCGGGACGACACCATGTTCCACAAGCATCGCCTCTGCCTGCTGCCCGAAGCCGCCCGTCTGTTCATTATCCTCTATCGTCACCGTCACGCTATGTTCCGGGACGAGACGACGGATCATCTCCTCATCGAACGGTTTTAGAAAACGCATATTTACAACGGTACTGTCATATCCCTTTTCTCCGAGCAGCCGGGACGCCTCCACCGCAGTCTTTACCATATTTCCTACTGCAAAGAAAACGACGTCTCCGCTGATCCCATTTTCCCCTGCATGACGGAACGAAGCACGGATTCTTTCACCTTTTGCAAAAATAACGCTGGCATGACCTAATTCAAGCGGCTCATGAAATCCGCCCTCCTCTAAAAACCCATACACTTCGCCGCGCGGATAGCGCACAGCGACCGGCCCGTCAGACGCATAGGCAAAGTCCAGACACAATTTGAGTTCATCACCATCCATCGGCGATAATACCGTCATATTCGGAATGGAAGTCAGATAGGAAATATCAAAGATTCCCTGATGGGTATCCCCGTCCCTTCCCACGATCCCGCTCCGGTCTACTGCAAAAATGATCGGCAGCCGGTTCAGGCAGATATCATGGATGATCTGGTCATACGCACGCTGTAAAAACGTCGAGTAGATTGATATGACCGGCCGCAGCCCTCCCGACACAAGTCCGGCAGAAAATGTCACCGCATGTTCCTCGGCGATTCCCACATCAAAAAAGCGCTCTGGAAATTCTTCGGCAAATCCTTTTACACCGGTGCCATCCGGCATCGCTGCACATACGGAGACAAGCTCCGGACACTGTTTTCCCTTTTCGAGCATCCATTCCCCAAACACATCCGTATACGTCGTTTCCGCATTTTCCAGTGTCTCACCCGTTTTCGGATTAAATTTACCGACGCCATGAAATACCGATGGATTTTTCTCAGCCGGTATATAGCCTTTTCCCTTCTTTGTGACAACATGCACAAGAACCGGACGGTTTTTGATACGGGCCGCCGCCTGAAATGCAGTGATCATGCTCTCGATATTATGACCGTCGATCGGCCCTACATAAATAATGCCCATTTCCTCAAACAGCATTCCGGGTACAAGGAGATGTTTGAGAGAATTTTTTGCATTTTTGATCGTCTCTGCCATCGTCGTACCACCGTTTGGAATGCGGTCAAGACGCTCCTCGATATTGACCTTGAGATTATTATATTTGGGGTTCGTCCTCATTCTTCCGAGATAACTCGACATTCCACCCACATTTTTAGAAATTGACATTTTATTATCATTTAATACGATGATGATGTTTGATTTCATCTGCTCAGCATTATTGAGCGCCTCAAATGCCATTCCTCCGGACAGGGCGCCATCACCGATCACCGCCACCACTTTCTCATCGCCGCCCCGGATATCCCTTGCTTTTGCCATCCCAAGAGCAATCGAAAGAGAGGTAGAGCTGTGTCCTGTATTAAACGTGTCCGCCGGATTTTCACTTACTTTCGGAAAACCACTGATTCCATCCAGAGTACGCAGTGTCCCAAAATCTTTATTCCGTCCGGTCAAAAGTTTATGGACATACGACTGATGCCCCACATCCCAGATCAGCTTATCCGTGGGAAAATCCAAAAACAGATGCAGCGCCATTGTAAGCTCTACCACGCCCAGATTCGGCGCCAGATGTCCCCCTGTCCGCCCGATGCTTTTTACAAGCCTGACACGGATTTCTTTGGCAAGCTTTCTGTAATCCTCCGGCGCAATGTTTTTTATATCATTTTCCTTCTCGATCGTACTCAGTAACGTGTTCAATATTTTCACTCTTTTCCTAAATTATTTATCCCTGTCTATCATCCAATTCATAAGTGCCGGCAAAAACTCGCCACCATCCCCCGCCGCCCCGAGCTTTCTCAATGCCTCTTCGGTATACTCCGCCGCCTTCTGTCTGGACTCGTCGATCCCATGTATCGCCGCATACGTAGATTTTTCGTTTCTCTCATCGGAATGAACTGGTTTTCCAATTTTTTCCTCGTCACCAATGATATCCAGTAT
>JAMPFC010000129.1 GCA_023664685.1 Roseburia sp. | reverse complement strand
TTGTTTCTATGGCTAAATCAGCCATGTTATCATTACTTCGCTCTTACTCTATCACAATAAGGAGTAAGAACACGAATTTGTAATATACAAAATAGAGCATATAGGGTTCATTTCCTATATGCTCTAAGTACTTATCATATATTTTACGTTACTATATTTAGTTTTGATTGATTAACTACATAACCTTCTGTTCGATAGACGTTACTCTTCACCTTTTCCTGCTTGAACCACCTCAATGTCCGGTTTTCGCTTTTTTAAAAAAACACTTGCAAATTATGTATAGATATGGTATTGTGTGAATAGAATAAGACTGTAACGAGTTACAGTTTTGGTCTGGGCGGAAGCTCTTTGGACCACCGTAGGCGGGAAGAATTTCCCGCCATTTCTATTGTCTATAAAGGAAAAAAGAATGAAAAAATTGAGTATATTTATTGATGAATCCGGAGATTTTGGAGAAATAAAAGAACGACCGGCATACTATTTGGTAACATTTGTCTTTCATGATCAGGACAATGGGATAGAAGAACAGGTGTCAACGTTAAATGAAAGCATTCGTAGTTCACAATTTGATGTGGAATATATACATACAGGACCGGTAATCCGACAAGAGGACATATTTGAAAGTTATTCCCTAGATGAGCGACGAAAACTATTATATAAGATGCTTAACTTTGTGAATCGATGCCCCGTTTCCTATTTGACAGTTGTCATCAACAGAAAAGAAGCAAAAGATAAAATCGCCTTGTCCGGTAAATTGGCAAAGGCAATCAATCGAACATTAAGCGAACACAGTGCATTTTTCTCGGATTTTGACAAAATCATTGTATACTATGACAATGGACAAGTTGAACTTAGCACAATTCTAAATGCAGTATTTTCAATCCAATTCCCAAATGTAGAATTTAAAAAAGCTAAACCACAAAAATATCGGCTTTTACAGGCGGCAGATTTTATTTACTCTATGGAATTGTTAAAAATCAAACGGGCTGAAAAACGATTGAGCAAATCGGAACAACGCCTTTTCTATAAGCCGCAAGAGCTAAAGAAAACCTTTTTGAAAAGTATTGAGAAAAAGAAATTATAAATCCAAGAGGATTTTTTACAATCTGTCATTTTCCCTCAATTCAATCTGCGCTCTTTTTTCATGAAAAGTGCAAAAGAATTAGGCATTGATTACCAGACAGACGATGACTAAACCACCGGAAGGCTTGTACTTCTACCCTTCTCCCCCCCTCAGCATACCAAAAAAAGAAACTCCCAGTAAACAACTTGTTTCACTGGGAATTTCTTTTTATCAGTTCTGCACCGTCCCATTTTCATCCTGATACGTCGTATCGTCCTGCGAAAAGCTCGTATCATCATTTGAGGTGCTGCTTGCATCATCCGAATTGGCTGCCCCCTGATCGTCAGGCGGCACCACTGCCGGATCTTGATTTTCGGAAGGGTCGGCTGCCGTTGTGTCATCCTCTGGCGGGTCTACCGGCTCTGGTTCTTTTGTCGCTTTTGGTTTCTTTGTTTTCTTTGGCTTATCGTCTTCGTCATCATCGTCGTCATCCTGCTTCTTCTCACTTGAATTATTTCTCGAAGAATAATAAGAATGCTTGGAGGAAGAAGAATCATCATCATCCTCTTCATCTTCCCTGTCCTCATATGGAAAATTCTTTGGCTCGAGGTCAGCATGGATCGCATTCATAAATGTATTCCACGTCCTTCCCGGATAAGACGCCCCAGAAAGCCCTGCCACCGGCGTCGGATTGTCACACCCGATCCAGACCGCAGTCGTATAATAAGGAGTAAATCCGCAGAACCATCCATCTTTCTTTTCGTTGGTCGTACCGGTTTTTCCGGCTGCGATCATATTATTTTCAAGCGAAAGGCCAACGCCGGTTCCTCTCGTCAAAACTCCCTTCAAAATATCTACCATCGAATTTGCCGCTTTGGCATCATAAATATACTTTTCATCTACATCATCTGACACGATCGTATTCCCCTCGGCATCCAGTATCTTTACGATACAGGTCGGTTCGCGGTACTTTCCATCGTTCTCGATCGTTGCGTAAGCCGACGCCATTTCCAGAGGACTGCACCCATACGTAAGTCCGCCGAGCGACGACGCATTATAATAGTCATTTTTATCAATCTTCGTGAAGCCCATCTCCAGAAGATACTGCAAGCCGACCGATGGCGTAAGTTCATCAAAAAGCTGCCATGCGACCGTATTTTTCGACTGCTCAACCGCATACCGCAGGGAAATATGACCCGAATATTTTCCATTTGCATTCGAGGGGCCGCCCTCAAACTTATGATCATTTACCGTGGTGTCCGCTGTATAATCCCTCTCGAGAGACGGTGTGTACACGATCACCGGTTTGATGCTGCTTCCCGGCTGCCGGAAGGACTGGTACGCACGGTTCAGCGTATACCCGCTGGTCTTCTGGCTTCTTCCGCCCACGACCGCCACCACTCGTCCGGTGTCATTGTCGATGCAGACGCCCGCGCCCTGCATTTTATAAATCCCATTTGTCCCCTTTTCCGTAAAAGCGGACAGGTTTGTATTGATCGCCTGTTGGAGTGCCTTCTGCTTTTTCAGGTCGATGGACGTATAGATCCGGTAGCCATTGTTCAAAAGCTGTTTCTGGGCAGTCGCATACGCCTCGTCATACTGTTCTTTATACGCAGCCTTATCCTTTTCCGAATCCAGATCGTACCGGAACTGGAAACCATTTAACTCCATCAGCTTTTTCGTCGCACAATACGTCACAAAAGTCTGTATATAATTTCTCTTGACCGGCTCTGTGACATTCAGTTTGATGTCCTCGTTTATCGCCAGCTCGTACTCTTCCCTTGTGATCACCTTATCCTCCAGCATCTGGTCAAGGATACGGTTTCTCCTCTTGAGTGTATTTTCCTTTTTCTCAATCGGATCATACAGCGTCGGATTGTTCGGGATCGCACACAGGAAACAGAGCTGGGAAAGACTTAAGTCCTTACAGCTCGAACTGAAATATCCCTTCGCCGCCGCCTCGATCCCATAATACCCATTTGCAAAATAAATGCTGTTGAGATAAAATTCCAGAATCTGCTCTTTGTTGTATTTTTTCTCAATCTCCATCGCGATAAAAATCTCTTTTATCTTACGCTCATACGTTTTTTCCGTATTGAGAAATATACCGCGGGCAAGCTGCTGCGTGATCGTACTCGCTCCCTGAGTGATCTCACCATTGTTCTGGATCTGCACCCATACCGCACGCACGATACCCCCCGCATCGATTCCGTTGTGGGAATAAAATTTCTTATCCTCCGTAACGATAAAAGCGTCCTTTACATACTGTGGTATCTCATCCACTGGAAGATAATACGAATCCTTATCTCCCTTCAGCACAGCGATTTGTTTTCCTTTTGAATTGTAAGCGATCGACGTCTCGGATGCACGGAATGTCTCCTCCGTGGAATTTTTTATGAGCCGGATCGCCTCATCCTGCATTCTGAAAATGTCCCGTCCATATTTTACATAAAATATGATTCCTGCCGCAAGAATCATGACGAGCATCAGTAAAATAAATATCTTAAATCCAAACCAGAATTTAGGATGCTTTTTCTGTCTTTTCTTTTTTACCTTTTTCCCAGCCATGACAATCCCCATTTCTGAGCGATTTATTTTCGCACACGAGTATTTTAACACAATTTACTGCATCTTGCAAAGAATTTCTGAGTGCAAAAACCGCGCCCGGTCTGCCCATGTATGTCCACGCGCAGCCCGTCC
>JAMPFC010000128.1 GCA_023664685.1 Roseburia sp. | reverse complement strand
AATACGGAAGAGGATTTTCCAGAAGCAATGTTGCAGGAATGAGACAGTTCTACTTAACTTATAAGGACAGAGAAAGTGAAATTGTCCAATCGGGAATTGGACAATTGGGATAAGAAGCCAGATGTAGTATGATATATAGTAGAAAACAGAATAAGGAGAAGGTGACAAAATGGGATTATCAGAAATTTTAGGGATTGTAATTGTTATTTTGCTTTTGGTGGTTGTTATATTGCAAGTGACAGGACGTAAGAAGTCTGATGTTGATGAGATACAATCTTTGTTAAAACAAACTGCGGAGGAACAGCGTAATGGCGTGCAAAAGCAGATCGCAAGTGGTGCGACAGAACAATTTGAGCGTTTTGACGTTATCCAGAAGAGTATTCAGCAGACATTGTCGATGAACCGGGATGAGGTCAATCGGCAGCTTAGCGAATTTCGGCAGCAAATGGAAATCAAATTGGCAGAAATCCAAAAAACTGGCGCACAAAGCAATGAGCAGATTGGAAGCACGGTAAGGAGTGCCTTGCAAAAGAGCCGGGAAGAACAGAACAATCAACTGCACACATTTGGGGAACAAGTGGATGGGCGTCTTTCTTCCGTTCAGCGTGCGAATACCGAGAATATCGAAAAAATCAACACGACACTTGAAAATAAAATGAAGGAATTGCAGGAAAGTAACGAAAAAAGGCTTGAACAGATGCAGGGTGTGGTAGATGAAAAATTGCAAAAGACACTCGAAACCCGGCTTTCCCAGTCTTTTGAATTGGTCAGTAAGCAGCTTGAAAGCGTAGGACAAGGCTTGGGAGAAATGAAAGCTCTTGCAGCGGATACGAAGTCGTTGAAAAATGCGCTTACAAATGTAAAAGAGCGTGGTACATATGGTGAAATCCGTCTTGAAAAATTACTTTCTGATATTCTTGCTCCAAATCAATATGAAATGAACGTGGAGATTTCAAATGGGAAACGAGTGGAATTTGCGATAAAACTCCCCGGCAATGACGATATACCGTTGCTTTTGCCGATCGACAGCAAGTTTCCGATCGAGGACTATAACAGGCTGCTTAATGCGGAGGATAAACAGGCAACGGATGAGGCGAGGCGTTCCCTTACATCTAAGATCCGTATTTTTGCCAAAGAGATTCATGACAAATACATCGTTCCGCCTAAGACTACAGATTTTGCATTAATGTTTTTGCCAACGGAGGGATTGTATGCAGAAGTGGTTCAGAATGTGGCTTTGTTTGAAGAACTTCGTGACAAGTATAAAATTACGGTGGTTGGTGCGACTACACTTTCTGCATTTCTTGCATCACTGCAAATGGGCTTTAAGACTCTTGCGATTGAGCAGCGGTCGCAGGAGGTGTGGGATACTCTTCGTGCTGTGAAATCAGAATTTGTTAAGTTTGGCGATATGCTTACCAAAGCGCAAAAGCAGCTTCAAACCGCTGACAAAACGCTCACCGAAATTGTTGGCAGGCGTACAAGGGCAATTAACCGTACTCTGCGTGGCGTCGAAGAGTTAACAGATGATAATGTGCCTCTGCTGCAGGAGTTGGAAGAGTTGGATGAAGAGCAGTGATGCGGATCACACTACATATCGGTAAGTTTACCGTTACAGTAATTGTAAAAAGCAACAACCGCCACTCGGCAAAGTGGCGGTTGCACTATTTCAACAGGTTTAAATTCTGTTGTTGTCTGTAAAATAGGTTTGTGATAAAATAAACGCAGAGTATAACTCCAAGAAATTGATATGAGAATGACTGAACAAAAGGAGGCTGTGTTTTATGAACATGACCAAAAGAACATGGCAAAACGTATTGTACATTTTGCTTCTGCTGATCGCAATCTTTTTACTGTTCCGCTGGTATGCTGTTTCAAACAGACAACAGATTGAAGACCGGAACCTGAATTATGCGATAGACTCTGCACGCCAGACTTCGCTGGGGATCAGCAATGAGTTTGCGAATGCCGAAAGGCGGGTGCGCAATTATGCTTATTTTCTGAGCGTGGGGCTTAATACGTCCGAAATCAATACGGACATGCTGAAAGAGTTGGAAAGCAATGTGGATTTTGATTCCATGCGCTTTATCAATAAGCAGGGAGTGAATCTGACCTCGGACGGAACGACCGCAGATAGTTCTGACCGGGATTATTTTGAGGCCGGAATGCGTGGGGAAAGCGGCTGTACAATGGTGTTAAACTCCCGGGTCACGGGAAGGACTACGATGGTTTTTTATGCTCCTGTGAAGGAAGGAGATCAGACAGAGGGAGTGCTGCTTGGGCTGTATCTTGCGGAGGATTATCTTCAGGAGATACTGGAGACCAGTTATTTTGGGGAGGCGGCAAGTGTTTATCTGTGTACCAGAGAGGGAGATGTGATCGCATCCTCTACCGGGGAAAAACAGGATAAATTGCTGCCGGATCTTTTGCGGGATACCGGGGTGATCGATGAGAAAACTTCGGAGGACGTCTGGGAGGTGTTCCGGGGAGAAGCAGAGGAAAAAGGATATCTCTGTGAATCCGGAAAACGCACGGACAACCTGTGTGCTTTGCATGTGCCGGGGACAGAATATATTTTGGTTCAGGCTTTTCCAAAAAATGTAACTCAGATGATGATCAGGGAGGCGAACCGTAACGGAATGATCCTGCAGGTTATTTTGATCGTACTGTTTGTGATCTATATTATGATCCTGCTGATCCGCAACCGTACATCCCGCAGGCGTCTGGAAAAGGAAAACAGGGAGATGG
Organism: Roseburia sp.; assembly: GCA_023664685.1. GTDB lineage: Bacteria > Bacillota > Clostridia > Lachnospirales > Lachnospiraceae > Eubacterium_F. Next base: position 1,084 of record JAMPFC010000128.1, on the reverse strand, counting down.
GGTATGTCATCGATGGTGTCAGTACCCTTTTTACCCGTTTTATCATGGCGGATCTGGAGGAAGGAACATACCAGTATCTATCGGGAACCGTGCCGGAACGGGATGGATTTTCGACGAGCGGCAATTATGAAGATTTTATTGCCTACTTGTGTTCCTTTTTGATGGTGGAAAATGAACGTGAAAAGCTTTTGGAGTTTTTGGAGCGTGGCAACGTGGCTCTGGAATTGGGCGATGGAGGTATGGAGCAGTATGAGTTTCAGACCCAAAGGGGCGGCAGGAAAGTATGGGAACATATCAACATCATTTGTCTTGAGAAAAAGGATGGCAGAGCGAGCAAGATCATTTTCCTCCGCCAAGACGTTACGACGGTTAAGGAAAAAGAACTGAAAGCGCAGCAAGTGATAAATAAAGCGAACCGGAAAGAGCGGCAGTACCGGATTGCGATCACTTCGTCGGCATTCAGTACCTTTGAGTTTAATCTTACGAACGATCTTATCGAGCAGGATATCGTCCGTACGGTCAATGGAGAACAGATCTCCTTGCTAGAGAAAGCCGGGCTGTCCAATCCGTGTCCGGCGTCGGAGTGCTTTGAAAAATGGAAAGAATTTGTTTTGAAGGAGTCTCTGGAAGAATATGATGAGGTGGTCAATCTGGAGAACCTCAGACAGCGTTTTGAGCAGGGAGAAGCCGAGGTTACGGTGGATTATTGGGCCGGAGTCTCCGGGGGAAGGCAGATGTGCGTCCGCCAGTCCTTTATTATGACCCGGGATGAGCAGACCGATGATATTATGGTCATGGTGGTATCCAGAGATATCACAGTGCAGGTTCAAAAGCAGCGTGAGCAGACACAGGCGCTTCAAGATGCTCTGATGCAGGCTCAGCATGCAAACAGCGCCAAGACGACATTCCTTTCCAATATGTCTCATGATATCCGTACTCCGATGAATGCGATCATTGGTTTTTCTACGATCGCGGTCAGTCATATTGATAATAAATCCCAAGTGTTGGATTGTCTGCAAAAGGTGCTGTCCTCCAGTAACCATCTGCTCAGTCTGATCAATGATATTCTTGATATGAGCCGCAT
>JAMPFC010000127.1 GCA_023664685.1 Roseburia sp. | reverse complement strand
GAACGGGGCAGCGGATTTGACCGTATGGAGGAAGGGATGCGGGATTTGACAATTCTCGCACCAAAAGTAGAGATAGGGGATGATTTTTCCAGAACAAAGTTGTATTGGTATGCAAGTTTGTCTAAATGGACAAAAGAAGATAAAATACGGACTTGTTATCTGTATACGTGCTACTGTTATGTAAATGAGATTGAAGTTTCCAATGCGGTGTTGCGGGAACGGTTTGGAGTGGATGAAAAGAATAAGGCGGTTGTGTCGAGGATTATTAGGGATACTGTAGATAAAGGGTTGATAAAAATTGAAAATGATGCAGTTGGAGTGCGGGCAAGGAGATATGTGCCATATTGGGGGTAGATAGGTTTGTTGATGGTTTGTTGACACAAAAGTGGAAATAAAGAAACGGGTATTCGAAAAATCCTGTAAAATCAGTGTTTTGATGACCTGATTTTGTTGATTATTTGTTGATTGTATCTTTTATAAGTATATATCATTTATTGCGGGTGTACCTAAGTGGAGAGATTTTAAGTGAAGGTATGTAAAATTGTAGCAGCGATATCTTTAATATGAAATAATAACGGTGTTACTCCCAACTCCCAACACAAATTAAAAACCCGCCGGAACAGCGGAAAGTTCCTCGCGCTCCACATAAAGACTGCCGCTCTCTCTGGCGCCCATGTACCATTTTACAAGAGTCAGGTGTCCGGAATCAACCTCAATGCATGTGACGCAGTAAGGATGCACACAGCATCCGGTATTTAGATAGGGGGAATTTTCCCCACTGGTCATGGGGCGATGGGTGTGGCCGGTGATCAGGATTCGGTCATATTGTCTCGCCCATGCAGTAAGCTTGATTTCAGATTTTTCTTTGGTCGTGTAATTTTTGGCGGCGCTTGTCGGATCGAGAATGCCAATCTGCTCAAGTGGTTTCCAGATATACCGGACGAGGAAGCACCCGACAGGCCACAGGGTGGAATTTAAAAGGGAAGCCTGATGACCGTGAGTCAGGTAGAGATCCCGTCCGGCTTCATGATCCCTCAGAACGATTCCGGAGTAAAACCGGATTCCGGGGAAAAGGGGTTCCCGGCACTGATGGGACGAACAATAATACGTCGAATATTTTTTTCCCGCAAAAGAGGCATATTTTTTTATCATGTCATGATTTCCATAGATCATGTAAAGCCGGTCATTTTCATAGAACCGGGAGAGCTGCCCAAACACATCGCTGTGTATTTCCTTGATCTGCTCCATATTTCTATTTTCCCAGAGTTCATCCCCATCGCCAAGCTCAATATAAGTGTAACCGTGACGGTAATAATGCCGGAGCGCAGCGAGGTAAAGATGCTGATTTTTCAGAAAATTGTCATTGTGCGTGCCATTTCCCCGGTGGCAGTCGCTAAAAAGTACATATTTATAGCCCGCGCCGAGTGGAAGCACAGGAGCATTTTTAAAAGATTTGTTCAGGCGGCTTGTGCAGCTCATCCGGTAGTCCTCCCTTCGGATTATTATTTTTTAAAACGGTGCAGCCTCAGCATGCGCCGGAAGACAAAGGGCAGATAATAATATAAATAAAGCACTTTGTCGCAGGTGTTCTCAAAAGGCCTTGTAACAAAATTGTACAGCTTGCAAAAAAACCGGTTTTTCAACTGCACCCAAGCGCGGTATATTTTCCGGAGAAGCCCTTTTTGACGCGGCGATGAGCAGAAATAAAAGGAAACGGTAGTGAAAAAGATTCCGATGTGGTCGACGTCATACTCCGTCTGCGTGAGAGCATCCAGAAAAGCATCCCTCATGTCTGTGTCAGGAAAACGCAGAGTGATTTCAAGGGTAAGGTTTTTGGGGGAAGAAAAGTGTCCCGGCAAAAATTGCGTAAGCCACCAATGCGAGGCGCCAAGATCGGAAAGGGAACGCCCCCTGTCAGAGAGTTCTGTGTTCATAAAAAAATATTCCTCTTCTGTGGCGGCATGGAAAATTGTTCTCTTTCTGGCTTCCGGCGGGACGAGCGTATCCGCATGGTAAATGCCGATCTCGCTTCCGGTGTTGATCCCATACTGGCCTTTCCAAAATTCAATCAGCCAAGTCTTTCCCTCATAATCAAAATACACCGGCTGGCAGTCAAAGACCATGTTGAAAAAGGGCGCCATACGGTCGTAAACTTCGCCATAACCGTATTGTTTCTGCCAAGCTTTTTGGGTGCTGGTAAATATTTCCTTTTGATCAACGTAGCAGTAACCAAATGGCTCGGCCAGATCATTCAAAAGATGGTATTTGTAATAGGAAGACATGCAGCCGATTTCCCGGATGATCTTCTTTTTCCTCCAGTGAAAAATGAGGAGAAAGAGAATGGCAATTAGTAATAAGATAAATAACAGGATATACATAGCAGACTCCATTCTTTTGTTTATTGGTTATTATATGAGGAATCCGTCGAAATGTGTCGGGAAGGCTGTTAAGTGGGGATTAGAGTTTGATAACATTTCTTAGATATGATATACTTTACTAATAATAAGTTAGAGTTATTGGGAATTTGGAGGTTGTGATGGATAATGAAATTGTTGATAAACTAATGCATGATGAAAAACAAGGCAGGGTACAAGATGGGGTACAAGATGGGTACAAGATGGCATTAAAATAGTAGATCATGTCGCAGACGGAGTAATTGGTCAGGTCAGGATAATGGAATTTTAGTGAAAAATATCTAAATCCTTTATTAGAAAAAGAGCTGAAAGGAACGATGTAGCATGTGGTTTGTATTTGCAATTTTATCAGCGGTATTTGCAGCCCTTACATCTATACTGGCAAAAATTGGAATAGATGGGGTAAATTCAAATCTTGCGACCGCAATAAGAACAGTTGTTGTAGTTATTATGGCATGGGGAATGGTTTTTTTGACGCATGCCCAGAGCGGATTGGCAGGGATCAGCAAAAGAAGCTGGCTTTTTTTAATATTATCCGGTATTGCAACAGGGGCTTCATGGCTGTGCTATTATAAAGCACTGCAGGCGGGAGATGCGTCTAGGGTGGTGCCGATTGATAAATTAAGTGTTGTCTTGACATTGATACTGGCGTTTGTATTTTTGCATGAACAATTTACAGTTAAATCATTTCTTGGCTGCATATTGATCGGGGCAGGAACTTTGCTCATGGTTTTGTAAAAGAGTTAATGACGATCAGGAGGTGGATTTCACATGTTGCCTACAAGAGAAGAAGCAGAGAGGCTGTTGGAGGAGGCGGAAGCCTGCAATCCGGGGGCGTGGGGGAATCATAGCCGGGTGGCTGCGCACTGTGCGGAAAAAATCGCATTGGAATGTTCGGATTTGGAACCGGAAAAAGCATATATATTAGGTTTGCTGCATGATATTGGCAGAAAGTTTGGAACAAGGCATTTGGGACATGTGTCGGATGGATATTCTTATATGATGTCTCTTGGATTTGATGAAGCCGCCAGAGTATGCCTTACCCATTCGTTCAATGACAAAACGACAGATGAATACATTGGCAAGTTTGACACAACGAAAGAAGAATTGAAAATGATTCAGGATGAATTAGAGAAGATTGAATTGGACGAGTACGATATTTTGATCCAATTATGCGATAGTCTGGCGGGAGCTGATGGTGTGTTGGATATTGAGGAACGTATGGAGGATGTGAAGCGCAGATATGGTTCATATCCACAGACAAAATGGGATAGGAATTTAGCGATAAAAAAATATTTTGAAAAAAAGATTGGAAAAGATATTTATATGGTAGTTGATAAAGAAAATTTCAAGCCATGAAACAGTTAACCTTGTACAGCAGCAGGAATATTTTCCGCTTCGGGCCCGCTTTCGCTAGATAAACACGTAGCGGTGCTAAGGCT
>JAMPFC010000126.1 GCA_023664685.1 Roseburia sp. | reverse complement strand
CAGTGTGGTATCTAAAAGTACAGAACAAATGTTCAAATTATTCTGTACTTTTTTTGCGTATCGTGGTATACTATATTTAGTGTCGTAAAACAAAGTGACCGACTTGTCATATATTCTCTTGGTGGGATGCCTGATGGAACAAAGATACAAGAAAGAAATATAGATGATGTTCCATCTTTGAGAAGAAATCCAGTTCTGGCGGATATATTTGGGCGTTTAGGATATATGGAGCGACAGGGAAGCGGGTCAAATAAGATTGTAGATGCTTATGAAAAATAATAGATTTGAAATGAGTAGCGATAAAGTGGCGATAAAGTAGCGATAAGTAGCGATACAATATTACATTTCATGAGGGGAAAATTATTGCTTACTTGCAAGATAATGATATGATTACAAATGCAAATGCCTTTGTAAAGGAGAATTTTTACTATGTCAGAGTTCAAACTTCACAGCGATTACAAACCCACCGGCGACCAGCCGGAAGCCATCGAAGCCCTCGTGAAAGGCTTTCAAGAGGGCAACCAGTTCCAGACCCTTCTGGGCGTCACTGGTTCGGGCAAGACTTTTACGATGGCGAATGTCATTCAGCAGTTAAACAAGCCGACGCTTGTCATCGCACACAATAAAACACTGGCGGCTCAGTTATATGGTGAATTTAAAGAATATTTTCCGGAAAATGCGGTCGAGTATTTTGTCTCCTACTACGACTACTATCAGCCGGAAGCTTATGTACCGTCGACCGATACGTACATTGAAAAAGATTCTGCGATCAATGAGGAGATCGATAAGCTGCGCCACTCGGCGACCGCGGCGCTTACTGAGCGCAAAGATGTGGTTATCATCGCGAGTGTATCGTGCATTTATGGTTTGGGAAGTCCGATCGACTATCAGACGATGACCGTTTCGCTGCGGCCGGGGATGGAGAAGGACAGGGATGAGGTGATCCGGCGTCTTGTGGACATCCAGTATACACGGAATGATATGGACTTTCACCGCGGGACATTTCGGGTTCGGGGAGACGTGGTTGAGATTTTTCCGGCATCTGCGTCAGACCGTGCGATCCGGGTTGAGTTTTTTGGAGACGAGGTAGACCGGATTCAAGAGATTGATGTTGTTACGGGAACGCCGCTAAACAATCTGGAGCATATGGTCGTATTTCCTGCTTCGCATTATGTTGTGTCGCCGGATAAAATGGAAAAGGCAATTATCGGGATTGAACAGGAATTAAAAGAACGTGTCCGCTTTTTTAAGAGCGAGGACAAGCTGATCGAGGCGCAGAGGATTTCGGAGAGGACGCATTTTGATGTTGAGATGCTACGGGAGACAGGGTTTTGCTCGGGGATTGAAAATTATTCCATGCATTTAAATGGAATGAAAGAGGGAGAGACGCCGCACACGCTTATGGACTATTTTCCGGATGATTTTTTGATCATAGTGGATGAGTCGCATATCACAGTCCCGCAGATTCGGGGGATGTATTCGGGAGACCAGTCGAGAAAGACTACACTTGTAGACTATGGTTTCCGCCTGCCTTCGGCAAAAAGTAACCGCCCATTGAATTTTGAAGAGTTTGAGGGCCATATCAATCAGATGATGTTTGTGTCCGCGACGCCATCGGAATACGAGAGTGCGCATGAGCTTTTGCGAACGGAGCAGATCATCCGGCCGACAGGGCTTCTTGATCCGGAAGTGATCGTGCGTCCGGTGAAGGGGCAGGTCGACGATCTGCTTGCAGAGATACGGCGTGTCACGAAAGAAAAAGGCAAGGTGCTTGTCACGACACTTACGAAGCGGATGGCGGAGGATCTGACGGATTATTATAAAGAAATCGGAATCCGGGTAAAATACCTCCACTCGGACATTGATACACTGGAGAGGTCTGAGATCATACGGGATATGAGGCTGGATGTGTTTGATGTACTCGTCGGTATCAATCTTCTGAGAGAGGGATTGGATATACCGGAGGTTTCTCTGGTGGCGATTTTGGACGCCGACAAGGAAGGGTTTCTGAGGTCAGAGACTTCCCTGATCCAGACGATCGGGCGGGCTGCCCGAAATGCGGATGGCAGGGTCATCATGTACGCCGAGAGTGAAACGGATTCTATGAAGAAAGCCATCGGGGAGACGAGGCGGAGAAGGGAAATACAGGATGCCTACAACAAAGAACACGGGATCACGCCACAGACGATCCGAAAGGCTGTCCGGGAGCTGATCCGGATTTCCTCCAAAGCAGATTCCGGCATGGAGGATTTGGAGAAGGATCCGGAGTATATGACCAAAGAAGAACTGGAAAAGCAGATCCGCAAGGTGATGAAACGGATGAACCAAGCGGCAGCAGAGCTGAATTTCGAGGCGGCGGCTTCGCTGCGTGACCAGATGATCGAATTGAAAAAAATCCTGCAAAAATTAGACGAATAAAGTTCTTATATAAATTAGAAATACTACAGATGGAGGAAGTCATGGAAAAGAAAAGAATGATCAAAATAAAAGGGGCAAATGAACATAATCTGAAAGGAATTGATATTGATATCCCGAGGGATGAATTTGTGGTTCTCACAGGCCTGAGCGGTTCTGGTAAGTCATCACTGGCATTTGATACGATCTATGCGGAGGGGCAGAGACGGTATATGGAGTCGTTATCCTCTTATGCCAGACAATTTCTCGGGCAGATGGAAAAACCGAATGTGGAGAGTATTTCCGGTCTCCCCCCAGCGATCTCCATCGATCAGAAAACGACGAACCGGAATCCACGTTCCACGGTGGGGACAGTGACAGAAATATATGATTATTTCCGGCTTCTTTTTGCGAGGATCGGGATTCCGCACTGTCCGAAATGCGGCAGGGAGATCAAACGCCAGACCGTAGATCAGATGGCAGATGAGATCATGAAGCTGCCGGAGGGTACAAAACTCCAGCTTTTGGCGCCGGTTGTCCGGGGAAGGAAAGGGGAACACGCCAAAGTTTTTGAAAAAGCCAAAAAAAGCGGTTATGTAAGAGTTGTTGTCGATGGAAATATGTATGACCTGTCCGAAGAGATCAAACTGGAAAAAAATAAAAAGCACAATATTGAGATCGTGGTGGATCGTCTTGTGGTGCGTGAGGGCATTGAAAAAAGGATGTCGGAGTCGATTGAGAACGTTCTACGGTTGTCGAACGGGCTTCTCATCGTTGATGTAGTAGGTGGGGAACCGATCAATTTCAGCCAGAGTTTTTCCTGTCCGGACTGTGGGATCAGTATTGATGAGATCGAGCCGAGAAGTTTTTCCTTTAACAATCCTTTTGGCGCATGTCCGGTCTGTCACGGAATCGGATATAAGATGGAGTTTGCTCCAGAGCTTCTTATCCCGGACTGGTCGCTCAGTATCGATGAGGGGGCGATCGCTGTTCTTGGCTGGCAGTCTGTCACGGACAAGGGGAGTTATACGAGATGCATGATGGAGGCGGTGTCGAAACGGTTTGGCTTTGACCTGTCCACTCCGTTTGAAGATTATCCGGAGGAGGTGCAAGATATCATCCTGCATGGGACAAAAGGAGAAAAAGTGGAAGTCCATTATGTGGGTCAGCGGGGAAGAGGCGTCTACAACGTAGAGTTCGAGGGCTTGATCAAAAATGTGGAGCGGAGATACCGTGAGACCGGCTCAGATACGACGAAACAGGAGTATGAAACATTTATGCGTATCACGCCATGCCGTGAATGCGGCGGAAGGCGTCTCAAAAAAGAATCATTGGCTGTGACGGTAGGGGAGAAAAATATTGCGGAGTTATGTGACTATTCGATCCGCGACCTCAAGCAGTTTGTCGATGATCTGCAGCTCACACAAATGCAGCAAAAGATTGGAAAACTGATCATAAAGGAGATCAAATCCCGTCTTGGTTTTCTCGTGGATGTGGGACTGGACTACCTCTGTCTGTCGCGGGCGACAGCGACGCTGTCAGGCGGGGAGGCGCAGCGGATCCGTCTAGCGACGCAGATCGGCTCGGGGCTTGTCGGTGTTGCTTACATTCTCGATGAGCCGAGCATTGGTCTCCACCAGAGGGATAATGATAAGCTGATCCGGACGCTGAAAAGCCTGAAAGATCTTGGAAATACCCTGATCGTGGTAGAGCATGATGAGGATACGATGCTCGCGGCGGATTATGTAGTGGATATCGG
>JAMPFC010000125.1 GCA_023664685.1 Roseburia sp. | reverse complement strand
TACGCTTATTATGAAAAAACAGGCAAGAGGTATGACAACAGCAGAGATTGCAGAGCTGTTTGAAGAGGATGAAAGTTTGATCGAGCGTGTGTTTTTGGCAGCCGCACAGGCAGGATCAAATGAGGCAGAGAAGATTTATGATTGTTTTGTTTGAATTAGGGAAACAGAAAGGTAAACATTATATTTATTGACAGAGGTATATTAATACAGTATGATATTGTATAATAAATTGGGCAAGATATTGTGAAAAGAAAGGGGATGCCATGTTTCGGTTGATCAAAAGGTACTGGCCTGATGCCAGAGGACATACAGTAGAGCTTGTGTTAGGCAGCATCGGATTATTTTTTCTTATGCTTAGTATCGTGTTACGGTGGCTTGTCGTGCGAAACGCAGATTTGTCCGGACTGTTCTTTTACTTATGTCTTGGTGCGTGGTATGTTCCGTTTGGTATACTTATCTTTATGAAATTGCCGAAAGGGTATCTGCTTGAGCAAGATAAGATTGTCTTTTATTGTAAATGTAAGAGGAATCAGCTTTTGTATGAAGATATTAAATGCATTATCGTCACGAATTTTGAGTTTAATGCGAGAATCGACAAGAGACCTTGGGTTGCGGTGATCGGAAAAGAGGAAGATGAGATCATAAGCAGCATTATGAATGATAAAAGAAGGCATGTATTAGCAAGCAGTGACATAAATTATAGACTTGGCGAGAAGATCGGGTTCTGGCATACCGGAAATGTATGGGAAATTTTTAAAAGGGGTTCTTCAACGACATATGATTATGGATTTTTGTGGAACAAAAAGGAAATGTATAAAGTGTTGGAAGGATTCAGAGGCGATTATTATATCGCGGCGTCTGTGATCCATAATTACGAAGAGGATTTTCATGCAATTTGTGAAAAATACAGCATTGACCATCAGCGGATCCACATAATCGACGATACAATCAATGGAGAATTTATATGGCGCTATCGAGGATGAAACGGAAAAAACGGAACAGATATGTTTGGCGGTGGGATTTTTCTTTACGGGAACCAAATCATTATAACAGTGAGATTGGCAGAGAACTGAGAAAACATCGTATTGTTTATAAAAGTATGTTGTGGATCGGCGCATTTAGTTGGTGCGTAGTGATTCTATTTTTTATCGGTCTTTTGATTTGTCGTGCTAATTTAATTTACATAGAATTATCTGGTATTGCAGTACTGATAACAAGCATAATATGCGGCAAAATAATAAAAATACCCAAGCTTACCAAAAGTGAGATCAAAAAACTAGAAGATGAAATAAATACAACATCGGACAGAATAGAAAAACTAGATGTGATTCTCACGGAAAATACATTAGTTATACAATCGGGTATTTTAATTTTTAGATTACCGTATCTTGAGATTGCCAAGATCAGAATAAGGCGATATAAAGATAGAGAGCACGGAACCCGCATTCAATATCGATTGTGTGATGGCACGAAAATAGAAACGATTTATCATGGTTTAGGCTCATATTCTGTCGATGGCCCTCCATTCGTTACGTTATGGGAACAGTTATTGAAGTATAATCCCAATATTGTGATAGAGAATTTTAAGTTATTTGATGTGATGTAAAAACCAAAAATTTTCAAAACCAAATTGCTATTTTTCCCAATTATTGATAAAATAAACGCATAGAGCATGAGTGTAATCAGCAGATCACAGCCAAATAGCTGCTTGCAGATAATTTTGTCTGTGATCTGCTGATTATATGAGTGTCAACGAATACCGAAAAAACCGCAGGTTTTGAGGTAGGCACTCATGCGTGCAAGCTTATACATGCAAAAAAGAAATGAAAAGAAAGGTTGGGATGACAAGATGATCACAAAAAAATTTCAGGAGTTGGAACTGTCCGCATTGGGAATGGGGACGATGCGTCTGCCGGTTCTGGATGGGAACGATGCAAAGATTGATGAAGAGAGGACTGCGGAGATGGTCGCTTATGCGATGGAGCAGGGGATCAATTATTACGATACGGCGTGGGGCTACCACGATGGAAATTCCGAACTTGTGATGGGAAAAGTTCTGGAGAAGTATCCGCGCGACAGCTTTTACCTCGCGACAAAATTTCCGGGGTATGACCTTGCTAATATAGATAAGGTGGAGAAGATTTTTGAAGAGCAGTTGAAAAAATGCCGCGTGGAGTATTTTGACTTTTATCTGTTCCACAACGTATGTGAGATGAATATTGATGCCTATCTGGATAAAAAATACCGCATTGATGAGTACCTTGTAAAACAGAAGAAAGAGGGACGCATCCGGCATCTTGGTTTTTCTGCGCATGGAGATTGTGATGTGATGAAGCGGTTTTTAGAGGCGTATGGAGATCATATGGAATTTTGCCAGATCCAGCTAAATTATATTGACTGGACATTTCAGGATGCGAAGGCGAAGCTTGAACTGTTAAAAGAATATGGGATTCCGGTATGGGTGATGGAACCCGTCAGGGGCGGCAAACTGGCGAAGCTGCCGGAGAATGCAGAGAAAATATTAAAAGAACTCCGGCCGGAGGAAAATATACCGGCATGGGCGTTTCGCTTTTTGCAGAGCATCCCGGAGGTGACGATGATCCTTTCCGGTATGTCGGATTTTCAACAGCTCAAGGAAAATATAAAGACATTTGAGGCGGAAAAGTCATTGTCAGAGACGGAAATGAAGGCGTTGCTTGAAGTCGCAGACGGTATGCTGGATGGTGCCCTTCCCTGCACCTCCTGCCATTATTGTGTGAGCCATTGCCCGAAGGGGCTTGATATTCCAAGGCTTCTCGAACTTTACAATGAGCATAGTTTTACCGGGGGCGGTTTTCTTGCACCGATGGCGCTGATGGCGATTCCGAAAGAAAAACATCCGACTGCATGTATTGGATGCCGGAGCTGCGAGGCAGTCTGCCCGCAGCAGATAAAAATATCGGAAGCGATGGGTGATTTTGCGGCGAAGCTCAATGCCTGAGTGCCGGAAATGGTGTAAGACCCAACGGTTAAATCGGGAAGTTACTGCGGAACTTGAGAAACTGTTTGATATTTTTGATATTAGCGTTTGACAAATCAAGCCAGTAAATAGCAAATTACGTGTAAATACACATTGCTATCTGCTGGCTTGACTTAACGTATCATATTTTTTTAAAAATAAGTATTACATGCCATCCGGATCGGCTTGTATGACGACAGGTTTATCGAGTTTGTACTGATAAAATTTTATGATATTTCCGCTCATAAGACGCAGCGGAGTCCAGTTGCACAGATCATAATCTCTTATATATGGAAGATTGTCATAAAATACAGTAGAAGATTCGTACTTGTGATCAAATGTCATCAGCATTTTCCGGAACAGTTCTTCGTTGTACACCTCTTCACTTCCCTTCGTTACTTTCATCCGACTAAAGAGTCGGATTACTACTAGTATAATGCAAAATCAGAAAATTCGCAACGGTTTTATGAAAAAAATAAGGAATAAAAATAAGGTTAGTATGAGTTGAGGTGAGTTGTTTTGGGCGGGGTCTCCTGACAATAAAAGGAAAAGGGATCGGTGGAGTCTCTGTGTGGGGTCTCCTGCAATAAAAGAAAGTCTCTGACAACACACTTGCGTTCTCGAAATCACGCAGTGGTACTGAGGGGCAAAATACGCCCCTCTAGTACCAGCGGATTCCGAAGGTTGTCTGAGGCTTTCTTTTATTGTCAGGAGACTATCCGCTCAGGGGCGTTCGAACTTTTTTCAATCTGACACCCTCGCCCATACTCCCCAAATGTCTAAAATCTTTTTCAATTCTTTCTTCAAATTTTTTCCAAATTCCCCAACTTTCTCTCCAAATCTTTCTCAAACCCTCCAAAAATTTTTTGTACTTCTCCCAAAACTTTTTTCAAACTCCGCCCCAAATTTTTCCTCAAATCCCCCAAAAATTTCCCATACATCCCCCGACTTTTTTCTCCCTTTCCCTTCTTCTCCACACCCCCTCCCCCACCCCAAATGTCTTAAGAGTGTACAAATTGTCCACTCTTATCCATACCCAGTTTTTCCCATTTTTAACCCAACTTTACACCTTACAGAATATTCACCACCATATTTTCTTTCCTCCACAGTGTATTTTTCGCCATTTTTGTCATAGGGTTATAACCCTTAAGACATCGGTT
>JAMPFC010000124.1 GCA_023664685.1 Roseburia sp. | reverse complement strand
GGAATAGAGGGTTTCGGGGAATATGGATTTTGAAAATGGGGAAACTCAAAATATTATTTTCTTTACAAACGTGGAGAGGCATGGTACACTTGTATTGTGCCTCTTGTATATGGCAGGGCATTCTGATATTCAAAATTATTTTCCCAATTTTTTAAAAAAAGGTTGACAGTTTCAGAACTTTGATGTAGTATATCTTTATACAGAACAAACGTTCCGAAATAGAGTTCGAATTAGGAATATTTTTATTTGGAGGATAGGATTATGATAGAAAAGGATCAAAATAAAGTGAAGGCATTGGAGTCTGCGATCGCGCAGATCGAGAAACAGTATGGAAAAGGCTCCGTAATGAAACTCGGAGATACTGCTTCGCGGATGAGCGTGGAGGCGGTGCCGACTGGTTCGCTGAGTCTGGATATCGCACTTGGGGTCGGCGGCATTCCGAAGGGAAGGATCATCGAGGTGTATGGCCCGGAATCGAGTGGTAAGACGACGGTTGCACTTCATATGGTGGCTGAGGTGCAGAAACGAGGCGGAATTGCCGGATTTATTGACGCGGAGCATGCGATGGATCCTGCTTATGCACGGAATATCGGAGTAGATATCGATGAATTGTACATATCGCAGCCGGATTGCGGGGAGCAGGCACTGGAGATCACAGAGACGATGGTGCGTTCCGGCGCAGTTGATATTGTGATCGTTGACTCAGTGGCGGCGCTTGTGCCGAGAGCTGAGATCGATGGCGATATGGGAGACAGTCATGTGGGCCTGCAGGCGAGACTTATGAGCCAAGCGCTCAGAAAACTGACCGGTGTGATCAATAAATCAAACTGTATCGTTATTTTTATCAATCAGCTCCGTGAAAAAGTAGGAGTTATGTTTGGAAATCCGGAGACGACGACGGGCGGACGCGCGCTTAAGTTTTATTCTTCCGTGCGTCTTGACGTGCGAAGAATCGAGACACTCAAACAGAGCGGTGAGATGATCGGAAACCATGTCAGGGTAAAAGTAGTAAAAAATAAAGTGGCGCCTCCTTTTCAGGAAGCAGAGTTTGACATTATGTTTGGAAAAGGCATTTCCAGAGAAGGTGATGTACTGGATCTGGCTGCAAAACATGATATCATCATAAAGAGCGGGGCATGGTATTCTTATAAAGGAGAAAAGATCGGTCAGGGAAGAGAGAATGCCAAAGCCTATCTCGCAGACAATCCGGATGTTTTTGACGAGGTAGAAAATCTGGTCAGGGGAAAATGTCTGGCGCAGGAAGATGCAGACAATACCGCAGAGCAGGAGACAACAAAAGAGCCTGTTGGAAAGAAAGAAGAAATTTCTGACACAGAGGATAAGTAAAGAAGCACTTTGGACAGGAGAAAGCAAAAGAGCCTGACGGGAAGAAAGAGAAAATATCTGACACAGGGCTAAGTAAAGAAATTCTTTGGACAGGAGGTCAGGATGGCACAGGGAGATAACGAAAAGGAGAGATCCTGTAAATTTTCCGACGAAGAATGTAAAAAAGCGGCTGAAAAGGCAATGTCCCTTTTGCTGCATAAAGACCGGACGCGAAAGGAACTCTCTGACAGGCTTTACCGGGCCGGTTTTTCTGAGGCGGCGTCCCATGAGGCAATGGAATATGTCGAGGGTTTTGGATACATCGACGACCGAAGATATGCAGAAAATTATATCATGTTTCATGGCGGAAAAAAAAGCAGGAAAGAGATTTCGTATAAGTTGTTGGAAAAAGGAATCTCGAAAGAACTTATCTCGCAGGTGATGGAAGAACGGGAACCGGAAGAATTAGACGAAAAAGATGCAATCCGTGTGCTTGTTCGGAAAAAGCTGAAAGGACGTTTGATCAGTGAACTTTCTTATGAAGAAAAGAATAAGATCAAAGCATTTCTTGGCCGGAAGGGATTTGAGTCAGAGGGGATAAGGAGTGTGTTATTGGAACTTGACAATCTGTCATGATTTTGCAGGAAGAGTCCCCAAAATCAAAGCGTTTTCCGGTCGTAAGGTGTTTGGAATGGATGGGATACAGGACATGTGATCGAGTTGTGATTGGAACTTGACAATCTGTCATAAAAAGTGTAAAATTGATGTGTTGTATTTATGTGCAATGATAACGAAATAAAGGAGGTGCTCCTGTGCCAGAGTTAAGTATTGGTTTTATCGTTGGCGCAGTCATCGTAATCTTTGCTCTTATTGCAATCGCAGCATTTATTGCATGGAAAAGTGCTATTTCTTACCGAATCAAGGTCGGAGAGGCTAAGGTAGGAAGCGCAGAGGAAAAAGCGAGAGAAATTATTGATGATGCATTGAAAACAGCAGAAACCAAGAAACGGGAAGCTCTTCTGGAAGCCAAAGAGGAAAACCTTAAGGCGAAAAATGACCTTGATCGTGAGACCAAGGAGAGAAGAGCAGAAATTCAGCGCTATGAAAAAAGAGTGTTGGGTAAAGAAGAGACTTTGGACAAAAAACTGGATGCACTCGAGAAAAGGGAATCTAAGCTTGCATCAAAGCTGACGGAATTTGAGAAAGAAAAAGAGAAGGTAGAAGAATTACGTCAGAGTCACTTGCGCGAGTTAGAAAAGATTTCTGGTCTCACCTCCGAACAGGCGAAAGATTATTTATTGAGAACTGTAGAAGAAGATGTAAAGCATGAAACTGCAGTTTTAGTAAAAGAATTGGAACGTCAGGCAAAGGATGACGCAGACAAGAAGGCGAAGGAATATATTGTTAATTCAATACAGAAGTGTGCGGCTGATCATGTATCAGAGGCTACGATTTCAGTTGTTCCACTGCCGGGTGATGAAATGAAAGGGCGAATTATCGGTCGAGAGGGAAGGAATATCCGTACTCTTGAAAATTTGACCGGAATTGACCTGATCATTGATGATACACCGGAAGCAGTTATCTTATCCGGTTTTGATCCAATTCGTCGTGAAATAGCCAGAATTGCCTTAGAGAAATTGATCGTGGATGGTAGAATTCACCCTGCCAGAATCGAAGAAATGGTTGAAAAGGCAAAAAAAGAAGTTGAAACAATGATTCGTGAAGAAGGAGAAGCAGCGACACTGGAAGTAGGTGTACATGGGATACATCCTGAGCTGATTCGCCTTTTGGGTAAAATGAGATTTAGAACAAGTTATGGTCAGAATGCTCTTAAGCATTCAATCGAAGTGGCCCATTTATCCGGTTTGCTTGCCGGTGAATTGGGAGCAGATGTGCGTATGGCAAAGAGAGCAGGTCTGCTTCATGATATCGGAAAATCGGTTGACCATGATATGGAAGGTTCGCACATACAGCTTGGTGTAGATTTGTGCCGCAAGTTCAAAGAATCTGCACTTGTTATCAATGCAGTGGAGGCACATCACGGTGACGTAGAACCTGAAAGTCTGATCGCATGTGTGGTACAGGCTGCGGATGCGATATCTGCCGCACGCCCGGGTGCGAGACGAGAAACCTTAGAGACATACACGAATAGATTGAAACAATTAGAGGATATTTCAAACGGTTTTAAAGGCGTTGACAAATCTTTTGCCATTCAGGCAGGTAGAGAAGTTCGAGTGATGGTTGTTCCAGATCAGATTAACGATGACGAAATGATATTGTTAGCACGAGATATATCGAAACAGATCGAGTCCGAGCTGCAGTATCCGGGTCAGATCAAAGTTAATGTGATACGAGAGTCTAGAGTAGTGGATTATGCAAAGTAATTGAATGTAAAAACCGCTGCATTATAATATCTGAAATTAGTAGTGATTTTGGATGTTGTGGTGTGGCGGTTTCTTTGTATATGCAGATTAAGGGAATATTTGGCGAAAGGGAGATGTTTTCACAAAAATATAAGGTGTGCTATAATAAATTCAAGCAACCTTGATGTCAGAGGAGGATGAGATGATATGGCAGGCGAGCTGTATGATGAGATAGAGGCGATTCAAGTAGTGTGTCTGATCCTTGTATTGTTTTTAGGTATCTCTATAAGCATATTTGGAATTTTATTGCGAAAAAAGATTCGGATCGAATTTGTGTATTTGATGGTTGCTGGGGGGATTTTGTTTGATCTTCTGGTGTTGCTTTTGGCGTGTGGAATGTAGAGGGATTCGAATAATAGAGAGGTGAAGAAGGAAAATCTTCGTGATAATATGCCGGATATGGAATTGATTTTGAATATGCTTGCAGAGTTTATTTTAAGGGCG
>JAMPFC010000123.1 GCA_023664685.1 Roseburia sp. | reverse complement strand
TATCATAAAGAGAAAAAGAATGGTAAGTTGCCAACGATTACTTGACACAAACTTAAGTCAAGGTATTGAAAAAAAATTTTTAAGTGGTATAATACTCTATAAAATCAATCACATGAAATTTGCTATTATGAAAATGTCGAGAAAGCAAAATCAGATTGGAAAATTTATATCCTTGAATCTAGTAACCTCTATCTCGCAATGAGGCTCTGTCATTCTCTTCCAAAGGGTGGGATCAAATACCTTTGGATCATAAATTTTCTACGATGCTTCCCCCATGAACAGTAATAACGGTTCCATTTTCCATTATTTGGATGATGTATGAAAGAAAAAAGCTGCTATATGGCAGAGAGGAGAATCTTGAGTAATGAACAAAAAAGAAGAAAAGGAAAATATTGAGAAGAAACTAACCGCTTCTATTTTTAAGGTGTCAATGATCGCGGCGGCAGCATCCTTAATTGCTCTAGTCGCACTGATCATTATATCCAGCCGGTATTCAAATGCCCTGACTAATTATGGTTTTGCACAGGGCGATATCGGAAAAGCAATGTTCCAGTTCGCTGATATCCGGTCATCACTCCGGGCAGCGATCGGCTATGATAACGAAGAGGATATCAAGACTGTCACAAAACAGCATGACGAGATGAGGACTTCTTTTGACAGTTCTTTTGCAGAAGTTGAAAATACGATCGTGTCGACGGACGGACGGGAAACTTACGATGCGATCAAGACAGAATTAGAGGAATACTGGAAATTAGACGCCAAGATCATGGAACTTGGGGCGACGACAGACCGCACGCTCTGTGTTCAGGCGCAGGAGTTGGCGATTACTGACCTTGCCGCTTCCTATAATAGTATTTATAGCGACCTTGAAAGTCTTCTCACTGTAAAGGTGAATGAAGGAAACCGTTTGTCTAAAACACTTACGATTGCTGTCTGGATCCTCGCTGTTGCAATCTTTGTTCTCATCGGCTTTGCAATGGTACTGTCTACCCGCATTGGAAAACGGATCGCAAGAAGGATTTCCGTTCCTTTGGAAAAACTTGGCGGCCGCCTGAAAACATTTGCCGCAGGCGATCTTACTTCTCCTTTCCCAATGGTTGAAACCGGAGACGAGATCGAGCATATGGAAAAAGATGCGACGGAAATGGCTGAAAATCTGGATGCGATCATCTTTGATATCGGCGAAGTGCTTGGCGAGATGGCAAAAGGAAATTATACCGTCCGCTCAAAGGCATCCGAACGATATAACGGAGATTTCCAACAGTTGTATGAATCCATGCGCGGATTAAGGGATCAGATGACAGAGACTTTATTATCGATCGGCGCCGCTTCCAATGAGGTGTCCGCAGGTTCCGATGAACTCGCCAATGCCTCCCAGTGTCTTGCAGAGGGTGCGACCGATCAGGCAAATGCTGTCGTAGAATTGCACGCAACGATTTCTGATATTACACAAAATATGGAAAAGAGCGCAGAGAGCGCTGGTGAGTCTTATAACAAGGCTCAGTTGTATGCCGATGAGGCGGACAACAGCCGCAAAGAAATGGATACCATGATGGCTGCTATGGAACGGATCAACGAAGCCTCCACACAGATCGGAGATATCATTACCGAGATCGAATCCATCGCTGCCCAGACGAATCTTCTGTCCCTGAACGCTTCCATCGAGGCGGCTAGAGCCGGAGAAGCAGGCCGCGGTTTCGCAGTCGTTGCCGACCAGATCAGAGAACTGGCAGATCAGAGTGCCAAAGCAGCTGTCGATACCCGCGAACTGATCGAAGCCTCGATCAAAGAAGTTTCCGAAGGAAACAGCGTGGCTGACCGTGCTTCCAGTGCGATCGAGTCTGTCGTTGAGGGAATCAAACAGATTGCTGAGTTCTCTAAGAGTTTGAAAGTCATGATGGAGGATCAGGCCGAGGCGATGCGTCAGGCGGAGCTTGGCGTAAACCAAATCTCAGGCGTTGTCCAGAGTAACGCGGCCACTGCCGAAGAGGCCTCCGCAACAAGCGAGCAGTTATCCGCACAGGCAGTCATGCTCGATGAGCTGATCGGACAGTTTGAGTTGAAAAAGAAAGAATAATAGATAATTGTGTAGGAACATACATCAAAAAGGGACGATCCATTTTCAATCGTCCCTTTTGTTTTGCAATAGTTTGGCTTCGCCTCCGGCGAGACTATTATTATTTGAGCTGTGCAGCCACCTCGGCAGCGAAGTCCTCGTTCTTTTTCTCAAGTCCCTCTCCTGTCTCGAAGCGTACAAACTTCGTAAGCTTAATGCTGCAGCCTGCCGCTTTTCCTACGGACTCTACGTATTTTGCCACAGACTCTTTGTTCTCAGCTTTTACATAAACCTGCTCTGTCAGGCATACTTCCTTGAGTTCTTTGTTCAGGCGTCCCATGATCATCTTCTCGATGATGTTATCCGGCTTGTTGG
This sequence comes from Roseburia sp., assembly GCA_023664685.1. Lineage (GTDB taxonomy): Bacteria > Bacillota > Clostridia > Lachnospirales > Lachnospiraceae > Eubacterium_F. Next base: position 1,768 of record JAMPFC010000123.1, on the reverse strand, counting down.
CATTCGCCGGATCATTTTTTGCCTGTGCAAGAAGAACTTCTTTCTCTTTCTCCTTGTACTCCTCGGAAACATCCTCCGAAGAAAGATATTTCGGATTCATCGCCGCGATCTGCATTGCCACATTTTTCAGGCACTCTTTTACCTCGTCGCCTGTGTTGTCTGTCTCTGCCGCAACCAGTACGCCGATCTTTCCACCAGCATGGATGTAATCAACGACAAGACCATTGTCACACGAAACCTTTTCAAAACGACGGATATTCATGTTCTCGCCGATCGTAGCAATCATGGAAGCTAACTCTTCTTTCACTGTCTTAGAAGAATCGGCAGCCCATGCCTCCTCCAGAAAGGCATCGACGTCAGCGGCGCCAGAAGCATTTACCTGAGAAGCTACCGCTCCTACGAACTCTTGGAATTTCTCATTCTTTGCCACAAAGTCTGTCTCACTGTTTACCTCGACGATCGCCGCACTCTTTCCATCAGCGCTGATATCGGTCTTTACGATTCCCTCTGCCGCGATCCTGCCTGCCTTTTTCTCTGCCTTTGCAAGACCGTTCTCACGCAGATAATCCACCGCCTTATCCATATCACCGTCTGTATTGGTAAGTGCCTTCTTACAATCCATCATACCGGCACCGGTTATCTCTCTTAATTCTTTTACCATTGATGCTGAAATAGCCATTTCTTTCCCTCATTTCTATACTGTTTTCAATCCATTTAAGAATTTATTTGCTTGACCGGATCACTCCGCATCATTTTCTACAGGTGTCTCCTCTTCTGCAGCAGTCTCCTCCTCCGGAGTGTCTGCAAATGTCTCACCCTGTTTTGCCTCGATCACGGCGTCTGCCATCTTGGAAACAATCAGTTTTACTGCGCGGATCGCATCGTCATTTCCCGGGATCACATAATCAAGCTCCTCCGGATCACAGTTTGTATCTACGATACCAACAAGAGGAATCCCAAGAATATGAGCCTCTTGGATACAAATTCTCTCTTTCTTCGGATCGACAACAAAGATCACATCCGGAATGGACTTCATGTCTTTGATACCGCCGAGGTTTTTCTCAAGCTTTGTCCACTCTTTTTTGAGATTGATGACTTCTTTTTTCGGAAGGACATCAAATGTTCCGTCCTCTGACATTTTCTCGATCGCTTTCAGTCTCTTGATCCGATCTTGGATCGTCTTGAAGTTCGTGAGCATACCGCCAAGCCATCTCTCATTTACATAATACATGCCGCAGCGCTCTGCTTCACTCCGGATCGAATCCTGTGCCTGCTTTTTCGTTCCAACAAACAGGACATTTCCGCCATCTGCCGCAATGTCTTTGATCGCATTGTAAGCTTCGTCTACTTTTCCTACTGATTTCTGCAGGTCGATGATATAGATCCCATTTCTCTCCGTGTAGATGTACTCTGCCATTTTCGGGTTCCATCTTCTTGTCTGGTGTCCAAAATGTACACCTGCCTCCAGTAATTGTTTCATTGAAATAACACTCATCTTTTTTACCTCCATATGGTTTATTCTTCCGAAGACCTCATTTCTTTTCACAACCCCTGTCATCGACCGGACAGCACCCGCCATCGGTTATGTCAAAGGCACCGGTGAAAAAATCAGTCAACGTGTTTTTTCAATCCGATTTATTGTATCACAGACAGGAAAAAAATGCAAGCATAAATTTGCCTGCATTTTCCGCTTTGCAAATGTCAAGTTTTTCCCGTTTGTGTCAAGTAATCGTTGGCAACTTACCATTCTTTTTCTCTTTATGATATT
>JAMPFC010000122.1 GCA_023664685.1 Roseburia sp. | reverse complement strand
AATATCATAAAGAGAAAAAGAATGGTAAGTTGCCAACGATTACTTGACACAAACACTCTCACATCCCTTATTGAAAAATATACCAAATTATGGTATATTTACCATATATTACAATATTACATCTGAGGAAACAGGGGGCATACGGTTTATGATACGAAAATATGAGGAACGGAATGTATACGATGCCTTGCAGGACAGGCTGAAATTGATTTTTGAGGAATTTGACAATATATATGTGTCTTTTTCGGGCGGAAAGGACAGCGGGCTTCTTTTGAACCTCGTACTGGATTACCAGAAGAAGTATTATCCGGATAAAAAAATCGGTGTTTTTCATCAGGATTTTGAAGCGCAGTACAGCGTGACGACGGAATATGTAGAAAAAACGTTTGAGAGGATCAAAGACGAGGTGGAACCGTACTGGGTGTGCCTGCCGATGGCGACCCGGACAGCACTCAGCAGCTATGAAATGTTTTGGTATCCGTGGGACGACACAAAAGAAGAGGCGTGGGTGCGCCCGATGCCGAAGCATGATTATGTGATCAATATGGAAAATAATCCGATCACTACATATAAATACAGGATGCATCAGGAGGATTTGGGCAGACAGTTCAGCAGATGGTATAAAATGTGCCACGGTGGGAAAAAGACGATATGCCTCCTCGGGATGCGGGCGGATGAGTCGATGCAGAGATACAGCGGTTTTCTGAATAAAAAATACGGATATAAAGATGAGTGCTGGATCAGCCGGCAGTTTAAGGACGTCTGGTGTGCATCCCCTCTTTATGACTGGTCGCTAAAAGATATATGGCATGCAAATTACCTATTTAATTATGAATACAATCATCTCTATGACCTGTATCATATGGCGGGGCTTCATGTGTCCCAGATGAGGGTGGCGTCGCCTTTTAATGATTATTCTAAGGACAGTCTGAACCTTTACCGCGTGATCGATCCGGAGATGTGGGCGAAACTCGTTGGCAGGGTTCAGGGTGCAAATTTTGCCTGTATCTATGGCCGGACAAAGGCAATGGGCTACCGCAGTGTCACGCTTCCGGAGGGACATACATGGGAATCTTATACAAAATTTCTGCTCGATACGCTTCCTGTGCGCCTGCGAAATAATTATGTAAAAAAATTCAATACCTCGATCCGGTTTTGGCATAAGACCGGAGGCGGACTGGATGAAGAGACGATACAGGAATTGGAGGAACATGGCTACAGGATCAAACGAAATGGCGTCTCAAATTATACGCTTCGGAAAAAATCACGTATTATTTTCGAGGACAAGATTCCGGATGACACCGATGATATAAAATCCACCAAAGATATACCGAGTTGGAAGCGGATGTGTTTTTGTATTTTAAAGAATGACCATATCTGCCGGTTTATGGGATTTGGCCTCACAAGGGAACAACAGAAGCGTATCGATGTGATCAAGGCAAAGTACAAGAATATAGAGGAGATAAATTATGGCATTTAAAAGTCCGGTATATAACGTTATTTCTGTACCGTTGGAGAAAATAAAACCAAATTCATATAATCCAAATTCCGTGGCACCGCCGGAGATGAAGCTTTTGTATGAGAGCATTCGGGCGGACGGTTACACGATGCCGATCGTCTGTTATTATTCACAGGAAAATGATATTTATATTATCGTGGATGGATTCCACCGCTACCGTGTTATGCTTGAAAATGAGGATATTTATGAGCGTGAACAGGGAATGCTTCCGGTGTCTGTCATTGATAAACCGATCGATCACCGTATGGCAAGTACGATCCGCCACAACCGCGCGCGTGGAAGCCATAATGTCGATTTGATGAGTAATATTATCAAAGAATTACATGAAATCGGAAGGTCGGATGCATGGATCTCAAAACATCTTGGTATGGATCGGGATGAAATACTGAGATTGAAGCAGATCACCGGACTGACAGCACTGTTTAAGGATGTAAGGTTCGGGCAGGCGTGGAAACCGGAAGAGGAAGATTTAGAATAAAAGATGATGTTGGCGCCAACATCACAAAATATAATTTGAAGGATGCTGCATATTTTCCCTAAAAAATGGAAAACTAACTTAAAATATTTTTTTAGGAGGAACTACGATCATGGCAGTAGATTTCAAAAATAGTGAGACGAAGGATAACCTGATGAGGGCCTTTGCCGGAGAGAGCCAAGCGAGAAACCGCTATACATTTGCAGCTCAGAAGGCAGAGGAAAAGAACCATCAGGTTATTTCTATGGTGTTTTTATTTACCGCAAATCAGGAAAAAGAACATGCAAGAATATTTTATGATCATTTGAAAGAGCTTGCGGGAGAGAGTATACATGTGGATGGCGGTTATCCGGTGGATCTGAGCGAGGATTTGACCGAGCTTCTCAGAATGGCGCAGCATAATGAATATGAAGAGCATGATGATGTTTATAAAAAATTCGGGGACAAGGCGATGGAGGAAGGCTTCCCGAAAGTGGCAGGATCGTTCCATATGATCGCAGAAGTTGAAAAACTTCATGGGGATCGCTTTGGACGCTTTGCCGAGTATCTGGAACAGAACAAATTATATGTGTCGGATGTAAAGACAGGCTGGATGTGTCTGGGCTGCGGGTATGTATATGAAGGTGAAAAAGCACCGAAAAAATGTCCTGTATGCGATGCGGATCAGGGATATTTCATCCGTGCGGAATTGTCTCCGTTTGTAGGAAAATAAGCGTTTGCGGTGAGGTGGAATATGTATGATATTATTATAGTTGGTGCGGGAACCGCAGGGCTGACAGCGGCAGTATATGGTGCGAGGTCAGGGAAAAAGGTTCTGGTACTGGAAGGCAGACAGCCCGGAGGGCAGATCGTAAATTCACCCAGAGTTGAAAATTATCCCGGTATAAAATTTATATCGGGATTTGAATTTATAAGAGGGTTGAAGGAGCAGGCGGAAGCAATGGGAGCAGAGTTTTGTGACAGTGCGGCGGAACAGATCATCGACCGGGGAGTGAAAAAAGAAGTACGGACAGGAGAAAAAAATCTTGAGGGCAGGACGGTGATCCTTGCAGGAGGGACAGCGTACCGGAAACTCGGCTTGGAAAATGAGGAAAGGCTGACTGGAAACGGTGTATCGTATTGTGCAGTGTGCGACGGGGCTTTTTACCGGGGAAAAGATGCAGCGGTCGTCGGCGGTGGAAATACAGCGCTTGAGGATGCTTTATTTTTGGCGGATCACTGCCGGAACGTTTTTGTCATTCACAGAAGGGATCATTTTCGGGGAGAATCCCATTTGGTAAACTCGCTGCAAGCGAGAGAAAACGTAGAATTTGTGATGGAGAGTGTGGTCACTTCGCTGAGGGGCGAAGACCGCCTTGAGTCTGTCATCATCCGGAATACAACGACCGGCGTCGTCTCTGAAAAGAAAATTGACGGGCTTTTTGTGGCGGTTGGGCAGAAACCGGATAACGAAAGATTCGCCGATGTTGTGAAACTGGACGAGAGCGGATATATTCAGGCGGACGAGACGTGCGAGACCGGAACTCCCGGCATCTTTGCAGCAGGGGACTGCCGGACAAAACGTGTCCGACAGCTTGTGACAGCGGCAGCGGATGGGGCGGCGGCAGCCCTTGCAGCATGTGGGTATCTGAGTGGATGATCTTTCGACTTTGTGGCAGGGGGAGTAGCCGGGAGAATTGAAAAAATCAGTAGATATTTTCAGTCGGCTATGGTATAATGAAATTAACTAAAAAGGAGGAGACTATTGGAGATAGAAAATACACTGGCCAAAAAGATTGATACGGCAGGACAAAGGGCATCATACGATAATAACTGTAGAAATCTTTTAGCCAACAAACAGATTTTGGCACGGATTTTGAAAACCTGCGTCACGGAATTTAAGGATTGTTCCATAAAAGAGATTGAAGAAAAATATATCGAGGGAACACCACAAGTATCCGAAGTCGCAGTACATAGGGATGAATCAGCGGAGTTTATTGGTGGGATTGGCAAAGAAGATGTCACAATGAAAGAAGGAACTGCCATTTATGATATTTATTTTTGGGTAATATCTCCAAAAGATGGCGAGATGATACGTCTTCTTATCAATGTGGAGAGCCAAAATGATTTTTACCCGGGATATCCCCTTGCAAAAAGAGGAATATATTATTGCAGCAGGATGATTTCCAGCCAGTATGGAACAGAGTTTTCTGATTCGCATTATGAAAAACTTAACTACCACCGGCTAAAAGCCGGTGGGTTATTTTGGGCTAAAGCCCAAACT
>JAMPFC010000121.1 GCA_023664685.1 Roseburia sp. | reverse complement strand
ATTTTCTCACATCATCTGAAAAGCCATCCTGAAATTCGGGTTCATCATTGTCATAGTATCCGACACGCACCGTAACAGCATTTGTTCCGAGGACCGAATCCGAATTTTCATGTATATCAGTATTATCAAGTGCTGCAAAATCCACTCCCGTATCTGATATTTCCCCCATATCTATATATTCCTTATTTTCTTTGGCAAAAACAGACAATGATGAAAAAACATTTGCGCATAACGCCGAACAAAAAATAAGAATGATGATAGACATTATAATTTTCTTCAAATGACTGCCTCCTGATCTTGATCAATATAGTGTTCGATTGTTCATTAAAATTATTATATTACAACAAATATTTTTAATTATAACATAATCAGACAACTTTTTCAAACACTATCCAGCTCTGATCCATGACCTGATTCATGACTTCTGCCATTTCCGTTACGAAACATTTCCGTCCGCATCAATCCGGTAAACACTCAGTTCTTTGTTCATCCCTGAAATATTCTGGAATGTTTCTTCTGTGGAAGCCTCAATATTTTTAATATCGGTATTCATTGACAACAAGTTCTCTGATACCTGAACGATTTCGGTGCTTGTCTGCTCAGACGCAGTGCTGACGGACTGCATGATATCATTGATACTCTTCAATGATTCCTCATACTGCTCCGTGATCTGCTGCAACTGCTCCATCGACGCCCGGATATCATCTGATTTTCCCATAAAACTGCGGGAAGCATTACTAAAGCTTTCATAATCCGTGGAAATTTCGTTCCGTAAAAAGGAAAACATCTGCTCTGCCAACTGCGCCAGTCCTTCCACTGCGTCCACTACATCGCTGCTCATGGTCTGGATCTCATTCGCCGCATCACTCGTATTACGGGCAAGTGTCTCGATTTCCTGAGCTACAACTTCAAATCCCCGTCCCGCTTCTCCTGCTCTTGCCGCCTCGATCGAAGCGTTCAGCGCCAGTAAATTGGTCTGGGCGGAAATACTTAAAATCGTATCGGAAAGTTCTTTGATCCGGAGAACAGCCTCGGCTCTCTCCTTTTCCTTCTGCATGTCTGCGGACATCGTCTCCACATTTTCTCCAATTTTTTTCGTTGAGCTTTTTGCTGTTTCATTCAATTCTTTTGACGAAACGTGGATTTCTTTCAGATTGTTTGTATTCTGCGCGACAATATCCACAATGCTCTGAATATCCTTATATACATAATCCACCTGCTCTTTGGCAGTCTCAGCAGACGCCGCGATCTCCTCCGAGGATGACACCATCGATTGTATTGTGTCATTGATATTGGTGATCTGGGAAACCGAACCGGATACATGGGTATTGATGCTCTCCATTTTAAATTCAATACTGTCTGTTCCGCCTTTGATCTGCCGGATCGTATTTGCAGTTTTCTGCAGAAGTTTATTTAAACTATTTCCAATTACTTCCAGTTCGTCGCCGGAGGTAATATCCAATATCCTTGTCAGATCGCCATCATCCGAGGACACCTCAAGAATCTTGTCATTTACTTTCCTGAAATTGTACCTCATTCTGACCGATACGACCACTGCTGCAATCACCGCAAAAAGAATACCGACCGCTACCGAAAGCAAAATATTACGTATCAGATAATTTAAAGATGTCTGTATCGATGAAGCCTCATAATCAACTGCCACGATCCCAAGTGTTTTTCCATCCTGCATGATCGGTGCATAACCGCTGTAAAAAGTTCCCCACTCATCGGTGAATGGCTCCTGCGTTACACTTGCCTTTCCCTCCATCGCCTCAAACATGGCATCCTGTGCCTCATAATCCTCCGCATATTCCCCGGGATCATCCGGATCCGTATCTACAACAAACTGAAAATTACTTTCATCCTTTGGCATAAGGGTATACACATACGTTACCGAATCCCCCGTTAGGAAAAAGCTGAGGGAGTCCTTTACCGTCTGAAGGGCCTCTTCATCGCCCTCCTTCGCCTTCAAAAAAGTCTCTCCATCTACATTTTCAGCTGCGATCACTGCAATTTCCATTACATTTCCCATCGTCTTTTCCCTCAAAAAACGCCCCATTGTAGAATAGGAAACGCCTCCTACGATCAAAGCTACGACAAGGGACGCACCCAGAATAAAGAGAAACAACTGTGCTGAAATACTGATTTTTCTGGTTTTCATCCACTTACTACTCCTTTCCGTAAATAAATCTTCTGTCCTCGTATGTATTCTTTATCATAATTCTTGCACACGCTTTTTGTGCATCCCAAGTTGCGATAGCAACTTGCAATGGCTCAGCTTTGCTGAGACTATTTTATCATAACACATTTTGGGGTTCCAAGTCTACCTTTTCGCACAATATGCACTTTTTTGGGTATAGATTGCACTTTTCCGATCCCACAGGATAAGATACAAGACTCCTGACTCAGATCAATGAGCCAAGAGTCCAGTTAAATGTATACTATTCTGTTTACAACACCGTATGCTCTGATAGCTGTGCATCCACATCCCTGCCCGCATATATTACCCGGATCACAGTCACAAGCGCCACTTCCTTATCCGGAACATAAAAAACCAGATAATTATCCACCGGCATTACCCTCATCCCCCTGCCATTCCACGGTTCTTTTTCGTACCGACGAAATTTTTCAGGAAATTCACCAAGCTTTACGATATGGGCTTCCAACCGGTCTAACTGCCCAGAAGCATTCTCTGGTGACAGCAGGGTGGAAGCAATATATTCATAAATTTCCCGCAGATCCGTTTCCGCCTGTTCGGTCATTTCCACCTTATACGTCATATTCCGTAGTCTTTGCGGATATCAGCAAATGCCTGTTTTGCCGGCTTTGTCCTTCCTGCCTTCATATCCGCATATCCTTTCTCCAGTTCCGCATCCAGTTCCGTTTCGGAAAGTTCTGCTACATTGACTGGCCTTGCCGGTGGGATTTTCACCTCAAAGGGAATCCCACGGTTTAAAATAATCTGCTTATAAAACATATTGATTGCATTCGAGGCCGGAATGCCAAGCGCTGCCAAAATGCTTTCTGCCTCTTCCTTGACCTCCGGCTCTATTCTTGCGTACAAATTTGAAGTTTTTGATGCCATATCATCACACATCCTTCCGTAATCTGTATGATTTCCTAATTTCTGCTTTCATTATACCATTTTGTGCGCACAATAGCAATACATTTCCCACATTACACTTTGTAGCAGAGCCTTTTGCCTTTATATTCTATTTCCCATCTGCCGCAAGCGCTTCCTCCTGCAGTTTATCAAATTCAGCCATACATTCATCTACGGACGCACCATTTAACAGTTTGCGGACAATCTGGCAAGTATTACCCCATTGTTCCACTTCCATGCTCGCATTACTGGAAAGTACATAAGTTCCATTATTTACCAAATCATTAAGCGGCTTTAGCGCCGGAACGCATTCCACTTCAACATTTTTGGAAGGAGATATTACATGATTTTTTTCCGCATAAGTAAGCAGGGCTTCATCTGAAAGCATCTCTCCGAGTACAGCCATAGCATCGTCTAAGTGTTTCGCATCAGACAATACCGACAGACCGGACATGGTCATTACCGGCATCTGCCCGTGGTCGCTGGGAAAGCCGATGACCTGCATATTGAAATCAGGATTGCCATAAGCAGTTTCGGCATTCGCCGCACCCCAATACGCCATGACGATCGGGGTTTTCTTTGCAAGAAAATCCGGGCCTTCCCCTTCGATCGCTTCATATGTATAAGCAGTCTTGGCATCAATGTATCCAAGGTCGATCAGCTTTTTCAAAAAAGTAAAGCCTTCGCGCATATATTCACTATACTTGCGCTCTCCATTGTTTAAAGCAGCAATCTCTGCCTCCGTATTACCACCATTGTAAAGGTCGGCATATGCCTGTGCGAAAACAAATGTTTCCAGCCACCACCGATTCGCTCCGATCGGCGTCTCTATGCCATTCTCCTTAAACACCTTGCAGCATTCCAGAAATTCTTCCGGTGTATTCGGCAGTTCAAGCTTATATTGGTCAAACATATCTTTGTTCACAAACAGACCATAGACAACTACTTCCTGTGGTATTCCAACCAGTTTACCGTTTACCGTATTCGCCGTCTTGACTACTTCACGAAGGTTGTCCACGCAGGCAAGGCCTGATAAATCTGCCAGCCGGCCTTCTTGCCCCATTTTTTTGATAACATCCGGATTCAGCATATAAAAATCATCCATGCCGTTTTGTATCCGCTCAACCGCCACATCATCATAGGATTTTTCCTTATAGTCACTTGCCGTATAAGTATTATATTCTACAGTTATATTCAATTTTTGTTCCGCCATAATGACAGTAGTATCAAATGCTGTCTGTGCAGCGTTTTCAAGATCGGGGTCTGGACGCGCCGTCGGGACAAACATGGAAATTGTTTTTTGAGTGTCCCCATTGTCTTTTACAAGGTTCTCACCTGTGGAATTATCCTGCCCGCACGCTGTTACCATAAGTACCGTTATCATAGCAAGAAACATAGCTGTTAATTTTTTCATACTTCTTTTCATATGTCTTCCTCCTTAAATGCTTTAGGTAATTAAAAAACTCTATTTTAGATACTGGCTGATTGTTTTATTCAGCATAGCTATATCGATCGGTTTTGCAATATGCGCATTCATGCCTGATTCAAGAGCGTCTCTTACGTCTTCTGTAAAGGCATTCGCCGTCATGGCGATAATCGGTATCTCTTTTGCGTCTTCACG
>JAMPFC010000120.1 GCA_023664685.1 Roseburia sp. | reverse complement strand
GTCGCCTTTTTTTCTTCATCCTGTACTGTCAAAACTGCGGAAGCGGCATTTTTTGCTGCCTCCGGCACTTCAAACACAAGGACTGCTTCCTCCGATGAATGTGCCTTGATCTTTGTGTCCAGATAATTCAGCCCGCCATTTTTCAAAAAAGAAGGCGCTGCATCATAACTGGTTCCATCCAAATTTAACGAGTATGCAATCTTGCGTTTGATCAAATCGATCTTTAACGCTTTTGACGTGGTATTTTTCACTTTATACTTCGCGACATACAGGACATTTCCCTTTCCTGCCCTGACCTCGCTCGTGTATTCCCTGCATACCGTGTAGGAGTCATAACGGACTTCTATCTCTGCCATTCCATATATATCATTTAATGGCACTTCACTTCCTGTCTCTCCCTCATCTCCGCCTGTGGCAGAATCCGATGACGGAACCGGCGTTGTCTCCGGCTCGGCTGTTGCCGGCGGCGGTGTCGTCGTCTCCGGGGCTGCCGGAATATCCTGTTTGACAAGTTTTCTTTCGTACTTCTCCTCATTCTGTAACAGAATACCGGCAGAATACTCAGCAATGATATCCTGCTCTTCCTCTGTCAGATTTTTACTGCTGACACATCCGGCAAGTGCAAACATACTAAAACAAAGGCAAAGCGAGAGAATGTATTTTTTGTTTATCATGTTTCCCTCCTGCAGTTTCCTGTTTCTTTTTCAATATTTTATATCTTAACACATTTCAGGAAAAACTTCAATCAGTTTTCCGCCTTTTCATCCAATTCAAACCAAAATTCTACACCATTGTCATAATTTCGCACGCCATACGCCTGATTATGCGCCTCCATGATCGCCTTCACGATCGAGAGTCCAATCCCATTTCCACCGTATTCTCTCGTGCGCGCCTTGTCAACTTTGTAAAATTTATCCCAGATCTTGTCAAGTTCCTCCTCCGGAATCTGCTCTCCGGTATTAAAGACGCTGATCCGCACCCTTCCCTCCATGCTCCGGAGACGGATTTCGATCATGCGGTCGCCGCCGATGTGATTTACCGCATTGCTGACATAGTTCATGACAACCTCCTCTGTCATGTACTCGTCCGCCCACACATAAACCGGCTCTCTTTCAGCAAACGAGAGCGTGATCTCTTTTTGTTTGAATAAAATATCCGAGGACGCAATGACCGATTTCACAATTTCCTGTACGTCAAAATGCTCAAGATGTACCTGTCCGTTTCCAAATTCAAGCTGATTCAAGCTCAAAAGCTTCTTCACCATCTTATTCATCTTGTCGGCTTCATCCACGATCACCTCGCAGTAAAAATCGCGGCTCTCCGGGTCGTCGTTTACATTTTCCTGCAGTCCTTCTGCGTATCCTTGAATCAATGCGATCGGCGTCTTGAGTTCGTGGGATACATTGGCAAGAAACTCCTGCCTCATCTTTTCCTGCTCTGAGCGCCTCTGCAGATCTAGCTGCAATTCGTTATTGGCTGTCTTTAACTCCGAAATCGTCTCTTGAAGCTTATCCGAAAGGGAGTTCATGCTGTGCCCGAGTACGCCAATCTCATCTTTACGGTTCTCTTCATAGCGCACATTAAAATTCAGCTCTTCCATCTTTCTTGCCAGTCTCGCCAGCGCAAGGATCGGCTTCGTGTAACGGTTGCTCACAAAAATCATGATCAGGACGCAAAGTATGATCACCACGATCCCCACATAGATCAGAAATTCGTTGGATATCGCCGCACTTTCCCGAATGCTTTGATAATTGGAACGGACGTAAACCCAATAGTCTCCCTTTACCCCGCCAACAAGCTCGATATAATTCGAGTCCATCCTCTCATCATACACTTTAAAAAGCTCGTATTGGTCTGTTTTCTTCAACAACTGGTAATTTTCATCAAATACATTTCCCAACTGCTTGAACAATACATATTTACTGAGCTGATTCCGATTGAGTTCCTGCGTCCGCCCGCTCATGCTCGGATACACATAGGAAATCTCACTGACCATCCCGCTCTCTACATTTACTTTTATTTCCATAATATACAGGCTGACGCCGGAGTTTGCACTGATCTTATCCATCGAATCATAGACCTCATTTTGCTGCTCCGACGAGATCGTCTCCCAATCATTTTTCTCAAACAGCTCCGCCACTTGGGAATACACGCCATTCATCTGTTTCTTTTTGGAATTTTCATAAAATCCCGGCAGTAAAACAAGATTCATGATCCAACAGACCACAATACATAATAAGATCATGCCCGCCGAGATAAAAATCAGCCTCGTGCGAAGCGACTGTTTCATAGTAGATCAAACCCTCTCTTAACAACGATACCGTCTTTTATACCTCAAATTTGTACCCCATCCCCCATATTGTCTTGATATATTTGCCGCATTTTTCTCCCATTTTATTTCTCAGTTTTTTTACATGGGTATCGATCGTTCTGGCGTCTCCAAAATAATCATAATCCCACACATGGTTCAAAATCCGCTCTCTTGAAAGGGCAATATCCTTGTTTTCCATAAAATAAGCAAGCAGTTCAAATTCTTTAAAACTCAGGTCGACCCGCTCTCCGTCAATGATGACCTCATGCGCCGAACGGTTTAGTAAAATCCCGCCGTACTCGATGACGTCCTCCGCCGCCGCATTGGCACGCCGCAAGATCGCCTGCACTCTCGCCACAAGGATCTTCGGACTGAACGGCTTAGAAATATACTCGTCCACACCGAGTTCAAATCCCCGAAGTTCGTCGTTTTCAGAGCCTCTGGCAGTAAGCATGATGATCGGCACTTTGGAATACTGCCGAATCTCCCGGCACACCTGCCACCCATCCATCTTCGGCATCATCACATCCAGTATGACTAGATCGATGTTCTTTTCCTCGAGAAAAAGATCCACTGCTTCTTCCCCATCTCCTGCCTCAAGCACCTGAAATCCTTCCCGCACAAGAAAATCCTTTACCAGTTTTCTCATTCTCTGCTCATCGTCCACAATAAGTATTTTCTGCTCTAGCATAAACATTCTCCTTTCCGGCATGCAGCACACAAAATACTCGCTGCCGCTGCTACTGCTGCCCATTTAACGCATCTTCCCTTGCTTTCAATTCGCTTTCCCACTTCTCATACTTATCGATCAGCTCTTCCTCCATTTTGGTCTTATAATCTGTAAAATATGTGAACACGGAATACTCGCTTTTGGCGTCGATGACGACAAGTGCCGCCACCAGTACGATCAAGGCAAACACGACAAATTTGAGGCGGCGGTTTAACAAGCGCTGTCCCTCATACAAGACCTTATATCTGCCCGGATTGTCTTTTCTCCCGGCAAATCCCGTCGTCTGGGTTTCTGCCACCGGTGATCCTTCTGTCTCTGTCAGCTCTGCTTTCACTGGAATCCCATCAAGTGACTTCCCTTTCAGTATTCCGGAGGCTGCGATCGTCTTCTGGAGTTCTTTTAAAAAAGAATATCCTACAGTTGTAGTAAAGACGCCGTCCTGTACCGCCTTCTGATACACCATCCACGCTGTCTTTCCCTCCGAAAGCTTATATTTTTTGCGCATGGAAGTTATGACTGTATGCTCCTTTACAGCCCGGTCATATACCTTTTTATCCTGAAAACAAAACCCGTCAACCACATATTTTTCAGACATTTCACGCTTCCTTTGCTCTTTACGCTTCTACCGCCTGCTCCCCTACGTACTGTTTTACTCTCTCAACTAACATATCGTCCTTCGGGCGGCTTCCCATGCCCTGTTCCACATACTCTTTTTCCATATCCGCTACCGACATCTCATCATCGCCTTCTTCGCGTCCAAGAGACTCTGCAAGTTTTTTGGCATAAAAATCATCCTCCATCGTGATCCCCTCTTTTGCCGCAATGGTTTTTGATATCATATAATCCGCCACGGTGTCCTGTGCGATCTCTGAAATCCCATTTTCGTCCATACCAAAGTCGGCAAGCAGATCCTCCACTGTCGTCCCGGAAAGTTCAGCGAAATTCGTATACTGTTTTGTAATGTCATCTTCTGCTCTCGTCAGGATCGTCTCCGGCATCTGGTCGATCTCACAATCCTCTTTTAACGAATCCCAGACCAGTTCGCCCTTATCTTCACTGCTTTCCTGCCGCTGCACAGACGTTTCATAATCAATATATTCCTGAATCGTCTTGTATTTTCCATCTGAAGCCTTTTCTGCGATCCCGTCACTGAATCTCCCCTTTACATGGATCGTAAACTGAACCGTTTTCCCCGCCAGTTCCGCATCGTCATAATCCGATGGGAATTTACAGTCAACGGTCTTTTTCTTTCCATTTTCAATTCCGATGATCCCTTTCTCAAAATCATCAATGTACTCTCCCTTTCCTACCATCACATAAGCATCCTCATCCGACGCATCCTCCAGTTCGTTCCCATCTAATTTCGCAGTAAAATCAATCTTGACCAGATCGCCATTCTTTACTACATTGTCACCCTCGATCTCATTCTTTTTTGCTGTCTCCATCATCGCAGAATAGACATCGTCTTCCTCCGGCTCCACGTCCGCCTCAAGCCCTTTGTACTTACCAAGCTTCATATATCCTGCCTTCTCAAAGTCATACGCGGCGCCATCCTCTAACTCATCCACCTTCGAGTCATCTACCGCTTCGGTATTTTTATCCGTTCCACTCGATGCCTGCTCCGTCCCGCTGAGATCCTTGTAGATCATTACACTAAGTCCTCCGATCAGGATTCCTCCCGCTAAAGCGCACAGAACCCAGATCAAAATCGCATTTTTATTTGCACTGTTATTTTTCTTCTTTTTTCCTTTTGCTGCCATAACCGACTCTCCTCATTATTTGTTTTTTACTACTGTCAAACAGATTGTAGCATAAAATTGTGAAAAAAAAAAGAAAAGACAGAGAATATTTTTATCTGCCTTTTCAAATGAACCTGCATGCTTGTCGGTAAGATTCAATCTTACCGTTAAATATCATTGTTGATTTTCAAATTTACTTAAATCCGTTATACCAAGATGTGCAAGACGTTCCTTTAACATGGCCGCCTGATAGTCCAACTCTTTTGCCATATCCTGTGCATA
>JAMPFC010000011.1 GCA_023664685.1 Roseburia sp. | reverse complement strand
GGATTTGACAATATAATGTGACAAAAAAAGATACCCGGACTTAGATCCGGATATCACCAATAATAATATTTCGATTCATTTAACTTTACGCTCTCCAACACTCCAATGATATCTCCATTTGAATTTAGCCAACAATACTCCGGTGCATAATCTCTATTTGGTTCAATATCATTTTCTGCCAATTCTTCTATTTTACGTTCATCCTTTTCCATACGCCTTTTGGCAGTCAGACATCCATCCGAATAATAAAGTTCGCTAGCTGATATATCAGTCAGTTTTTGCGGCGCGGCATCCTCTTTTACTGATACCTTATATATGCCCTGAGCATCTTTGTCTACAAAGTAAACATTATCATCTCCCACCACAAAACACTTTACTTGATGTTCCCCACTAAGTTTCTTTTCTGCTGTCAAATCCTCCGATACCATATATAGCCCCTCAGCCTGACCATTCTCCAAACAAAAAATTTCATTATCTGACAGAGAAAATTCCTCAACAGAGCATCCCGTGATTTTCTCAATATTACCACCATGCAGCGGTATGCGGTAAAAGGAACGATATGTTCCATAAACGTCTAGCATATAAATATGATCATGGTATATCGTCATTTGAGTAGACGAAAGTCTTCTACACCACTCTTTCTCTTCCTCACCGCGGGTATACTGATACAAAATTTCCTGTTTACTGCCATCCAAACCGCACCGCATGATCTTCGTAGTTCCACCTGCCTCTGGCATACAGACTGTATAGTATATCTTTTCATCTATGATTTTTTGAAACTCAACCTGTTCTTTTAATAATGTCTCGGCAGTATCTGGAAAATCGCCCTCCCCTTTTCCGATCGAAAATGCGTTGAGCTTTTTCCCTTGCAAATTATAGCGCGTAATATGATTCTCATCCGTTATGCAATAAAAACAGTTGCGGTATAAGACAATGCGTTCGATATCGGGGGAAGCTATTTCCTTTACAAACTGTAATCGTCCGGTATCAATATGAAGAGCAGCAATCCATTCATCGGATCCCTTTTCCATCCGAAGCCATATGCAATTTTTATATTTTACAAATCCCCATATTTCACCTTTGGGTTTCTCCATTTCACAGACTTTTATTTTACGATCCCGATAAAAAACAATCTTCTTTTTCTTCTCTCTAAAATAATAGTAACTGCTATCGTCACCTTGTACCATTTCAGATGAATACTCCAGACTTCCCTGTAAGTCCACCCCAGCCGAAGCAGTCTTCACCTTTTCTACCAAATACGGTACGCTCTCCTTTTCAATCGTATCCTCCCGATCCTCCTGCTTCTCTGTTCGATTTTCTTCTGTTATTGCACTTCCCGAAATCATCTGGTTTTCATCCGTAATATTCTTTCCGCGGCATCCAGTTATCATTAACGCGACCAAAAAGAAGCCCAAAAATATTTTCTTCATTTTTCTCCCCCAAAATACTATATTTAAAATCCGATTGTTTGGCAATCCTGTCAATATTACTTTTTATTATAGCACACTTCTTATCGCCCGCAAGACCTTTGTCTGATGCATTGCAGCAAAAAAAGATACCCCTCTGCCACAAACGGACTTTGGGATATCTTTTATATCACATACTACATTCTGAATCCATGTCCAGAGTAATTATTTCAGCGTTACCTTAGCGCCCTCAGCCTCGAGTTTTGTCTTGATCTCGTCAGCCTCTTCTTTTGCTGCGCCTTCCTTAACAACTTTAGGTGCTCCGTCTACGACTTCTTTTGCTTCTTTCAGTCCAAGACCAGTTACCTCACGTACTACTTTGATGACCTTAACTTTGTTCGGCCCAACCTCAGTAAGCTCTACATCGAACTCATCCTTCTCTGCACCGCCTGCTGCTGCGCCATCTCCTGCTGCTGCAACGACAACACCTGCTGCTGCAGAAACACCAAATTCCTCTTCACATGCTTTTACCAAATCATTTAACTCTAATACGCTCATTGCTTTGATCGCATCGATAAATTCCTGAGTAGTCATTTTCAATTCCTCCATTTTAATTTTTATTTTATTACTTTATTCTTACTCTGCTGCCGGTTCTGCCGCTTCCTGTGCAGACTCTGGCGCTGCTGCCTCTGCTGCTACTGGTTCCGCTGCCTCCGGCGCTGCTGTCTCCGTTGCTTCCTCAGCAGGCGCTCCGCCCTTTTCTGCGATCTGGTTCAGAACGCGGGCAAGATTGGTGACAGGTGACTGCAGGCTTCCAAGCAGTTTGGAAATAAGGGTGTCTCTTGATGGAATCTTGGCAAGTGCCTGAATCCCGGCCTCATCATAATATGTGCCTGAGACAACACCACCCTTAAACTGAAGTGCCTCAACCTCTTTTGCAAAATCACTGAGAATCCTTGCCGGAGCAGTTTCATCCTCAGCGGAAAAAGCGATCGCTGTCGGGCCTTCCAGATCTTTGTCAAGCTGTGCAAAATCCGTTCCCTCAAACGCACGGACAAGCATCGTATTTTTGTATACCTTATATACAACACCTGCTTCTCTGAGCTGTTTACGGAGTTGTGTATCCTGCTCAACAGTAAGTCCACGATAATCGACAAGTACTGCTGCCTTTGCATCGGCCGCATAACTCTTGATCTCGTCGACAACTGGCTGCTTTAACTCAACTTTAGCCATTGGTTATTACCTCCTTATAGATTTTATTCCACAATTTCTGCCTATAGGAAAGGGTATCTAGCTCGTAGCTATACAAGAAGCCCTCCTCTTGCCGAAACAAAAGGAGGGCAGAAAATTTCTATCCTTTTACTCCTCGGTAAGCGGCTTTCGCACTTACAAATCAAAATCCCATATTTATACAAATAAAAGATTTCTCTTTACTTACTGTCTACGGCAGTCATTAACAAACGTTATAATAACACAATATTATATTTTATGTCAAGATAAAATTACGCAAGTTTTGTTGTGTTGACCTTCACACCGGGACCCATCGTACTTGTGATCGTTACACTCTTCATGTACTGACCCTTTGCGCTCGATGGTTTTGCTTTGATGATCGCATCCATCAATGTATTGAAGTTATCACCAAGCTGCTCTGCTGTGAAAGAAGCCTTTCCAACTGGAACATGGATAATATTTGCTTTATCCAGACGATACTCGATCTTACCTGCTTTAATATCATTGACAGCCTTTGTAACATCCATTGTAACGGTTCCTGCTTTCGGGTTTGGCATCAAGCCTTTTGGGCCGAGTACACGTCCGAGACGGCCAACAACACCCATCATATCAGGAGTAGCAACAACTACGTCAAACTCAAACCATCCCTCGTTCTGGATCTTCGGGATAAGTTCCTCCCCACCTACATAGTCAGCTCCTGCCGCTTCCGCTTCTGCTACCTTATCACCTTTTGCGAACACGAGGACACGAACAGTTTTTCCGGTTCCATGAGGCAGTACAACCGCACCACGAACCTGCTGGTCTGCGTGACGTCCGTCTACGCCGAGACGGATATGTGCTTCTATCGTTTCATCGAATTTTGCAACTGCTGTCTTCTTCACAAGGTCAATAGCTTCCTCCGGATCATACTGCGTCATCCGGTCTACCAACTTTGCTGCTTCTAAATATTTCTTACCTCTTTTCATTTTAAAAACCTCCTAGTGGTATTAGCGAACATTCGGGAGAACCTTAAGTTCCCCTACTCACAAGAACATGCTTTTGTCTTTTTGCCAGTGAACACTAGGTTCTTTACCGGCAAGAACATGTTTTTTGTTCTTGTTAAGCGTCCAACGGACGCTTTGTCTCCCACAACGTCCAATAGCATAAGTCTTTTGCGATACCTGAATTTTACAATTGTTTATCCCGGCAGTACCGGGGTTACTCACCATTTACCGGTGATGCCTTACTCTTCTACTGTGATTCCCATACTTCTCGCAGTACCTGCGATCATGCTCATCGCTGCCTCGAGGCTTCCTGCGTTTAAGTCTGGCATCTTGAGTTCAGCGATCTTCTGGATCTCCGCTTTCGGGATCGATGCCACCTTCTGCTTGTTCGGCACACCGGAACCAGAATCGATCTTACATGCCTTCTTAAGAAGGACAGCAGCCGGCGGAGTTTTTGTGATGAAGCTGAAACTTCTGTCCGCATATACAGTGATGACAACTGGAATGAGCATTCCTTCCTGTCCTGCTGTCTTTGCGTTAAACTCCTTTGTAAACTGAACAATGTTTACTCCATGCTGTCCAAGCGCCGGCCCAACTGGCGGTGCCGGTGTAGCTTTTCCAGCCGGGATCTGTAATTTTATATATCCTTCAACTTTCTTAGCCATTTCAAGTTTCCTCCTGTTTTTATAGCTTTTCTAACTCTGAGAAATCAATCTCAACGGGTGTTCCACGCCCAAACATATCGATTACAATAACCGCCATCTGTTTGGCCGGATGAACCTCCTGAACGACACCGTGGGTATCCTGCCATACACCTTGTGTAACCACGACATGGTCGCCGATGCTGTACGGCGCCTCTTCTGCCTGCGCAAGAAATCCCATATTGGCGATTTCTTCTGCTGTAAGCGGAACCGGTTTGGATCCCGGGCCCACAAACCCTGTTACTCCTCTGGTATTCCGGACGACATACCACGTCTCGTCATTCATGATCATATTGAGCAGGACATACGCCGGAAACATTTTCTTCTGAACCTGTTTCTTCTCGCCGTTTTTGTCCTCCACGACGGTCTGCATCGGCACCATAACTTCTAAGATCTGATCCTGAAGATTACGGTTCTCGATCGTCTTCTCAATATCAACCTTTACCTTATTCTCATAACCGGAATAAGTATGCACTACATACCATTTTGCTTCTTCTGCCATAGCAACCTCCTGATTAAAGTCCGACAAACGACAGTCCCATACGGATCAGCCAGTCAATTCCTGCGATCACTCCGCCAAGAACAACTGAAACAATGATCACCAGAGCAGACTGACGGATCAATTCGTCCTTTTTCGGCCATGTACACCTCTTAAACTCTGCTTTGACATGTTTGAAGAAGTTGTCTTTTTTCGAAGTCTTTTCTGCTTCGCTCATTCGACACACATCCTTTCCCTGACATCACACAACTTACTTCGTTTCCTTGTGTAATGTGTGTGTTCTGCAAAATCTGCAATATTTTTTTGTTTCCATTCTGTCCGGATGGTTTTTCTTGTCTTTGGTCATGTTGTAGTTGCGCTGTTTGCATTCTGTACATTCCAAAGTAATTTTAGTACGCATTACGTCACCTCCGTGATTGTTGATTAAGTCGCAGCCTCGGCAGTGATGCCGAAAACCGCTATTGTAAAATTTAGGCATAAAAAAAAGACCTAGTCGCTAGATTAGAATAACACAGGTAATGGGCAGAAGTCAAGGAATTTTTCGGATTTATCCTATCTTTTCTGCCCCTGTGCTATTTATCCTGCCGCGCCCCGGCCTGATCTCTTTCCGGCTCCTGCCCCGTCTCTGGCACGATGAGACCCTTGTTCCGGGTCAGATCCGGTACACATCCACTCCGGAAAACCTCACATTTCCTTCAAAAATGATCTCCGGCCCCTCTTCTCCGTTTGATGCACGATGTTCGTCAAAACCGCCAAACATACAGTCCGTGTTATTTACAATTTTCCACGAATACGGGATATAAAGTTCCACACCGGAAAAATACAACTCCAGATTTACAACTGCGGAACCGTCTTGGATCATGACGTCGTCAAAGCTGATCTCGATTCCACAAAATTTGCAGCTCACATCTGCCTTTTTAAAATGATCGGAAGAAATATTTTTCTTATATCCGTTGAACATTCCGTTGATCACGATTTCGTCTCCCGACACGCTGTCACCATGAACGGTATAATGCGTGCCGCTGTTTTTGTCTCCCCGCCTGCGTTTCGTTCCGGTATGATTTCCAAAAATCATATTAAGTCCGATGCTGCCAAGCAGCGCAGCGACAAGCACTGGCCACGGTGTAATTGCAGTGATCCCTAATTCATCGTCGAAAAGGATCGCCAGTATGGCGAGGGAAAACAGCATCCCGCCAAATTCCACACGGAACAAAGACTTAAAAAACACGACCGCACACAATACTGCCACGATTACCTTCATGACATTGATATCCGGCGCAAAACCAAAATTATTGATGATGATATAAACTGCCGCCAACAGAAACAACACACCCCAAAACACATTATCTTTCTTCGTCTTATTCATAAATTTCCCCCTCTTTCGCTCCTGTGATCTCAATCGCTCCGACATCTGCCTCCGCCTTAATACGCCGGCCGCCCTCTGGAGCATCTGCTCCCGGCTCCGCCTTGTAAGTGCCATGCATTTCCTGCCCATCGACTTCGATCTCTCCAAGATCCGTATCTAAGTCAAGCTTATACCATGACAGTGGTTCCGTAAGATGACATTCAAAATCTCCGACATCCACATCCGCACTCAGATCATAAAAACTGCTCTCATTGATGTTGATTGCTCCGACATCTGCCTCCATCGTACTTTTCTCAGTAAATACACAGCCGGCAGCTTCGATATTTCCGGCATCCGCTTCGATTTTTACTGATTTCCCCTGCACATTTGAAAGCATTACATTTCCGGCATCCGCCTCGATTTCATAGGCAATTTCCTTCTTATCAGCGGGTATGAGAATCGTCGCCTCACCGTTATTTCCTCTCCATGATCCCCAATGGAAAAAGAAAAGATGGAATCCCCGGCTGCTATTCTCTTGCACGTGAAACACTCCGTTTTCGTTTGTCACAACCGGCATCCTGTTTGCATTTCCGGCGTACTGAAACTGAATGGCATCGACATCACTCATCTGTACATTTACTGATCCTATATCCATTTCGATCTGGACTTTTTGTACACTCTGTGCGTCATACTGCTCATCGATCTGGCTGATTTCACCATTTTCAGAAGAAGCCGGCAAAGCATAATATAAAATTCCGGCTGTAATCGAACCCCCGATCACGAGAAATCCAAGAAAGATAAGGAGAATCACTACGAAAACCGGCATTCCTTTTTTATGATACTCCATAGGCGGAACGCTCTGGGCATTCGGGATATTTGCCCCTTGTCCGCCGCCGGCTCCGGTCTGTGCCTTTCTCAGCTCATCATAACGGTTGCCGACGCTGCACGAAAGAATGAGCAAAAGCACGCCGACACCGACGATCACCAGTACACTGGAATCTAGGATTTCACTTAAAAATGGATCTTTAAAAAAATTAACACTGGAAGGAACAACGCTGAGTATACACAAAGCGATACCAAAAATCCGGAAATACAACCTTTTCTGCTCGTCTTTATCCTGCTTTGCTGTCAAGTAATGGACTGCTTTTTCGTCCAGAACAATCCGGTATCTGGCAACATTTCCATAGCGCTTCTTTGCAGCGGAAGCGGCACAAAACAGCCCGACCGCTACTGCGATAAAAAGAAACAGAAAACTGGTTCCCACCGCGTCTGCTGCTAAAGGCGGTATATATCCGCTTTCCCCGGCACTCGAGAGTACACTTTCAAAATAAGGAGACCAGATGCAAAGCATAACACCGACTGCTATGTATGCCGCATGTTTCCACGCATACGCCACATAGTCCTTTGCCTCCTCAAATGACCAATGGCATTCTGCCCTCTGGTGTCCGGCCTTCTCGTTCTTCTCTTCTTTCTGCCCATTCTGTCCGGCATCCTCCGAGGCAGTCTGGGTCTTTTTCAAATATTCATCAATCCCCAGTTCTTCTGCCAGTTCCTCAAGATTTCCAAACTCTGAGAGTACGGTTCCGACCGCTTCTTTTTCTGACTTTCCCGCACGGATCAACTCCTCGTACTTATCCTCCATCATTTCGAGAAGTTCTGCCTTTGCTCTCAAAACTGCCGGCGTCTCTGGCAGGCTCATAAATAAATTATTAAGATATTCCCTGATGGCTTCCATAAAATCCTCCTTTTCATACAAACTTATCGATCACTTCTTTGGTCACTGCCCATTCTTCACATTTCTTCCTGTAATATTTCCCTCCGGAATCCGTGATCCGGTAATACGTTCTCCGCTTTCCACCCGTCTCACTTCCATAAAAAGATTCAATATATCCATTCTTTTGCATTCTTGTAAAGGCAGAATACAGAGTTGTTTCTTTAATGATATACTTCTCTCCGGAAATCTCCCGGATTTTCCTAGAAATCTCATATCCATAGGAAGGTTCATCTTTCAGGAGATATAAGATGATCGTGTCATTATACCCCCGAATCACATCACTGCTTATCATTCACTTCCGGCCGTCTTATCCCGGCCTCCCTCCTTTCTCCAGAATAAGTACCTGATCTGCGTCCTTCGGTGGTCTTACATATTTACTACGACAGACATAGTACTTCTGTCGTAGTATTACTATAACACAACTACTACGACAGGTCAAGTAGTTTTTTAATACTTGCAGCCTTTGTACCGCTACATGTTTATATAGCGGGAGCGGGCTCTGCTTCGGAAAGATTTCCGCTGTTGTACATAATCGTTGAGGACTGCAAGTATTAAAAATTGATTTCTGTCAGATCAAGTATAAGACCACAAATTCCGAATCTGCGGCATAAGCTCCCCAATCTCCCATCCCCTCTTACTCCTCTCCTCACTGTTCGGGTCGTGGACGATGACCAGACCGTCCTCATCAATCCCGCACAAGACAATAAAGTGTCCGGTCGTCGTAAATTCTCCCGGCCCCATAATGCAGATGACCGGCCTTTCCTCAAGAAGTTCCGTGCGGATATGTTCTTCATCAAAGATCACCGAATGTACTGTCAATCCAAACCTTTCTGCGCCCTCAGACATCAATGTCCAGAGCGATCCGGCACCGGCTGTATAATACCCGCCGGCATCCGCCAGTTTTGCGACCGTGACCGGATCATATTCCGCTGTGCCATTTAAACCACAGAGTACCATAGACAGGCATACCGGCCCGCACCCGGTAAACTCCATCGTCCCATCTCCGTATTTTTCATCCTTCCACCGCTCATCAAACTGAAAAAACATTGGAATCTTTCCCGGCACGATCTCATCCCCGAGCGTCTCGATCATATTTGCTTCACGGGACACCGCAGTACTTTCCTGCTCCGTATACATCCGTTTTAAAAACAACACAACTCCCGCTGCCAGTGCGAGTAAAATAACAACCTTTAACATCAGCAGGCGTATTCTTCTTCTCCTCTGCTGCTTTCTTCTTAATATCAGTGCATTTGCCATAAAAATTCCTCCAGATCATCCGTATATTTGTAATGGAAATTATAAATCATCACAATACATATTATCTGGAGGTTTTATAAATAAATTCTTATTATTTTTTCAATTTTAATTCAAACGTGATCGTTTCATCCTCACTCTCACAGATCAGGCTTCCGCCGTGCTGTTCGACGATTTCCCTTGCAATGGCAAGCCCGAGGCCTGCTCCGCCGGTTTTTGACCCGCGGGCAGTTTCCATCCGGAAAAACTGTTCAAAAATCTGCTCTCTTTTTTCCTCTGGAATCGTTTTTCCATGATTGACAAAACGAAGATTGACGATCTGTTCCCTGTCCCCGCTTTCCTTTGTGCCGGTATATTCTGTCCGGGCATATAGATTCATTTCAGTTCCTTCATAACTATAGTTCACCACATTTTTTAAAAGATTATCAAATACCCGCTCCATTTTCTCCACATCACATACCACGGTAATATCTTTTTCAAGATGCAGCTGGTACGTGAGTTTTTTCTCCTGAAAAAGAGGAATAAATTCATAGGCGATCTGCTCGAGCATCCGCGTCAAATTTACGGTTGAAAGATTCAGGGGAGCTGCCGAAAGATTGAATCTCGTGATCTCAAAAAACTCATTGATCAACTCCTCCAGACGCTCGGATTTTTTCAGGGCAATCCCGATATAGCGGCTTTTCAGTTCTTCTGAAATTTCCGCCTCATCATGGAGTAACGACAGATATCCAATCACTGAGGTAAGAGGGGTTTTCAGATCATGCGCCATATAGACGATCATATCATTTTTTCTCTTCTCTGCCTCCCTCGCCTTCTGCTTGCTTCTTTTTACATTGATGCTGACATGATTGAGTTCTTTCTCGACCTCATGAAGCTCATCAGGAAGTTCGATCAGCTCTTCCTTTTCCTCATAAATACGGTTTACCGCGCCGAGAATATACTCTAATATCCAGACGATATTTTTAAAACTCGACACCGTACAGATGGCAAAGCCCGCCACCACGCAGACCATAAAACATCCAAACCAATGCTCATGTACAAAATGAACGAGCGGATAAAGCGGTTCCCATCCGTACCACACCTGCCCGGCGCATATTTCATATCCAATGACAAACAGCATGATGATGCAGACGACATAGATCGCAAGCCGGATACAAAACTTACGCATCAACTGTCTTGTCAGCTCTTTTCTTAATTTATTTCCCTTTTCATACTTTTTCTCACGATACTCAGTCAATTTTATACCCAACTCCCCATACGGTTTTGATAAACTTCGGTTTCCTTGAGTTCTCTTTTAATTTTTCCCGCAGTTTGGCAATGTGGGACATGACTGTGTTATTGCTGTCCAAATACCGCTCTCCCCATACCTTCTCAAACAACTCCTCCGCACTCACCACATTTCCCCTTCTCCTGCACAAATACAAAAGAATCGAAAACTCCAACGGAGTAAGGCTGACCTCTCTTCCGTATAAAAGGCAGACATGTGTTTTGGCATTTACTTCCAATCCGTCAACGGAGAAATAATCCTCGTCCAGTTCTCCCCCGCCTCCATTTTTGTTGTAGGTGTTTGCACGCCGGAGCTGCGCCCGCACCCTCGCCGTAACTTCCAACGGATTAAATGGCTTTGTAATATAATCATCCGCCCCGAGCGTGATCCCTTTGATCTTATCGGTATCCTCAATCTTTGCGGTCAGCATGATCACCGGAAAAAACCATTTTTTGCGTATCTCCTGACACAGCGTAAAACCATCGATATCTGGCAGCATGATATCCAGTATCGCTAGATGGATCTCGGTATGCTGCAGGCAGGACAGGGCGTCCTTTCCATTATAAAATTTGTACACCCGGTAGCCTTCATTCTTGAGATAAACCTCTATGAGATCTGCAATTTCTTTTTCGTCATCCACCACTAAAATATTTCCGTCCATAACCCCCTCCATTTCTGTGCATAAAAAGCTTGGCACCGCCAAATTTGCTGAGATTATTATAGCACATTATGTCGGAAAAATTTCTTATGAATTTGTGATGTTTCCTTTTTTTACACTCAGATCCACATGCGGCCCATCTAGTATTTTTACTTGTTGTTTATCTAGCTTTTCCTGAAACTCTTCTACATCATCCCCGACTTTTTCATCCGGGTATTGAAGCTTATAAAACAATTTCGTAAATTCCCAATAAGTTTTTTCTGAAATCCCTTTCTGTTTGCAATACCGTTCCAGCGTCTCTTTCTTCCCCAACATGTCCATGCTGTTTTTTAAATCATTGATATATGCCTCTGCCTCATCATCTGTGACAGCGACGCCATCCTCTTTTGCAGCAAGGTACATTTTCTTGTATGTGAGAAAATGCTCGCACTGGGATTTATATTCCTCATATCTGGTCGTACCGTTTATTTTGCAAAGCTTTTTCGCCCGCGCCTCCAAAAATCCTCCATTTATATTCGGGGAATTTCCCAAAAGCTGATTCAAAAACTGGATGTCCGTCTCCGCATCTATGATCTCCTCGCCGGTAAACGGACTGCGGCAACGCCCCTCCTTTATTTCCGCCGCTTCGATCATCTCCTGTATTTCCTTATAGTCAAAGACCGATTCATCCATCACAAAAGCCTGCGGCTGCCCATCCACCCAGCACACCCGGTTCGCATCAATCATGATCTGTCTCGCCCGTTCGTTGTCTGAAATAAAATCAATCGTGATCATGCTTCGGACATCCATCGAATTTTCTTTCAGATCATGTACCGGCACAAGCTTCATCTGGTTAAACGCATCGACAAGTTTTTCGGTAAATTCAGAGACGCCAGATTGTTTGCGCACAAGCTCCGGTATAGGATCATAATCCGTTGAATAACCCATCCCGAAACTATCATAGGCTCTCACGACCGTACCCTCTATATTTTTCAACGGTTTAAGTTCCTTTGCCTTCTCTTTTGTTCCGACAGTCTCTTGCTTCTTTAACTCATCAAATGCTTTCCGCTCGTTCTCCCCCGTCAAATACATGATATAATCATTTTCCGTCCAACTCAGCTCCTCGTCAGACACCGTCTCTGGAAACATCTTACGTATCTCCTCGTCTTTCTTAGCCGCCGCATGCCATGTCTCCTTTTCCACATAATCACCATCTTTTTTGTCAAAAGTGATCACGCAAAAATCCGGCGAAGATCCCCGGCATGTATAGCATAGTTCCCTCTCCTTTCCGTCCCCTTTCACTCCGGTTCCGTAAGCAGCTGCCAATGTCACCGCATATACCGTAACCTGCTTTTTTGTCTCCTCTTTTTCAAGAAGCATATGAGACTCCACAATACTCATATTTTCCACATTTGCATACTGCCACGTAGAGGATGTCACTACCTTACCCCACATGTCCTCCTTCAAGACTTGCGAGATTGCCTCTTCCAGTTTCTGGTCTTCTGTCTGTTCTGCCGGGCTGTCCGTCCCGCCAACCGCACCTGCGCTCACTGCACCCGGACTGGCTGTGTCTGTTCCCGTATCTGTTTCGTTTGTTCCGCTGTCCCGCCCAGAAAATGCACAGGCAGTCAGGGACAAAACAAGCGCAGTCAAGATCACAAGTGCGGCAGCCGAATGTTTTCCTCTGGTCGATATATTTTCAATCCGCTTTGTGATTTCCCTTTTCGACGAACTCGCTGTACTGGCTATGGAAAGAAGCTTTCCCTTCTCGCCGCCCCGCCGGAGTGTACCCAAAATAGCCTTTCCATAGCGAAACCGCTCTTCGTATCCCATATCTTTTACAACTGCCTCATCCGCCGCATACTCTGCATCCTGTTTTGACACTCTGGCCGCGATCCACACAAGCGGATGAAACCAGTACGCACAGATTAGAATAATGCGCACCACAGACCACACATGATCCAGATGACGGTAGTGCATTCGTTCATGATAAATAATATATGCCTGTTCTTCTTCGCTGTCACCTGCTGCCGCTTCCAACGTCTCCGGCGGTTCCTCCGGCAAATAGATTGCCGGCCGGAACAGTCCATACAAACAGGGTACATGGACACAGTTTGTATGATACACCACAGGACTGCCCTCATTTTGAAAAATACGGCGATCCTTTTTCAGCCTGTAATAAAATTTCCAATTTGAAATAAAAATAGCCATCAGAAGCAGGACTGCCGGAACTGCCCAGATAAAAATCATGAGTTCTTTTCCATGCGTTCTGAAAATATTTGTTATCTGTTTTGGTTCCTCCGCCGCATCACTCATGCCAGAAATACGGTCTTCCCTTTCTCCTGTCACAAGCTGATCATCACTGGAACTAATTTTATCCTCCGGCAGTTCTGACAATATGCCATTTTCTTCTGCTTCCTTTACCGTGTCATCATATTCATTAAGCCTTCCTGTTCCATCCGTCTGCGCATCAGCGGGGTTAATATCATATGACGCCACCTGCGTCTCCTGCTGCCCGACGATATCTGTTTCGTTCTCCCCGGTTTCCACATCCGTTATAATAGAAGTGAAAAAATCCTGTACTCCTGCCGGAAGCGCAAAAATCTGCACCGGTATCAAAAGCCGCAACAACACCACTCCCCAGAGCGCATATATCACTCCTGCCCTGACTTTTCCCCGAAATATGTAACGGAGCAAAAGCACCAGACCGATAAGTACCGATGACGACAGTATTGTTATCCACATAACCATTCCCCTCTCCTAATCATTTTTTCGTTCTCCGCTCTTTTTTTAGCTGTTCGAGAAGTTTTTCCAATTCGTCGATGTCCTCCTCCGTCAGATCGTCCTGATCCACTAGGGCATTCATCATCATACCGACACTTCCCTTATAAATCCGCTGCAAAAAATCCCTCGTCTGTTTTACTGCCACTTCCTCACGCTTTATAACCGGATAAAAAAGCTTCGTCCGCCCATCTTCCTCATGCCGGATCAGCCCCTTCGTATCCATTCGCTTTACCATCGTGGTACAGGTACTCTTCGCCCATCCCACACGCTCTCCGCATTCCTCCACGATCTGCATCAGCGTCCGTGGAGAACTGCTCCAGAGACATTCCATCACATACCATTCGCTATTTGTTATGTTTACTTCCAATATTTATCATCCCCTTGTTAGAAACCGATAGCATCCAAGGGCATTCCGTCCACTTGGACTATCTTGTAGTCCATTATAGCCTGTTTGGACTACGATGTCAACCTTATATGTAATAAAAAACAGGCGACCGATTATTTATTCCGCCACCTGTTTTTCCTGCCTTTCCATTGGCAAAACAAAATTCTCTTCAAATAACTCAGGAGTATATGTATGAGCTTCTTTTAATAAAAACGCCTTAAACTTTTGAATACCAAAAAGTTCACGCTCACTCTCTGCCCTCGCACATACATAAGAATGTATCATATCCCGCCCCGGCATATCTGAATATTTTTGAGGGTTATACACGAGAATATAACGAACATGATCCCGTACAAACTGGAAATTCGGGATGATTTTCAGTTCAATCAGCATAATAATGCTATCATAAATCTTTCGGTACACATCCGCTTTCTCCACTGTGCCATTTTTGAACTCAATAAAGTACCAGTCATTCTTCGGGCTAATATAAAGTGCATCATTCGACTTAGGAAATGCCGGACAGTGTAACCTGCGACAATATTCTTTTGGTATCTTATCAAAATGAATCACTTCAAGAAGGCTTTCACACATAAAACATTTTCTGTCATCATCTTTAGATGCCTTTTTTAATGTACATTTATGCGCACTTAATATTGGCGATAGTTTATCCATCATCTCTTTTGTCATAACCTGTCTCCATCACTCCTCTTTAATTCGTCTCGCAATGTATCTAACATCTGTATCGGAGATGACATCTTTTTGTAAATCATATCAATATCCCCTGTGACACATTCCATCTTGGCACTCCCATCCTCCAGAGAAGCCAAATAATAATTTACTTTTTTGTCACTTCCATGTTTGATCGAAAATAAATTTATAGCATCCAGAAAATAGGGACTGTGTGTCGTGACTACCACACACAGGTCAAAATATTTCTGTAACAGCACAATAACTTCTGCATATACAACTTGCCATTGGGGATGCAGATGTATTTCCGGCTCGTCTAGGATTAAAACATCCTTTTCCTTTATCAATCCTTTTTCAACAAGCATTTTAATGATCACGAAAGACTTCATACCTGTAGAAAGATTACTGACCGATACAGGCTTTTGATAACCTTCTTCTTTTAAATAAAATTCGTCCTCCTTCTCTACAATCTGCCCTTCTATTACTTCCTCTAACGCACGGTAAATCTCTGTCATTTTCTCTTTGGCAAGAACTGAGCCAATAATGCCATCCATAAGGCCCTCACCCGAACTATCCGTCAGTAACTCTCTTAAATGCTGTTCCATCGCATTTAACTCATGCCATCCTCCCAGTTGATCCACAACAAAAGGATTATCAATGTAGATGGCGTTATTTAAGATTGTAAATTCTGTAGCATAACGACTACACTCATTGCAGTTAAAAGCCACCTCGAATTTCTTCCCTTTTACCTCAAGTTCCAATTCTGTCTCCTGATCTGCGTCCTTAAGTGTATTGATTTGGCCATGAAATATCTGGTTAAAAAATCTTGATAAAATTTCCTGAATAATAACTTTTGCCGGCAGATCAAGGATTTCCATGATCTTCTTTGTCATACCCTCTGCAAATTCCTCGGCTACGTCTAGCTGTTCTATATGATTTCCCAGATTCTGTAGTGTTTGTTCTACAATTTCATAAATCTCCCCCGCCTCTATTTTATCATTATCCTCTAATATCCTAGAAATCCTTGCCGCAAGATTCCTCGCTGTCACATGAATCCTTGGAAATATACTTCTTCGTCCATCCCCTGAAATTATATGATTTTTCAAAAAACTGCGGCATGACTCTTCAATTTCTTTCACACGCTGTCGATTTATCTTATATTCTATATCCGAAATAGAATTAAACAGCGAAAACAATGTTTTTCCTATTGTACTCTTTCCGGTATTATTTTCACCGGCAATCACTGTAATTCCGTCCACAATAATATCTGCACTTTTTATCTTCGCCAGATTCCTTACTTTAAGTTTCATGTTATGTCCTTCCCTGCACAAAGCGATAAATGCCATTCTTCCTTTCGATACAACAATATTTTATCGTACTTGTTTCAAAAATACAACTAAAACTTCCCTTTCTGTGCCGGATTATCGATCAGCTTCCCATCAAATGTGATCCGGGAACCGTGGCACGGACAGTCCCAGCTCTGCTCATCCGGATTCCACTTCATCTCACAGCCCATGTGCGGACACCGCTTTGCCGGGTGCAGCGCTCCCTCGAAAAGCCCCCGGATGCTTTCTCCGGCATCAACCAGAAAATCCTTCGCAGACGCCCGGATACAAAAACGCTGCGGCCGGAACAATTCCATATAGGGATTCTCTGTCTTGCAGATGAGATCGGTAAGCAGTCTCGCGGAAATCATCGATGAAGTCATCCCCCACTTTTTAAACCCTGTCGCCACATACCAGTATGGCCGGTAAACCGAATATTTCCCAATAAAGGGAATCTTATCATGTGTCATGCAGTCCTGTGCCGACCATCTCGCAGCCTCCCGGCATCCCGGATAAAATAACTCCGCTTTATTTGCCAACGATTCATAGATGGCACGACAGCAATTTTTTCCGGTGCGGTGGGAACTTCCACCAAACAAAAGCAGCTCCCCCGCATTTCGCAACGAGATTCCGCCCTCATCTGCACTGCAGTACATTCCTTTATAGCTTGCCGCATCTGCGAGGGCAAGCACATAGCTTCTCTCCTGATGCTGACGCAGAAAATAAAAGCCCGGTATATTCAGAAATGGATAGTGAGAAGCAAATACAATATGCTCTGCTGTCACTGTTCCACATTCCGTATGGATCACATGTCCCTTCACGGACAGCACTTTTGTATTTTCATAAATCTCCAAATCTTTTGAAATATACCGGATAAACTCCAACGGATGAAACTGCGCCTGTTCCTCAAAACAGACCGCGCCTTCATTCGGAAAAGGCAGTTCGGTATTTGTTGTAAAAAAAGCTTTGATCCCCAATTCTGCCGCCATCTCCGCCTCTTTTTTAAGCGGCTCTGCACTGACCCTTGAATACAAATAGGAGGGAAGTTTTTCAAAACCGCACGATATCCCCTCCTCTTCTATGAGCTGCTCATACATATGGATCGCATTTTCATTTGCCCCCGCATACAGTCTGGCGGTCTGCAAACTATGCTTTTTCTCCAGTTCAGAATAGATCATTCCATGCTGGCTCGTGATCTTTGCTGTCGTATTTTTTGTCTGGCCCCCAGCGATCCGGTCTGCTTCGAGAACTACTACCTTTTTATTTTGGCGGCTCAAAAAATAAGCAGTAAGAAGCCCCGCCATCCCGCCGCCGATCACTGCGATCTCTGTCTCTAAATCTCTTTCCAGACGCTCTCTGGCAGGAATCCGATTTTCCCTGCCCCAAATTGATCCCATCATCCCTACCCCATTTCCGCACATATCCTTATATGCAAATTTTTATAAGGATTATTTTGAGCAGTTTGGGGCAATGCTATTCTTTATCATCAAATATTCATCCGCATATGTTCCATCCGGATAACGCAATGCCTTTGAGATTGTACCTGTAATTTCAAAACCAAATCCCTGATACATTTTGATAGCCCTGTCGTTATCCGTCACAACATCCAACTCAATCTGAGTTACTCCCTTCTCTTCGCACCATTGGATACATTCCTGCATCATTTTCCCACCGATCCCGAGATCACAGTATTCCTTCAAAATTACAAAAGCCGCCTCCGCTCTGTGGCGATACCTTGCTGTTCTCCTGACCAGCCCGATCGAACACTGTCCGACTACTACATTTTCATACTCAGCGACAAACCATTCAACATCATTATCATTAAGGATATTTGCGATTATTTCTCTTTCCCTCTCAACCGGCGTACAAAATTCTCCCGGATTCCTCGCCAAAAAACGCGTCTCTGTATCCGCAGTAGACATAACATGGATTATCGCCTCTGCATCCTCCGGCTTTGGTCTGCGGATATTAACTTGTTTGCCATTTTTTAATTGATATTCCATTTATGATATTCTCCGTTAATTAATTCTTCTGGGTCTCATCAAAATAGCAGTCTGCAATATACTCTGCCGGCTCTGCCCATAATATATTTTCTGTATCCTGCAAAGTCCTATAGGTATCCGAATGATAAAACAACCACATTGCCTCTTTAAATTCTATATTCATTCTCTCACATATCACGTTGATTACTGCACGTATCTGTATGCAAATATTCATTGTAATGTCTTTTCCGTTAAAGGTATAAACAACATCACTCATAATCATCCCTCCTCACGAACTTTAAACTCTCCAAACCTTTTTCCGTATGAAATGACACCTGATTATTTACCTTGTTATATCGTAACCTCTCAACCGCTTCCGAATCCGTCAAGATACCATTCATATACAACTGAACGGTTTCCATTGTATTATCATCTGCAACCGGCCCAATCACAACATCATATCTATGCTGCAAACCACCCTTTGAGCGGTTTTCTTTAATAAATTCAAGCCACTCCCTATTTAATCCCCCAAATCGTTTAATACTTAATGTATCCTTTTCCTCAAAATAATACTGATGCACAAAATAGCTCTTTGTTTTTTCTCGCAAATGCAACCGATATCCCCATTCTTTCGCCTGACTCTCTAAAATAGTCGTGTAAAATCCCACGCCAAAGTCTCTGTGATCATGCGACTTAGATAAATCTATTTTATCGAACCGGCTGACTGTTCCATGAAAAACCGCTATTGTATGCGTATCATCTTCTAATACTTTTTCAATATATTCCATAACCTCGTCAAAATCCACCTGATGAAGATACTCATGTTGTAATACAATTTTTTCAAACACCTGATGCTTATGAAATAATTCAATCGTTTCAGACCCCGACATATGGTTTCGTTTTGCGTAAGCTTCCATAGCCCGCACTGAAATCAATTCCACATCTGACTGAATACTCATCGTAGCACACCCCTCTCCAAATACTCCTTCCTAAGTATACCATACATCACAAATGATTACTATAAAAATATCAACGTACTCCTAAGCCCTGCTGTATCTTCTTAAAACACCCATTTAACATCTCAACGTCTATTTTCCCATCCTTGCCAAAAGCAGTCGCTTCCACAGTAAATGTGTCATCATATTTTATTTTTCGGATAAATGCAAAGAAACGTTCAAAATCAATATGCCCCTTGCCAATCGGCAACGTGCGCAGATTACTCCAGTCCATATATCCTCCGGCATAATCATTTACATGATAATGCCGGATATGTCCCTCATCCCAAAGCCATCTGTACTCCTCCTGATATAACAGCTCAAGCTGCTCATGAAATGCCGCCATCTTCGTATCAAACACAAAAGAAATATCGGGATACCTCTCTGCCAGTTCGCACCAGTGCTTCATCGGATCCTCTTGATTGCACACGACATTCTCGACAAGTAGCTCCACCCCATACTCTTTTGAAATCTCTTGCAGCTCCCCATATGCCTCCAGATTATTTTGAAAATTCTGATCCGAAATAAGACCATCCCACAGATGGATCACGATTTTTTCCGCATGGATTTTATCCGCCACTTTACAATTTATCGTAAATAGGCGGATCGCTTCCTCCAAATCTCCCTCTTCTCCCCGGCCGATTTTTTCCCCGATATGCTTCTCACAGTGCATAACCGGTGTTGGCAGAGAAATACGGTTCAAATACTCTGTGATCTCGTCTGCCTCGTCATACCATGAACTATACATCATGAACTCAAACCCATCACAATCAAGCTCCTTTGACAGCGATTCCAATAACCTGTAATTTCTATTGTTTGGTCTCCCGATCAACGCTCCGGTAGAACATAATAGTTTGCTCATTTTCTGCACCTCCTCTTTTTGATCTCCATCTCAACCACATACTAACTATAACAAACTTCACTCCCTTTGTCTTTTATAAAAAGCAGGGACACTTCACAAAAGGAAATGTCCCTGCCGGATTTGATAATCGTCTTCATTGAGAAAGATCAGTAATCCACATAAATGGCCTTTGCCTTTCCAT
The DNA here is from genome assembly GCA_023664685.1 of Roseburia sp. GTDB lineage: Bacteria > Bacillota > Clostridia > Lachnospirales > Lachnospiraceae > Eubacterium_F. The sequence continues at coordinate 28,419 of JAMPFC010000011.1, read as the reverse complement.
ACACTTTCTTATTTTTCACGATTTTGTATGCGCGGATATAAATCGTATCATACTGATAAATATCATTTATGTAACAGGAGGTATTGCCTGCACCGCTGATATTTTTAATCGTATTATACACCGTATAGATTTGGTATCCGCTTGCCTCGCCCGAAGCATTCCACGACAACTGGTACTTATCGATGATCTTTTTAACCCTGACTCCAGTAATTACATTCGGAATCGTCCCCAGACTTATAAACTTACCTTTTGCATCCTCTGCGGCCTCTTTGGCATATGTATTCTTCCATCCGTGAATCGTCACGCCCTCTGGCAGATCATCTAAATCCGTCGTCATGATCGTAGATGGGAACGAAAGACTTGATAATCTTCTGCACCCCAAAAAGTTCATACTGATATAGTTCAGCTGTCCCTGATTGACAACGACTTTTTTCAGCTTTCTGCAGTTACGAAAACGCAGTGTACTTCCCCGGCGTCGGCTGACATTCTTCGTAATGGTCAGGGATGTCAGCTCATGTGCCTCCGAAAAAGCGCCAGAAGCAATATATCTGGCAGAGGAAGGAATCTTATATGCGCCCTTCTTCTTTGTCGGATAGAACAGGAGTGTATCCGAATCCGCCTCAAAGATCACACCTGCTTTTGAATAAAAGTTTTTGTTACCCGCAGAAACTTTTACTGCCTTACACTTTAGTCCATCCTTGATCCGGTTCAGGTAACTGATATCCTTAACAGTCTTCGGTATCCGGTAATTTGCTTTCTTCATAGGAAAACAACGGATCTGCGTCCCCTTGAGATTATATAATACCCCGTCTGAAGCAGTAAAATATTTATTTTGCGAAGACACATGAATGGAAGTAAGTTTATTTTCCTGCATCTGGTTTCCTATATATTTACACTCATCCGACAGATGGAACGTACCTCGTTTTCCGGATGGGAAAAATACCATCTGTCTGCCATCTGCCGAGTACACCACACCATCTTTCGACTGATAATTCTGATTTTCCTTGGCGACAACGACTTTTTCCAGACTGTTCATATCAAGGGAATTTGTAGTCCGGCGGGCGCCGCCGATCCGCCCGATGCTTGCGGGCAGATAAATGGCCTTTAATTTTTCACAGCCCCTAAACTGGCTCTTACTGATGGCTGTCACTCCCTCTGGAATGATGATACTGCTATATCTGGTATTCCGAAGCGCACTATCAGCGATATAACTCACACTGCCCGGTATCCTTAATTCCCCTGTCATTGCCACCGGCGCCTGAATCAGCCTTCCGCCCTTTTCATCTAACAACAGTCCGCTGCGGCTGGAATAGTTCGGATTTGAAGAATCCACGATAAATTTGCCGGCAGCCCCCGTAAAGGCACGATAGCTGATATACTCCGTCCCCCTCGGAATCATTACTGTCCCAAGATTTACACAGTTCTGAAATGCCTCACTCTGGATCGAATCCATTTTCCCGGAAATGGAAAATGTTTTCAGGCTGATACAGTTTTTAAATGCCCGGCTTCCCACCGTTTCGATATTTCCGGTGTTTTTAACCGCTTTCAGGCTAGTACAATCAGAAAACATCCTGCCACTAACCTTGCGCATTTTGGAAGACAGTTTTGCGCCTGTCAGCTTAATGCAATTTTCAAAACAGGCGTCGCCTGTCTCTGATACAGAATCCGGTAACGCAATATCTTTCAAACTCTGGCAGTTTGAAAATGCCCGACGTCCGATCGAGGTGACAGAAGCCGGTATCTTTACATCACGCAGACTGCTGCAGCTGCTAAAACACCCATCCTTAATCTGGGTAATATGGTTTGAGAGACGGACACCACGGAGCAGGGAACAGTTTTCAAAAACATCTTCTCCAATCGATACCACCGAGTCCGGAATCGTGATCCGTGTCAGTTTCGTACAGTTTTTAAACGCACAATCTTCTATTTTTTTCACGGTGGATGGAACCGTAAAAGAACCCTGTTTCTCGGATGGACATCGAATCAGCAATGTACCATCCTTACTCAAAAGCGCCCCGTCCACTGTTTTAAAATATGGATTCCCCGACGTAACAAATCTGGTTGTCTTCACACTGTTAAACGCACTTTCATCAATCGCAGAAATATTACTCCGTATTGAGACCACAGGACTGCCCGAATAATAGTTCAGTTCCCCATACCGATCCACCCGGTACACATTTCCTGCTGCCGATGAATTTCTGCTGCCCGCAAAGAAACAGGCAAACAGCAAAAACATCAAAAGACCTATTTTTCTTTGTGTCATACGCTCTCCTCCTACTTTACTTCATGGTTTGAATGTTAGAACCATTATACCAAATATATCTGTAAAATAAAAGTACAACCTAACTATTTCACTACAACCCTCACAAATTTCTTCTTCCCGCGTTTCAAAACAATTCCTTCGTCTCCGATGCTCTCTTTCGTGACCTGCATCCTCACATCGGATATCTTCTCGCCATCAATCGACACACCGCCCTGCTGCACATTTCTTCGCGCCTCACCATTCGACGGTGCCAGACCTGCTTTCACAAGAAGATTGAGAATCCCGATGCTCCCCTCCTCAAAGTCCGCTTCCGTCAGCTCTGCTTCCGGCATATCGGCTGCGCTTCCACTGGCAAACAAAGCTCTCGCTCCTGCCTGTGCTTTCGCCGCTTCCTCTTCTCCATGTACGAGTTTTGTCAGTTCAAATGCAAGGATTTCCTTTGCCTCGTTTAACTGGCTGCCCTCCCACTGATCCATCTCATCGATCTGCTCAAGCGGCAAAAAGGTAAGCATACGCAGGCATTTCAAAACATCCGTGTCGCTGACATTCCGCCAGTACTGGTAAAAATCAAATGGACTGGTCTTTTCCGGATCAAGCCAGACAGCGCCGGACTGCGTTTTTCCCATTTTCTTTCCCTCGGAATTTAAAAGCAGATTGATCGTCATAGCGTAAGCGTTTTTGCCCAGTTTGCGCCGGATCAGTTCTGTACCCCCGAGCATATTACTCCACTGGTCGTCCCCGCCAAACTGCATATTGCAGCCGTATTTCTGAAATAGTGAATAAAAATCATAACTCTGCATGATCATGTAGTTAAATTCCAAAAAAGTAAGTCCCTTCTCCATTCGCTGTTTATAACACTCCGCCGCAAGCATCCGGTTTACGGAAAAATGCGGCCCGATCTCCCGGAGAACTTCCATATAATTCAAATCCATCAGCCAGTCCGCATTGTTTACAACCATCGCTTTCCCTTCTGAAAAATCGATGAACCGGCTCATCTGCTTCTGAAAACATTCCACATTGTGCTGAATGGTCTCCTCCGTCATCATCTGGCGCATATCTGTCCGGCCGCTCGGATCCCCGATCATCGCTGTACCTCCACCGATCAGTGCAATCGGCTTATTTCCTGCCATCTGCAGTCTTTTCATCAGACAGAGCGCCATAAAATGCCCGACATGAAGGCTGTCAGCGGTCGGGTCAAACCCGATATAAAATACCGCTTTTCCATTATTTACCAATTCCTTGATCTCTTCTTCATCTGTCACCTGTGCGATCAACCCACGGGCTACCAATTCATCATACACTTTCATTCTTTTGATCCACCTTTCTGCAATCATCTTTTTTGCAAAGAAATCAAAAAGCCCTTCTGCAAATGATCTACTCATCTGCAAAAGGACGAAATCTCTTCGTGTTACCACCTTTTTTTCCTGACAACTCACGCTGTTCAGGCTCATCAGGATACTACCATATCCCTGTACGATAACGGGTACACCACCGTCCAAGCCTACCAGAATCTCCTTCAGCCGGATACTCCAAGATGTATTCATAACAGGATTCCCTTGCGCCTCTCAGCCACCGGCAGCTCTCTGTAAGTTCCCTCTGTCACTACTTCTTCTTTTCTTCGCATTTATCTTTCTCATCATAACAAATGGAGGTCTTTTTGTCAACGGAATTTTTTTTCGCTCCAATTTCGACAAATGCCGGACGAAATCCGCAATTTAAAGCAACATTCCACGAGTGATAATTGGACACACTCGTACCGTAAAAAGGCGTATCCCCCTGCGCTGTAATCTTATTTTTCAAAAGCGTGACAAGATATGTCCCCACTCCTCTGGAACGATATTCCGGCAAAACATCAATCCCGATCTGCTGCCAGTGGGGCGCATCCTCCGAGCAGCCCGCCATCCCCATGACCGCCTCGCCATCATAGGCACAGACAACGATCGTATCCGGACGATGTTCCAGATAATACGGTGCGATCGCATTGGGAAATCTCTTATCACCATAAAACTGCCTGATCTCACTTCCATAAAACCACTTTACCGGATACTCCCTGACCGGCTGCACCTCAAAGTCCGAGAGGAACATATGAAATGTGCCAGTGAGCGAATAACCATGCAAATTCAATTCCTTCTCTAACGGAAGCAGATTCGGTATTTCAAACAACCAGTGTCCCTCTCTGCCCTTCATAAAATCCGCCAGATACGGATGGAGTTTTTCATCCGCCGTGATCACCACATGATTCCCCGTAGTAACCATCTGAAAAAAGTATGGCTTCTCACTGTACTTTCTCCTTCCCTCTCGCAAAGCAGATTTCGTCAAAACATTTTCTTTTTTCATAAAATCTTCTGGCTCACAATTATACTCCAATGAAAGTAATTGAAATAACTTTTTTTGCTGTTCTTCCTTCATTACACTCCCCCCCTTTTACTGTCTCCCGAAAAAACTTCATTACTGCTGCATTACCGCAGTATTACTGCGGTATTATTGCGGTATTACTCCCGTATGATCGACACGATCCAACGAATCGAGCGGATCACGATGAAAAGAGCAAACCCCACAAAGACAGCCGCCATCACTTTCACAAAAATATCTGCTCCCCTCAACTGCGGATGAACCAGACAAAATATACCCATCCCTCCAAACATGGCACCACCGACGATCTGAGGCAAGACTCCTAATATACTGCTGACCTTATTGAAAATCCTGAGTACCTTATTATCCTCGGTACACTCTTCTCCATAGACAAATGCAATAACAAGCTCTGCTACATTTCGCAAAATAAACACAGAAATAACCACGATAATAAGCACCATAACAAGCCAGAACCCTGTCATCATAGCGCTCATAAAATTAAAGTCAAGCTGCCTGACCCCATTGGTTAACATATGTATATTGCTGCATAACTGAACCATGATAACAATCCCTACAATAATACTTATGATATTTTTCGCTTTATTCATAGCAATCCTCATTTCTGAAATCTATTTCATCTACGGTTTAACTCTGTTAAGACTATTTTATCATGCCAAAAGAAATCCGTAAAGGAAATATTTCTTCCCTTACGGATTTCTGATTTCATAACAAGATACCAATGATACGATCTTACTCTTTTCCATTCTCCGGATAATATTTCATGACAAGATCGTTAAGTTCGTCGATCAGCTTCCTGTTATTTATTTTTCGTGCCAGCGGCATAAAAACATCAAATGTCTCCTTTGCTTTTATGCGTTTTTTACTGTCATCCATGTACTCGATCGTTCTCATATTGTGAAGCCGCTCCGCTAACTTGATCAAAATCACCTCATCCTTCAAATCCATCAAGTTTACATTCTCTCCCGGCAGATTTGATACGATGCTCCAAACGCTTTCCGGCAATTCTTTTTCAAGCTCCTCAAGCGGAACCACCCCTTTTATTGCTGCGTCGCAAAACATTCCCGCTGATATAACATCGCTTTCTGCTCCTATTTCTGCAAGAATGATCGCCACATTGATCGTATGGGTGACATATTCTTCACCTGAATAGCGTTTTCTTCCTTCGTAAACTTTGCAGGCGACGCGGTATATCTCATCCAGATCAATCCCATCCAAATCGATCCCGTTTGCTTTAACGGACTCCTTTAACATTTCTAACAACCGCTCTTTTGCCATGCCAATTTCCGTGCTTTTCAAAAAAATATCATTCATATGACTACCTCCTAAACAATTAAGTTGAATACGCATTGTTCTAAGAAGGGATGGCGAAAACCCAAATTCTCTGTGAAAGGATTTTGTAAACGCACTGTGGGACTGCCAGCCATATTTTAACGCCGCATCTATGATCCGCTCACCATCTGCAATGTCTCCGGACGCTTTGATAAGCCTCCTTCTCCACACATATTCCATCGGTGTTACATGCATATGTTCCTTAAACACACGGATAAAATGCCATTCTGAATAACCGGCAGCCTCAGCCAACTGCTTGTTTGTCAGTGGTTCACACATATGTTCCTCGATATATCTGAGTATCTGCTCCATAACCATCACTTCCATTTCCACGTGGTAGTTATATTATAAAAAATATTTTTTCTATACGCTGTTCCAAGATTGCTGTGATCTTAATGATTTTCTCCGGCTTCCCCAGTCAATTTACTTTTTATGCTTTCATGGGTAGCATCCAATAGCATTTCTACCAATTCCTGATCTGTAATGCAATGTAGTTTCACGTCGTACGGAGCAAGTGTTGCCTGCATCGCCGCAGTATTTCTCTCATGTATCATCGGCGCACAAAATACGCCCACGACTTCTTTTCCTGATGTTTGCTTATACAATCTGATATGATCAGGAACCGATGAAGCCTCCGCACGAAATTGCATTGCTTTCGGTTTTATTGTCGTAAGTTCAACAACGACATGCAGATCATCGATCATAAATACAATATCCGGGGTTCCTGTTTTTCCTCCGGGCGCCTGTACCGGCAGACCGTATTTTCCAATCTTACCATTCCAGATCACTTCATCAACAACCTCTCGTTCCTTTAAGATATTAAGCATTTTGTATACATAATATTCAAAATACGCTCCTCTTAAAGATTTATCATTTATTCGATCAGTTCCGGTAACTTTTGATAATGTATTTATATAATTTAACGTTTTCCCTGCAAAATTCGCCGCCTGACAATGTTCGATCACCTCTTCTGCGATGCTCTCTAACGTTTCCTCCGGCACACGATCCTCAATTATATTACTCCCGATTTCATACTGTCTTTGTTCAAAGGAAGGGCAGATGTTAAATGTCTGCATTTCATTTCCTGTCGCAATATCTATTATTTTTATATCGTATTCCTCATTTACAAACATCGGAACCTGCAATATTTCCTCTTCATTGATCAAATCATCATATTTGCAAGAACCGTCTTTAAATACCTGAACTAAATATCTGGCATTCGCTTTATTCACAATCGATACATTGATCGGCGGGTAATCCCTCTCTGGATTCCCGATATAATCGATCCATAACTGTAAGTTATCTCCAAAATCATATACTTCTGCTTGCTGATATTTTAAATCCAACATTTCAGTCACATAATCAATATAATCATCCTTGATCTTCAAGCCTGCAATCGCACCCTGTCGATTCTTCGGAGTCACTTTCAATTTATCCATTATCCCTGTAATCTGGCAAAGCGATATAAAATAACCGGCGGAAGACGCCTTTACCAATGTAATATTTCCGATATGAGTCTTCTTGAAAGAATTTATAAGAGCTTCCCTGTCTTCATTCGGCAGCTTGCGAAAATTCCCGATTTCCTGTACGATCAAGTCAACTTCATCTTCGCTTCTTACCTTAAAAAGAAAATACGCAATTTCTTCCTGATCAAGATAACCAACCTTAAGTAAAACCTTTAACATAAACCGAAACGGAAATACATATATATTTTCACAGTCTTTGTTAATAACCGGATTCGTTATCTGCAGCTTTTCCATCTGTCTTAGCACATCGGCTGATTCCGTTATCAGCGACTCTTTCCCTTCAATAAGATTGGGGATTTTTACCAATTCATCTTTATGATTACGCCACAACGCCATCCCGGCCTCTGTAAGACAGATCGTATTGGGAGTGTTTTCCGTATTTATGTACAAAAATCCCAAATACTGAGGTATGGATGCCACTAGGGTTCGGATCGCCTGTTGTGAAATATTTTTTCCGTCTTTCGTGGCACCCCATTTCTTTAGATTCACGCCTAAATTGTCCTGTTTTTGCGTCGTCCATCTTGTTCCGTCGTATCCCCTTTCTATGATTCCATCAATCAAACAAATTGTCTGATGCAAATTTACCCGCTTTGGAATCAACCAAATTTCCTTTGTTCTGTTTTTTTGCGCCATAACTAGACCCCTTTCTCCAACACTAAAACATGATCTTTGCTGATCTTTCCCCCCATACCCTTTCTCGGTATTCTAATATATGGATTTTGTATTATGTAATCAAAATATTGTATTGTTTTAAATCCGGATGCACCTGCAATCTGTTCAATCACTTTCCAGCTTTCCACATTCACTTTCCGTATCATACTGTTTCCGATCACAATTACGTATTTGCCGCCTATATTCATTTGATCATAAACACGGTGCAAATTCATTTCCATATCCTCAAAAAATTTCTTTACGATCAACGCCCGCTTCTCATCCTGTTCAACAATCTGTTGATAGTAACCTTTCAACAAACTACTTTTTTCAAATATACTAAAATCATTTTTCCCTTTCTTCACATTTATTTTTTCCGTTCCCACGTACTGACTCCGCTTTTCTCGCAACGTTTCTTCCGTCAACATGCCCATCCACAAATTCTCAAGCCGCATGGTTCTGACATAATCAAAAGCATTGATATACGGAGGCGACGTGATCGCCAGATCGATCCTGACTGGTACTGTAAAATCAAGAGCATCACCTTCTAAAATATTTGTTTTTCCCATTTTTTCAACACTCAATAGCTCAGTCAACATCTGCTTATAGCGGCGAAAAACAGAGGTAAATTCCTTTTCAACCGTCGGCGGGATTTTCACTATTTTATTTGACACATAGGGTTTCGGCGAAGTATCATCTGCATTTGACACTCTTTTTATTATGGAAACCATACATAATTTGAAAAAATCTCTTACATCCTCGTCAGCAATACGATCAATATAAACTTTCATCCGTCCAAGTTCATTCCTTGTGCTTTCAGAAAACCAATGTTCCAAATTAGAAATATCCGGACAAAACGAAACAGCATCATCCTGTAAGATTATTTTCATGATCTCAAGGTATTCCCGTTCCAAAGATTCTATTTTTTCCGAATCCAAAACCGTCGTCTTTACCTTAATGATCAACTTTGCAATATCATCAATTTCCGTTCCATATGCATTGATTCCATTCGTATTCGCTTCTAATAATGTTGTTCCACTCCCGGAAAACGGATCGAATATAACACCTCTTCGTTCAGGAAGAAATGCCTTTATCGCCCATCTTGGAATTTCCGGTATAAATTTGCATGGATATTTAAACATTCCATGTGTATACGAATTTGGATTTGCTTGTTTTATTGAATATGTCGCCCCACACTTAACCTCTACTGGCAGCGATTCCACCTCTATGATCTGTTCTTTATCAGGCATACAACACTCTCCCTTAAGTATTTTCCGGTCTCTTTTGTCATTTCATATTGCTGCGAACTCGTAATGATATATCGGTCAACTTCTATTTTATCAACCGTAAAACCAATTTGCTCCGCATATTCTGCAAGTATCAGATCAGCCGGAAAAACGATGCCTCCATATGCAGAATTTCCAACAACGATACAGCAAAATCCCTTGGTGTCCAACGCCCGGTAACATTGCTCGATCACCTTAAACATATCATCATAGTATAATGCCAACATTTTAGGAATCTTTTTATCCCACAATTCCTTTGTCTGTAATTCTTCCAACAACTTTGTCAGTATTTTGCTTTTCGATTCAACCTCATTGCTTAAATCACCGTTCAAATGTGAATGTAACGAGTTCTTTCTAAGCTTCTTCAAATCCGAATATTCCGATATAAATCCACCAAACCAAAGTTCCAGTTTATAAATCTCCGTATAATCAAAACAATTTGCATAAGGAGGAGAAAAAACAATGCCTTCAACACTATTTTCTTTTATCCGCTTTGACATATTTAAGCAAGATTCATTATACAAAACCACATCCAGTTTCTTTTTCTTTCTCTTTAGCAGATCAATATATATATTTTGATATTCTTCCAATAACATCACTCTGGCATCGTCTGGCGCGAGTATTCTCGGCTTAACGTACTTTTTTATTTTTAACCCATTCCCTGCCTTTCTATAATTACATAGAGGTTCCAAGCAAGCAAGCCAGCCCAATTTCAATAAATTTCTTATTTTTTCATCTGGAACACTACTGCGCTCAACTAGCATCCCCACGCTCATAAAATATTTCTCAATCTCATCATCAAAAACCTTTTTGCTGATCGACAGTTTCGGCAGCACATATTCCCCGTCATAACTTGCCGCTTCCAAAAGAATCGTCTCATAACTTTCTTTGAATTGTTCAATGGTTTCTTTCGTATACTGATCAAGTTTGCATTCGGACAAAAAACAGGAGAACGGATTGACCTCAAAGCCCACGCCGGAATACCCCATATCCTCCGCCGCCAGTAAGGTACTTCCACTTCCCGAAAAAGGATCCAGTATTATGCCTTTTTTATGTTTGGAATACTCGCGTATCAACTGCTCGACTAACTCAATCGAAAATCCTTCTTTGTATCGATACCATCTCTGAAAAGGCTTGTTCAAATCATCTGAATAATTCAACAAACTTGTATAAGTAGCGTTAGAACTTTCCGGATAAATAACTTTAAATTTATTTTCAAGTTCTATATATTTGTCATAATAAGCTTTTATTCTCTTATATCTTCCATCCTCGGGTTTTCTGACATTTGATGGTATCAGCCATGTTTTTCCTTTTTTAACAGCGCCTTCAAGCCTGTCATCTTCACACAAAATGGCTACTCTTCTTGCGCTTATATTCCAACGCTCCGATATTTCTTTTGTCGTCAAAAACTCCATTGCATGTCCTCCCTTCTACTTGTATATTATATTCTGTTATCTGAATAATAGCAAGAACTTTTTGCCAATCATATGTTCTTTTTTGATATTAATAAAGAAAAAGGACACTTTCCAATAATCCCTTACTGAAAAATGTCCTATGCATATCATTGATATAACTCTCAAAATTATCTCTTTGAGAACTGCGGCGCTCTACGCGCCTTCTTGAGACCGTATTTCTTACGCTCCTTCATACGAGGATCACGAGTAAGATAACCAGCCTTTTTCAGAGTCGGTCTGAGATCAAGGTCATACTTGTTCAGCGCTCTTGCGATTCCGTGACGGATCGCACCAGCCTGACCGGTAAAACCGCCGCCCTTAACATTTACAAGCACATCAAACTTATCCGCTGTATTTGTTGCTTCCAATGGCTGACGCACGATGATCTTCAATGTCTCAAGACCAAAATAGTCATCCATATCCTTTTTATTTATCGTGATCTTACCGCTTCCCGGCATAAGATACACACGAGCAATACTTGATTTTCTTCTTCCTGTTCCATAATATCTTTCACTAGCCAATGTTATTTCCTCCTTTCAAAGCTCTCTAAATTTCTAATGTTTCCGGCTTCTGTGCAGCATGCTTATGCTCCGGCCCTGCATATACAAATAACTTTTTAAGCATCTGTCTTCCCAAAGGCCCTTTCGGAAGCATACCCTTTACTGCATGAGTAATAACATATTCCGGCTTTTTGTTCAACATCTCTTTTAACGTAGTTTCTTTCATACCACCAACATACTCAGAATGATGATAGTAGATTTTCTGATTCAGTTTCTTACCAGTGGTAACAACTTTCTCAGCATTTACAACGATCACATAATCTCCTGTGTCGATGTGCGGTGTATAAATCGGCTTTTTCTTGCCTCTCAAAACATTTGCTATCTCAGATGCGAGACGACCCAGAGTCTTTCCCTCGGCGTCTACGACATACCATTTTCTTTCCACATCGGATGGACTTGCCATATAACTTTTCATCCCGGAAACCTCCTAATATAATTTACTCTCATTGTAACCATTCAATCTTTTAAACGATATTATAATGAACACATACATTTTCATACTGCAAACTGCTCTGCAGCTCGGTATGCGTAGAAAACATGTGCCATAACTGTGACATATCATCCTGCGAAATCTGTCTGCAATGTCCGGAACAGACAGTCTCGCGCAAAAAATACCGGTTAAAACAAAACTGCCGGGGCAGGCATATCTGTCACTCTGTATTTTTCACGTCACAGTAAAATATTATATTACATATTTTCCCCGCTGTCAATATCAAATCTGCAATTTTTAGTCGATTGTGGCCCAATTTTCGGTCAATTTCGGTCGGTTTCCCGATAAAAATCCTGCCTGATCATGGCGATCATGCCATTTGGTCAAAAGATTTATTCCTTTCTAACCGCTTCTCCTCAAGCTTCTCTTCAAGTTTCTCCTCTGCTTTTTTGTCTGCCGCCCTCTTTTCAGTGGCCTTTTTTGCATCCGCCCGTTTCTTTGCTGCCTTTTCCGCCGCTTTTGTCGCCGCAGCTTTCCTGCTCTTTGCAGCCGACTTTGCCGGATCGACATTATCATAAAGAAAACTCATGCTCCTGACCTGTGCATGCGACTTCGAGGAAGAAAATGGCGTATCCGACGTGCAACTTCCCCGGTACGGAATCCCATCCGCACCCGCGTATTTACGGTTCTTCTCTGTGAGGGAAAATATACTTCCGGTCAAATGGGAAGTCACATTCCGGCCATCGCTGTATCGAAGCGTATAACCTTTCTTTCCCTGAAGCTCTGAATCCATCAAACCATACACCTTTGCCCGGTAAGCCGGATCGGATGCCATTTTCTTTAACTGGCTGTCGTCAATATAAAGATAGTATTTCCCTTTTACCACTTTTGATGGCTCCGAATTTGTCAAAGTGTACTCCGGAAACCATTCTTTGATCTCCTGCTTGAGTTCCTCCACACTCATTTTCCCATCGCCGCCCTGACTGGAAATCTGTGACGAATAATACGAAACCGCCTGCTTTTTGTAACTCTGGAACCCCTCGTTCATATCCTCAAGGTATGTATATACCTTATTGGGATTCCACATTGGTTTTCCCGATGATGTCTGTTTTACTCCTCCTGTTGAAACTGCGCCCGCCATAGACGCCGTGATTTGTATTGACATAATGATGTACTCCTTTCTCTTTTCGTCGGCAGATTATAGAAAATCTGCCGATACCGCCATGTCTTTGTAAATAATATCGGCAGCAAAAGAGATTTTGTTTACACATGTAATCTTTTTTCAAAAAGGAGCAACTTGTCAAACGATTGATTGACAAACTAACCTACAAAAACCTCTCCAGATTTCACTACTTACATTTTTTCCTTACTATCTTACTCCACTCCCCATATATTCGTTTTCCACCTACCCACTTATAAGCACGAACCCGAAAATAATATTTCTTCTTCCTCTTTGCCCCCAAATATACTGTTGTCTTTCTTTTTTTAATACTGCGCCTTGTCTTTTTTTTCTTGAAATTTTTTCTGGCAGCATACTGAAGTTGGTAGTACTCTGCATCGGAAACTTTTTTCCACGAAACGATTACTCTGCCATTTTTTTTGCTTTTCACAGATAACTTTTTTACTTTTCCCGGTTCTTTCGCAGTTCCTTTAACTTTTAGCTTCCCTGACCACTTTTTATCCCCTATCTCGCAACTAATTGTCGCTGTTCCCTGTTTTTTTGCCAATAGCTCTGTTGATACACTCTTATATTTTTGTTTGTATTCGGTACTACTTCCAACAGACCCACTCACCATTGTTTCTTCATTTACAACCTGAATCACGCTATTATCTGATGATTTCCAAACAGCAGGCGCAGAATCAAAACTTTCTGAGAAGATTTTTAGACTCAACTCAAAACTTTCACCCTGCTTATAATCTCGTTTTGTACTCAAACGTGATATCTCTCCAAATTTTGAAGCTATCCCAAGGTCTATATTTTGAACCGAGAAATCACCTGTTTCAATGTTCCAACGGTTTAAAACCATAAAATTCCCCAATTCAGACTCCATATAATGGCACCATGTCAGCACGCCTCCATCATAGGAAGGCTCTGATGTACAATAGAACTTTTTCTCCATCCTTCCTGATTTTTCTATATTTCCATTGGAGTCAATCAACATATAATTTGTATAATAGTTATCATATGTATGATCATCCGTGTCCCTTGTTTCATTCGTTCCATACAAAATAATAAACTTGTCATCATCTAATTTTACCATTTCCACGGTTTCGACTGTTCCAATCGTTTCTCCCGACGGATTGTTTGTCAGCCATTTAAGTTGAGATGATCCTAAATTCGGATCAACTAAAATAACATATACATTGTCACTGCCATTTATCCCCACATCATAATCCTCATATTCTGCTGATGAGGTAAATCTATCATGCGGAATGGATTTTCCAACAATAAGATGATGATTACGGCCAAGTTCAAATCCATCTACGGTGGTTCCTGTGTAATTTAAGATACGCATATCTGAATATGCACCTTCTGCTATCCAAAATTTCATCAGCAGCGATTCCGTTGTATTTTTGTTGTCCAAATCTGGCAACTGGCTTATCATGGAAATACCTCTTGGATAACTATCGCCCTGATCAATCATAATGATACGATTTCCATCATATCGGACAAACTGGCTAAAGGAATGACTTACGTGCGTATCCGGAAATGCATCTGCTATTGATACAGGTTTCATAGTTTTTGTGTCAATCCAAGAAGTAAAGTTAGATTGATGTCCGTCTTTTCGCTTTCGCGCCGCATGTACAATCAAGTAATCCCCTGCCAATGTCATATCACTATTACCAGCATCAAATGCGATATCCGTATAACTTTCATCTTTCGTAATAGAGGCAGTACCCAACAAGTCCCATTCTGTACTATATTTCATAACAAAAAATGCTATATCACCACTATTTCCTGTCGTAATATAATTACAACCATCTTGAGCCTGATAAACAGTTCCGCCCCATGTCTCTCCCGGCACAGATAGTTTCTTGTAATTTGTACATTCCCCCCTACTGTTAATCAAATCAAGCACTAATGTCTGTTCTTTCTTCGCATTAAGAACGGAATAAATAACCATTGTGTTTCCATTTCCTTTTGTAATCGTATGACATTTCACTGGATATGACCAGTTTTGTATAGATTCTCCCGGTTCTGCATATATACCTGCCGCTTCTACGTCCTGCACACCTACGCAGTCTATCAACAACAAACTGCATAACAGCAGTGAAATAAATGCCTGAAATGGTTTTTTCCTCATTATATTATCTTCTCCTTTTTGTATTTTACTTTTGTTACTTCTGTGATTTTCTCTCTTTTTATAGAACGATAAATTAAGGCTGAACTCAATTAAATTCCACTACTCCTTCATCCCCAATTTCATTTAATATAATATTTGTGTCTTTTCCAAAATCATATTTTGAAATTAAGTATGTACCTTCATTGCTTTCAAAGCCCAAAAATCGATTAGACAATATTGTTTCAACTTTTAAAATATTTTCAATTTCAAAATTTAGACTTAAGGTTCCATCCCCGATATGAATAGTTTCTTCTTTAATTTTGTTACCAGTAGAATCCCTACTATATGTAAATTCTATTGACTCACCTACTGCTTTCTTTTTCTTCTCGATAAAATCAACAATTTCCTCGTCCGATTTCCCATCTAATTCCTCTAGCGTTGGCTGCCATTGTGCTGTTCCGTCTCCATTATAGAATTTATATGTTCTTACACTATTCTCTTCTATAACATAAATAGCTGATATATGCTCATCATAGGCAAATTCATGTAGATAGAACCAAATACGCCTTTCCGAGTCATTAAAAAGATTCGACACTTTAACATTTGTTGCTTCTTTTTGATAATCAGTATCTTGTTCATTAGCAACTTGAGATTCATTCATTTTATTATCGATCATACTCACATTGTCAGAATCAATCCCTTCATTACTGCACCCTGTAACATAAAATGCCATTCCCATAATGGAAACACCAATTAGAAATAACTTGCTTAGTTCCTTTTTCTTATCTATTCCAAATATTATTTTTAGCACAATTCTTTCCTCCACTAATACTATTTTTATAATAATACACTACCGTTTTCTTTTCCATATTATTTACTTACATATCCTGCATACAATGTCGGCTTGTCGTAATCACCAACTGATGTTCTCACTTCCACAATCTTCAAAGTATCAATATTTTCTATGCTAAGATTGACATTTATTGGTTTAGTTGTCTTTGTTATGTCTTCAGATGTATAAACAAGTGTATTGTCAGCATATATTTGTGTATATGTTATTGTTTTTGAATGCCTATCCTCTGTTGGTGCAATTGTTAAATTTAGCGAACTGTATTTCTTTGCTAAATACAAAACCACATATGTATCATTTAGTGTATCCGCCACATAACAATTCGTATATTCATTGGCAAAAGAATCTTTTACTTTTCCTGTCTCTTTAATAAATTTTTCGCTGTCAACATTTGTTAAATTAATGATATTCTGCGTATTAGGTTCTGTGCTATCTGGAGCACTTGTTGGTGCTGATGAAGAGGCACTTTGACTCGATTTTCTTTTCTTTACTATTACAGTACACTTATATTTCTTCTTTCCAATCTTGGCAGTTATTATTGCTATCCCTTTTTGGCGAGCTGTTACCATTCCCCTTTGAGTAACCGTTGCAACTTTTTTCTTATTACTTGACCACCTTACCCTTTTCTTGTTATTCTTCAATTTTAATACTTTACTTTCACCAATATTCAAAGTGATTTTTGTTTTATTAAGCTTTACACTTTTTGCCTCCAATGAACAAGTTGGAAATAATGTAACTAACAACGCAACAATAAATATACTACATAAAATTAAATTTATTAATTTCTTATTCATATGATTCTCCTCCTGAAATAGTTAACTTCTTTTCATCCAAAGAAATTAACTTTGTACTAATATTAATTATTTCTTATCATAGAAAACAATTCTAACAACAAATGAATCTATTCTTTTCTTTCGTATTCATTTCTGTTAAATACCAAAGTATCTCCAGACAAATAATATAAGTCCCTATCCTCAAGTGCTTCCTCCTTTGTATCCGTACGCTCAAATGTTGCATTCCCATCCCACTCCAATTCCAAAATAAGCATTCCATCTTCTTGTATTTTCCAATTTGTCGCATCTGCACTTGTATGATTTTTATAAACGTCTAAACAAGTTCCATCTTCATAAAAATGCATCTCCTTATAGTTTCTTTCAACATTTTGCCAAGTGCCAGTTATGGCATTTGATGAACCACATCCGACAAACGCCAAACAAACTAACAACAAACTGCCCATCATAAACATCTTTTTTGTCATCGTTTTCAAATTAATCGCCTCCGTATTTTTTACCATTCGCATTATCCCTCTCGTTGGAACGACTGTATGGTTTTCCCTTTAAAAGAAATAATCCCCACATCACCTACAGTAATAATTAAATGATTGCTTTGAAAACTCCTAAGTTTTAACCGGCTACCATCCTCACACTCTACAACATACCATTCAATATTTCCCTGCTGTATTGGTTTTTCCAAAATTTTCACTTTTACTGTTTTCATTGGTTGGGAGTTATCCTTATTTTTTAGAAACACTACTAATAACCACATCACAATACAAATACCAACAAGTACTACAATAAGTATTGGAAAATATTTTGCCAACTCTGAACTATTAACATATACATGCATGTTTTTATCCTCCTTGTTCTTACTCATATTTTTGTTGAAAAGTATTAAATGATATGGGTGTTTCTTTCAATTTACCAGCATAATTAGCTACGTGTACATCAGACACCTTGTCTTCAATATAAAGAAACAAGCCATCATCGTATCCATAATTATCATCATCCGATTTCCATACTATCGAATTTCCTTCCTTGAGATACCCAACACAATAACAACCACCTTCTACATCAATATTTGATAATTCTCCCCCCAACACTACTTTTGATACATTTTCAAACTCGAATAAATCGTTAACTGCAGTATCTTCTGGAACTTCCACCACCACATAATTTACTTCTTTTCCTGTTTTATTGCCGCATCCTACTAAGAATATTGCAATAAGAATAATTCTTAAGCATGCCATTAAACTTTTCATCATACCCTCCTTTTAAATATCTCGAATCTTCATCATTAATAGTTACAATTCCCTTAAAACCTCGTATGCATAACTATACCACTGGCAGGCAATAACTAACTTTTTGAAATTGCCATCTGTAGTTTTTGCATTGTTTTTTTTACGCTATTTTTGGTAACTGCACCTTTTATCCCATGCAAAGGAGTCTCACCTCCCACTAAACCGCATATCCAACCAGATAATTTCACCTTATCAGTACCATAATCTACCTTAATGGCTCGTACTCCGGTTAACGAAATATCACCTTTCGTCCAAATCATTTCCCCTTCCTGTTCTGCTTCGCAGTAGCCATCATTTATCAGCACTTGCTCTGCCCTTTTTTCAGCCTCTTCTCTACTACATCCATAGTCTACCTGAATTATTGTTCTTGGCATAATTTTTCCTCCAATCAAAAATAATAACCGATATTGGTTAATATCATTATATACCAATATCGGTTATTATGCAAGTGGAAGGTGTGATTTTTATGATTGTATATGATAAATTATGGGAAACCATGAAAAATAAGAGTATTTCACAATATATGCTCATCAAAAAGTATCATGTAAGTCCCGGTCAAATAACACGACTGAAAAGAAATGAAAGTGTCAGCACTCACACAATTGATATGTTTTGTAAAATTTTAGATTGTGACGTTAATGATATTATGCAATATAAAAAAGAAGATTAAAAACCATTTAAAAAACCGGTACAGCATTCACCGTACCGGTTTCATCTTGTCATTCTCTTTAAAGGTGTAATAATATACTCACTCTTACACCAGTTCGATCACAACTTCCATCGCTGCATCGCCCTTACGCGGCCCGATTTTGATGATCCTTGTATAACCACCCTTACGGTCTGCATATTTCGGTGCGATCTCATCGAACAGCTTGCTTGCGACATCCACTTTCTTTGTTCCCTTTTTCTTTCCGGCTGTCTCCGTAGGAACTTCTGTGATGCCATAAAGCATTTTGTTCATCTGACGTCTTGCGTGAAGTCTGGATGGCGCCTCTTTTTTGATCTCCTTATCTACGGTATCAAAAACAGTAACTTTCTTACCATCTACTACTTCCTTCACTCTTTTTCCGTCTTTATCTTTCTGAGCCACTTTGGCTTTTACTGTAACAGTCTCATAGTTATCCTTCTCACGAACTGCCATTGCGATCATATGCTCGGCAATCCTGCGGATTTCCTTTGCCTTCGCCTCTGTAGTAACAATTTTTCCATGATAAAGGAGATTTGTTACTTGGTTACGAAGCAAAGCTTTTCTCTGGCTGGAAGTTCTTCCAAGCTTTCTATAACCTGCCATTTATATGTCCTCCTTGATTAATCTTCATTTGACTTCAGCGATAAACCAAGTTCTTTTAACTTAGCAAGCACCTCTTCAAGAGATTTGCGTCCTAAGTTACGAACTTTCATCATATCATCTGCTGTCTTATTGGTGAGCTCTTCCACTGTATTGATTCCCGCTCTCTTCAAACAATTATAAGAACGAACCGACAACTCCAACTCATCGATATTGAGTTCGAGTACCTTCACGGTCTCGTCCTCTTCTTTCTCCACGATCACCTCTGCCATTTTGGCTTTTTCTGACAAGTCAATGAATGTATTCAAATGCTCACTCATAACCTTAGCAGCAAGACTGACTGCCTCATCCGGCTCAAGTGTTCCATTTGTATACACATCCAACGTAAGCTTATCAAAATCTGTGATCTGGCCGACACGCGTGTTTTCAATCGCAATATTCACCCGCTCGATCGGAGTAAATATAGAATCAATCGGAATAACGTCAATCGCCATTTCTTCTCTCTTATTCTTATCAGAACTTACATAGCCACGACCATTGACAACAGTCATTTCTATGTAGAGCTTACAGTCAGCCCCACCATTTAATGTAGCAATCACCTGATCTTTGTTGATGATCTCAAGATCAGAATCACATTTGATGTCCGCTGCTGTAACGACACCTTCGCCCTGTGCATCAATATACATCATCTTTGTCTCATTCAGATTGTCGCTGCTGTTCTTGATCGACAGACTTTTGATGTTCATGACGATCTCGGTCACATCTTCCTTCACACCCGGAATCGCACTAAATTCATGTACGACACCATCGATCTTGATGTGGCTCACTGCAGTTCCCGGCAAAGATGAGAGCATAATTCGTCTCAAAGAATTACCCAAAGTTGTTCCGTATCCTCTTTCAAGTGGTTCTACTACAAAACGTCCATATTTTTTATCTTCAGAAATTTCATCAATTTCAATTCTTGGCTTTTCAAACTCAAACACTCTAGGACCCTCCTTTTGGGATTACTTAATTACTTAGAGTACAACTCGACGATAAGCACTTCGTTCACAGGTACATCGATCTCTGCTCTCGTAGGGATCTGGGTAATCGTTCCCTTCAGATTTTCATGATCAGCTTCCAGCCATGCCGGAACCAGACGTGCGCCTGTAACTTCTAAAATGTCCTTATATCTCTGCGTTCCCTTGAACTTTTCTTTGATTTCGATCACATCACCGGCTTTTACCTGATAAGAAGGGATATTGACCGCTTTCCCATTTACAAGCACATGCTTATGATCCACGATCTGTCTTGCCTCTTTTCTCGTTCTGCCATAACCAAGACGATACATTACGTTATCAAGTCTCAGCTCAAGAAGAATCATCAGGTTTTCACCTACTGTACCGTATTTTAATTTCTGAGCCTTTGCAAAATAATTGCGGAAAGGCTTCTCAAGTACACCATATATAAATTTTGCTTTCTGTTTTTCTTTTAACTGCATTCCGTACTCACTGAGTTTTTTTCCGGTCTTTGCATTTCTCTTGGATTTTTTATCGATACCGAGGTAAACCGGATCCAAATCAAGAGATCTACATCTTTTCAAAACAGGCGTCATATCTCTAGCCATTTTTTCCTCCATTCTGCCGCAGTGCGGCGCTAAACTTTAATCGCCATAGCAAATCTAAAATTCGCTTTTATACTCTTCTACGTTTTGGTGGTCTACAACCATTGTGTGGAACCGGTGTTACATCTTGGATACTTGTCACTTCGATTCCGCATGCCTGAATCGCACGGATCGCAGCTTCTCTTCCTGACCCCGGCCCTTTTACCATTACCTCTACTGATTTTAATCCATGTGGCAACGCTGCTTTTGCTGCTGTCTCGGCAGCCATCTGGGCAGCATATGGAGTGGATTTTCTGGAACCTCTGAATCCAAGTCCGCCTGCACTTGCCCATGATATTGCATTTCCCTGCATATCGGTCAGCGTTACGATTGTATTATTAAAAGATGACTGAATGTGCGCTTGTCCGCGGTCAATATTCTTTTTGACACGCTTTTTTGTCACTTTTTTTGCAACTTTCTTAGCCATTGACAAAACCTCCTAAATATTATTTCTTCTTGTTCGCTACTGTACGCTTCGGCCCTTTTCTCGTCCTTGCGTTCGTTTTTGTTTTCTGTCCGCGGACTGGAAGTCCTTTTCTGTGACGGATTCCTCTGTAGCAGCCTATTTCCTGTAACCTCTTGATGTTTAAGGCAACCTCTCTTCTCAGATCACCCTCTACAACCTGTGTTCTGTCAATAACGTCACGGATCTTCGCAACATCTTCGTCGGTCAAATCCTTACAACGAATGTCAGGATTTACGTTTGCTTCGCTCAAAATACGTCTTGAACTGGAAACACCGATACCATAAATATAGGTAAGACCTATTTCTACACGTTTTTCTCTTGGTAAATCTACACCACTGATACGAGCCATGTGTACTTTACACCTCCATTAAAATGATTAAATAAATTGTTTCGGGGAAGGAGCATCGCTTCCCTTGTTCTGCCTATGCCGGTTTGCCGACATGGACAATTTGCATAACTAAAACACCGAACTGTCGCTGCTACGCAGCTTTACCAGTTCTCCATCATTCGGAACTCCCACACTGCCTACGGCATTGTTCCGTCCCTCATGATGAACGCTCGCACAATCATAGAAGATACTCATGCAAGCATGACATCTTCTTGACTCTGCTCGCTGTTTTAGTCACGCTTCAGCCGCTTTAAATCATGACAACATTCCGGACAAATAACCACTTTCTTCTATATAATATAGAGACTGTTCCGTGGAGAAACCGGCAATGCTCACCGTCATGATATCACAACCTCTCATAATGACGGAATGAGAAGTCTGTAACACAGAAAGCAAGACTTATATAAGCACGAAAAGAACCTAAAGTCTCCTTTAGGCCTCTCTGATATATTCTTAGCCCTGTCTTTGTTTGTGTTTGGGGTTCTCACAGATCACTCTGATACGACCCTTTCTTTTAATGATTTTGCACTTTTCGCAAATTGGTTTTACTGATGATCTAACCTTCACAGTAATAACCTCCTTTCACATGATCAACATGTTGTTTCCCGGCCTGCTAACGCAGACACATTTCCTTCCGTCTAGCGAAAGTCCATTTACGAGTATACCACATAAATCCGTAGATTGCAAGCACTTTTTTCTAAAATCTGGTATATTTCTTTTTCTTATCTGCCTTTATCTTTTTGACGATCTTTCCACCTTTTTTGACCGCACATCCCCATTTCTTCTTCGTAAATGTCTTACGAATCCAGCTCGACTCTGCTTTTGCTTTCATCGTCTTTGATGTCTGGAAATCTTCCAACTTACTAAGCCTTGTAATGTCAACCGTTTTGTCTGCGGTAAAATACCAAAATGTTTTGACCTGATTTTTCTTTGCAAATGTGATCTTGCATTTCTGATTCTTTTCCGGCACATAATATATACTGTCTACCGATTCTCTTTTACTTTTGCCAGAATATACTTTCACAGATTTTATCTTCCGGTTCTGCCTTAAGTCTAACTGACTTGGCACGATGTTGGCTAATTCTAATTCCTCTAACTTTGTATTCTTCGTCAACTTTAAGGTTTTGGGATGCCGGTTGCTCCCTTCGGGCAGGATCACCCGTAAAATCTGAAGTTTCGGAATCTCTTTTACATCGAGCGTATCGGCATCGACATTTTCCAAATGCATGTATGTCAACTGAGACACAGGAAAATCTTCTGTGATATTCCCATACCCCTTCTGCCCTGTTCCCAAGCAGCCGATCCATATTTTTTTCAGGTTGGTGTTATTTTTGAAAGAACCTGATACTAGCTCATATTTATCCATTTTCACTTCCTGAAGATTAAAAAAATATTCAATCCCCCTCACATCAACGACCTGATCTGCAAGTCTTCTTTGGGGGTTTTCTTCATCGTAAGTAAAATCCAACAAAAGTACACACTTGTTTTTATCTTTGACAATATAATCCTCACTTTTATAGCCCGGACGCATATACTCCATATCCTGATACCATGTCTGTGACACCCCATTCGTAAAGCCATGTAAATCCAGATAATATATGTTCTCCCGCTCTTCCCGGCTCAAAATCTCATCGTTATTTTTATCCACATAAATTTTTAATTTTTTTCTGAACTGCTCATCCGGGAAATGAACCTCGTCGATTGCCACATCCTGCATATATTCCGGTTTGACTTCTGCCCTGACCTCCGATCTGACCTCCGGTCTGATCTCCGGTGTGGTCACAACATTCGCACACAGCGCAATAACACACGTAAAAACACCTAATATTATCTTTTTTACCATTTCTCTCGCCTTTCTTCCAAAAAGATAAAAGACTTGGGAGAAAGCCAACGAACCAAAACAATCTAGGCAGACTGAATTACAATCCGTAGATCAATTTGTCTGCCCGAGATGTTTTGCTTTCGTTAGTTTTCTCCGATTCCTTTTTTCTGTCTTTTATTTATCTCTCCACACGATCCTGCCTTTTGTGAGATCATAAGGTGACAGTTCAAGCGTCACCTTATCCCCCGGCAAGATGCGGATAAAGTTCATCCTGAGCTTACCGCTGATGTGAGCCAGAACTTTATGACCGTTCTCAAGTTCTACCTGAAACATCGCATTTGGCAGCTTTTCTACAACAGTTCCCTCAATTTCAATTACATCTGCTTTTGACATACATAACACTCCTTATTTCAACTATATTAACGATAAGAGTTCTGGTTCGCCATCCGTGATCAGCACGGTGTTTTCATAATGTGCCGAATTGGAATGATCTCTTGTGACCACAGTCCAGTCATCTTCCAGAATCCAAATTTCCCAATCTCCGGCATTTACCATCGGCTCGATAGCCAGTGTCATCCCCGGCCGGAGTTTCGGCCCTCTTCCTGCCGGTTTAAAATTCGGTATCTGTGGCTCTTCATGCAGTTTTGTTCCGATTCCATGCCCCACCAGATCCCTCACGACGGAAAACCCATGACTTTCCACAAATTTCTGGATCGTTGCAGAAATATCATGAAGATGATTTCCTGCACGCGCCATACGGATTCCCTCATAAAAACTCTGCTTGGTGATATCGATCAATCTCTGATCTTCCTCATGGATCGTTCCCACACCATATGTTCTCGCCGCATCGGAATGATATCCTTGATAAATAACTCCTGCGTCTAAACTTACGATATCTCCCTCTTCAAGCCTTCTTTTATCCGTCGGGATCCCATGCACCACTTCATCATTTACCGATACACAGATCGACGCCGGATACCCTTCATAATTCAGAAAAGATGGAATACAGCCCGCCTTCCGGATCAGCTGCTCCCCTTTCCGGTCGATATCCAGTGTCGTGATCCCCGGCGCAATCATTTCTCCCAACTTATTATGAACCTCAGCAAGAACTTTTCCTGCCTCTCTCATAAGTGAAATCTCACGCTCAGATTTTATCGTTATAGCCATAGTAATCCTCTTTTCTGATTTTCTATTTGCCGAGAATTTTTACAATTTCATCAAATACGACATCCAGATCCACAGTTCCGTCTACTTCCTTCAAAATGCCTTCTTTATTATAATAATCGATCAAAGGCTGAGTCTGTGTATGATATACCTCCAGACGCTGTTTGACGGTCTCCGGCTTGTCATCATCCCTGAGAATAAGTTCGCCGCCGCAGGCGTCGCAAACACCCTCTTTTTTTGTAGGATTGTATTTAATATGATATGTTCCGCCACAGGACACACAGGCACGTCTTCCTGACATTCTGTTTATGATGTTCTCATCCGGCACTTCAACATTGATCGCATAATCCATCTTCTCCCCGATCTTAGCCAATGCCTCTGTGAGCGCCTCTGCCTGTGGGATCGTACGCGGGAAGCCATCCAAAACATAGCCCTTCTTTGCATCGTCCTGAGCCAGTCTGTCTACCACAAGATCTACAACCAGTTCATCCGGCACAAGAAGCCCCTGATCCATATATGTTTTTGCTTTCTGTCCAAGTTCCGTATTTTCTTTGATATTGGCACGAAAGATATCGCCGGTAGAAATATGCGGAATCCCATATTTCTCAGAAATCTTTTTCGCCTGAGTTCCCTTGCCGGCACCCGGAGCGCCTAACATTACTATTTTCATAAGATAACCCTGCCTTTCTCTCTTTTTATATTTTGCAAATAAAAACTTTCTTTATCGGATAAAAAGGTAAACGACCTCACGAAAAAACAACTGTATTTTCGCAGGCCGACCCCTTTATATTCCCGTAATGCGGCATACTGCCATCACGGTGTTCAGTCACCCAGAAATCCTTTATAATTACGGACTAATAACTGGGATTCTAATTGTTTTAATGTCTCAATAACGACGCCGACTATGATGATCAGCGATGTACCGGTAAATGATACATTGGCTCCAAACACTCCTGAGAAAATGATCGGAAGCACACATACAATGACCATTGCCACCGCACCGATGAAAATAATGCTGTTAAGCACATTATTCAAATAATCAGTCGTCGGTTTTCCCGGACGGATGCCCGGTATAAATCCACCCTGCTTTTTCATATTATTTGAAATCTCAAGCGGATTAAATGTAACCGAAGTATAAAAATAGGCAAAGAAGATCACAAGTGCAATATACACAAGCAGACCGAGTGTATACTTAAACTCACCCCATGAGGCGATATTGCACCAACTGCTCTGGTTGCATACTTTGATCAGCTTCTGGATCAGCGTAGCTCCCTCGCCGGACTGTGGTGTCACTCCGGCAAAACTTGCGATCACGACAGGAAGCTGCAGCATAGAACTTGCAAAGATGACCGGAATAACTCCCGCTGTATTTACCTTGAGCGGAATATGGCTTGACTGGCCACCAAACATTTTTCTTCCCTGCATTTTCTTTGCATACTGTACCGGAATCCTTCTCTCGCCATCCTGAAGCCATACGATAAAAACAAACATCGCAATGATGATTGCAAGAATAATAGCTCCCGCCAGTACTGCATTTGTAATATTTCCTGCGCCTTTTATAAACTGGTTGTACAGTGTGATCAGATCGCTTGGAATACGCGCAACGATATTGATCAGAAGGATAATGGAGATACCATTTCCAATTCCCTTCTCCGTGATCTGCTCTCCGAGCCACATAAGAAATGCCGCTCCGGCTGTAAGCGCTACCACCGCGATAATAATCGGCGTGTAGCCCTCCTCCGTAAAGAGCCTCTGGTTACGGAATCCAATAATGATCGCAACACCTTCTATGATCGACAGCACGATGGAAAGATATCTCGTATATTCGTTGAGTTTCTTTCTGCCATCCTCGCCATCCTTCTGCATTTCCTCAAGCCTCGGAATTGCAATCGTAAGAAGCTGTATAATAATGGATGCTGTGATATAAGGCGTAATGTTCAATGCAAAAATAGACATTCTTGTAAAGGAACCACCTGTCATCACATCCAGAAAACTAAGCGCCTGATTGTTATCAAACAAGTTCTGAATCAGCTCCGTATTAACACCCGGGATCGGGATATTACATCCGATACGAACAATAATGAGTCCGATAAAAACAAACAGCAGTTTATTACGGATCTCTTTTGTCCTAAACGCATTCTTTATCGTTTCAAGCATTAGATCACCTCAGCTTTTCCACCAACTGCCTGAATTTTCTCTGCTGCGCTCTTACTAAATGCATTTACTTTTACATCAAGCTTTTTGGTTAATTCCCCATTCCCAAGAATTTTAACTCCATCCCTCGGATTTTTGACAATACCTTTTTCCACGAGAGTCTCCACTGTCACCTCGGCACCGTCTTCAAATACATTCAGACGGTCTAAACCGATCGCAACGATGTCTTTACTGTTTATATTGGTAAAACCTCTCTTCGGTAATCTTCTGTATAATGGCAACTGACCGCCTTCAAATCCCGGTCTTGGTGCGCCGGAACGTGCTTTCTGTCCCTTGTGTCCCTTACCGGCAGTCTTACCATTTCCTGAACCATGCCCGCGTCCGCGTCTGAACTGGTTGCTGTGTTTTGAACCGGCTGCGGGTTTTAATTCTGATAAATTCATGGTCTGGCACCTCCTTATTTATTAGATTTCTTCCACCTTTACTAAATGTCTTACCTGCTGGATCATTCCTCTGACAGCAGCGTTATCCGGCATCTCAACCGTCTTATTCAGTTTTCTAAGACCAAGAGCCTCAACCGTTTTACGATGCTTTGGAATGGAACCGATCGTAGACTTTACTAAAGTGATTTTTAATTTATCTGCCATTTTCCGGTACCTCCTAACCTAAAACTTCTTCTACAGAAAGTCCGCGCAGTCTTGCTACTTCTTCCGGCGTCTTAAGTTCATTCAGACCTGCCAGTGTGGCAAGCACGACGTTCTGCTTATTACGGGAGCCCAATGACTTTGTACGGATATTTTTGAATCCGGCAAGCTCCAGTACGGAACGGGCAGGGCCGCCTGCGATGATTCCAGTACCTTCTGGAGATCTCTTCATAAGAACCTCTGCACTTCCGAATTTTCCTGTGTAGTCATGAGGGATACTGCCATTTTCATCGATCGGTACCTCGATCAGCTTCTTCATGGCGTCCTCTTTTCCCTTGCGGATCGCTTCTGGAATTTCCGTTGCTTTCCCTAAACCTGCACCAACATGTCCGTTGCCATCACCGACTACTACCAGAGCAGTAAATCTAAAGTTACGGCCACCCTTTACGACTTTGGTAACACGTTTAATTGATACTACTTTATCTTCTAATTCAAACTGACTAGCATCAATAATTTCACGTTTCATGAGTTTTCCTCCTTGCTTAGAATTGAAGTCCAGCCTCTCTGGCTGCCTCTGCTAATGCTTTCACTTTACCCTGATAAATGTAACCGCCACGGTCAAATACTACCTCTTTGATACCGTTGTCTAACGCTTTCTTCGCAATGACTGTACCTAACTTTGATGCAGCTTCTACATTATTTGTCTTTTCAAGGCCTTCCTTTACATCCCCCTGAAGAGTAGATGCGGAAACAATCGTGTGTCCTGCC
>JAMPFC010000119.1 GCA_023664685.1 Roseburia sp. | reverse complement strand
AAAGATGCATGGAATTAAGGCGTTCAGGGAGTGCAGCGATGTGACGATCGAAAACAGCGACATCATCTCCCCGGAATTTGGCTGGTCTGTAAGGAAGATCCAGATGCGGCACAGTAAGGCGCAGAGCGAATATTTTATGATGCGTTCGGAGGAGCTGCATTTTGAAGATGTGCAGTTTCAGGGAAAATACTCGTTCCAGTATATCCGGAATGCTGTCTTTGAGAATTGTGTTTTTGATACAAAGGATGCGTTTTGGCATTCTGAAAATGTAACCGTAAAAAACAGTGTGGTAAAGGGCGAGTATCTTGCATGGTATTCCGAAGGGCTGACACTGATAAATTGTAAAATAATCGGAACACAGCCATTGTGTTATTGTAAAAATTTGACATTAGTTGACTGTGAGATGGTTGATACCGACCTTGCCTTTGAAAAATCGCAGGTCAAGGCGACGATCACGACGCCGGTTATCAGCATCAAGAATCCTTTGTCCGGGCGGATCGAGGTTCCGAAGGTGGGAGAGATCATCATGGACGATGAACATGCCAGAGGGGAAATCATCATCGGTGGACAGGAGTGCTACCATGTGACAAAAAAGTGTAATTGTGCCTGAAGAAGTGTATAACTGGAAAGGATGGATAAAATGCGGATATCTTTCCACTATTTTATTGTAACCTATTGAAAAATAGGTTACAATAAGGTAAAATGAGGTTACAAAGGGGGTGTGACATGGATGGAGAAAAGCTGCAAAAAAAAGCGCAGGAGCTAAAACGTCAGATTGCAGAACTGCCGGTGGGGTATATTTCCAAGAAGAACATTCATGGAAAAGAGCGGTTTTATCATCAATGGACAGAAGACGGAAAGCTTAAAAGTAAGTATTTGCGAGAGGGAGAAAAAGAGCCATTAGAAGAGCAAATTCTAAAACGGAGAAAGCTGCAGGCACAGTTGAAAGAACTAAAAGCAAAACTTCCCGGATCAAAAGAGAAATCTGCAAAGATAAAACAAGAGTTATTTTCCTGTGAATGCAATGTAACGATTGGCAGGGAGCTTCTTGCCATGTCACAGGGGATGGATGGCTGGGAGAAAAGAGATTGTTTTTCCCGATTGAAAGATTACCTCTATAATGAAGAGAGAACCCGGATCTGTCTGCTTTATGGTCTCAGGCGTACGGGAAAGACAACGATGCTGAGACAGGCCGTGGCGGATATGACGAAAGAGGATCAGCTAAAATCTGCTTATATCAAAGTGTGTCAGAGCGACACGATGGCGATGCTGAACCGTGATTTGAGAAGATTATTTGATGCCGGTTACAAATATGTGTTTTTGGACGAGGTAACACTCATGGATGACTTTATCAACTCGGCCGCTCTTTTTTCTGATGTGTTTGCCACAATGGGAATGAAGATTGTTCTTTCCGGGACGGATTCTCTTGGATTTTGGCTGGCGATGGACGAAGAGCTGTATGACAGGGCAAATCTCATTCATACCACATTTATTCCATACCGGGAATACAGCAGGCTGTTGGGAATTGACAGTATAGATGAATACATTCGTTATGGCGGGACGCTTCGTGCCGGGGAGGTTAATTTTGAAAATCGGGAAGTGAATGCAGAAGACGCCTCATTTCGGGATGATGAAACAACGAGGCGCTACATTGATACTGCAATCTGCAGGAATATACAGCATTCACTGGCATGTTATGAGGATGGGCATCATTTCAGGCATTTATATACTCTTTATGAAGCGGGAGAACTGACAAGTGCCATTAACCGTATTATTGAAGATATGAATCATCGTTTTCTTCTGAAAGTGCTGACACAGGACTTTGTCTCTCATGATCTGCGTCTTTCGGCATCTAATTTGAGAAAAGAGCGTGATCCCCAAAAGCGTACTGATGTTTTGGATACGATTGATACGGAAGCAGTGACAGAGTGTCTGATGAACATTTTGGATATCCGGAATAAAGAGGAACAGTCAATCGGTATAACGGAGGCGCATGTTGCGGAAATCAGGGAATATCTGGCGGCGTTGGATTTGATCATCGACTGCCCGGTTGAGACAGTGACAGCCGGAACACATCCGATGGAACACATCCTGTTTACACAACCCGGGATGCGTTATTGTCAGGCTCAGGCATTGATCTACTCGCTTTTGAAAGACGAAACTTTTTTTTCATTGAGTGAGTATGAAAAGAAAATGGTGATAGAGCGTATTTTGGAAGAAGTGCGTGGACGGATGATGGAGGACATTGTATTGTTGGAAACCATGAAAGCGGCGGGGCGAAACTGTCGTGTATTTAAACTGCAGTTTGCAGTGGGCGAGTTTGATATGGTTGTATATGATACAGAGGAAAACTGCTGTGATCTCTATGAGATCAAGCATAGTGAGAAAGTTGTCCCGAGGCAGTACCGTCATTTGTTGGATGAAGAAAAGTGCCACCAGACAGAGGGAAGATTCGGAAAAATCAGGGGACGTTATGTACTGTACCGGGGCAGGGATATGGAGACAGAGGATGGGGTGAACTATCAAAACGTAGAGAAATATTTAAAATTACTTTCAAGTAAGATGCTTCGGGTACATGGGGAAAAGTAACACGAACAAATGGGTATGCAAAGAGACTTGGCGTCAAATGGATTTTTTTGCCTGCTCTAATGTCTGGATGACCCGGTCGCACCATGCATCAAATTCCGGGTCGTCTTTTTGGCACTCCTCCGGGTGGGAGAGTATATGATCCAAAGCGATCCGCACCCCCTGATCAAAGCGCACGGTGGTCTGCATGTCCGGCACGGTTCGTTTCAACTTTGCATTATCAAAAACGACCGAGACGGATTTGTCCCCGATGAGGCTTCCTTCAAAATCATATCCATATGGTTTCCCGGCAGCAGATAAAAATTCTGAGGCAACATGGTAGGCGCAGAGTTCTACGCCGAGTGCGTCTGCGATCGTTTCATAAATCTGATTCCATGTCAGTGTTTCATCCCCGGTGATCTGGAATGCCTCGCCGATTGCGTGGCGGTTTCCCATCAGTCCGGTATAACCAATGGCAAAATCCCGGTTAAAAGTCACTGTCCAAAGCGAAGTTCCATCGCCCTGTATGATAACGGGTTTTCCCTCAGTCATGCGTTTGATGACCTGCCAGAACCCATTTTTTCCATGAACACCGAGCGGAATATGACGTTCGTCGTAGGTATGGCTTGGACGTACGACCGTGACCGGAAAGCCCTCTTCACGGTATTTTCTAAAAAGAAATTCTTCACAGGCAATCTTGTCGCGGGAATACTGCCAATACGGATTGGAGAGTGTTGTCCCTTCGTTGACAAGGTAACCGGATGCCGGTTTGTGGTATGCCGATGCAGAACTGACATAAATATATTGTCTCGTTTTGTCTTTAAACAGCCGGTAATCACGCTCAACATCCTGTACATGAAAACCGATAAACTCACAGACAACATCGAATGTGAGGTCTTTTATTTTTGCGGCGACGTCTTTTTCGTCGTTGATGTCGGCAAGGATCAAGTGAACCCCTGCCGGAGTAACGTTTTTTCTGTTTCCGCGGTTGATCAGCCACACCTCCCATTGGAGTTCGTTTACAAGGCGTTCTACAATAGCTGTACTGATTGTGCCGGTTCCCCCGATAAATAATGCTTTCATCATCATTTCCCCTCTCTGCGGATATTTGTCATATATTATTTTATACTAGATTGGAAGGGCTTCGTCAATAGCTTTTTTGTACTGATAATCTTGTGCAGGACAGGAATATTTTCCGCCTCGGACCCGCTTTCGCTAGATAAACACGTAGCGGTACTAAGGCTACAAGGTGCGCTTTTTGCACCTCGTGCAATTTTTGCACTTTGTACAAAAGGCGCACCTTATACGTAGCCTAAGAACCGACGGTTTATAAAGTCCTCAGCGGTAAATATTCCTGTCTCTGCACGGAATTTTACCAGTGTTCTTTGAAAGTGAGACATTGAAAATTGATTTCCGTGTTTTTTGTCCGTTCAAGTTGAAAAAGAAGACTGGCTGTGGTACCATTGGGGTGTGGAATCGCAGGCGGACTGCGAAGCAGGATTTTATGTGGAAATGGGGAAGATCAATATGGTTTCAGAGCATATTTATAAAAAACAGGGAACAGAACTTCATTATTTTGAAATAAAAAATAAGTTACAGCCGCTTGTTCTCATCCATGCGCAGGGGGTGGATGCGACGAGTTTTGAGAATGTATGGGAGCGTTTATCCAAAAAGTATCATATTTATTCCATTGACTGTTATGGGCATGGCAAAAGCTTGCACGATGCCAGACAGTATAATCTGGTCGATATCAGCAATGCGGTGATTCGTTTTATTGAGGATGTGGTTCAAGAAAAGATTTTTTTGCTTGGGCATTCTTCCGGCGGGCTGATTGCGGCATATATTGCTTCTAATACAGAACTTTGTGAGCGGTTGATCTTAGAAGATCCGCCATTTTTTTCTTCGCAGGGAGAGCAGCGTAAAAAAAGTTTTAATTATGTTGATTTATCTACGGTTTGCCATCATTTCATCCATCAGTCAGAGAGCAGAGATTTTGTATTGTATTATTTTACGAACCAGTATGCATGGAAATTTTTTCCTGAAAAGTCGAGGGAAAAGATAAAGGGAAAAATGACTGCGATGGCGGCAAAATACAGAAAAAAACATCCGGAAAAAAATCTGAAAGTGATGTTCTGGCCCAAACTTGCACTGAGCAGTTTTCAAGGCATGAACAGATATGATCCGCTGTTTGGCGAGGCATTTTATAATGATAATTTTCACTGTGGGATACCGCATGAAACAATATTAAAAAATATCCGCTGTCGTACGATTTTTATGAAAGCGCGTACAGAAATCAGCGAGGATGGTATTTTGATGGCGGCGTTGAGTGAAGAAGATCTGGAAAGGGTTTTGGAACTTGTTGCAGATTGCCAGATTGTGCGTTTTGACTGCGGTCATGGCATTCATATCGAAAAACCGAGGGAGTTTATGACGTGCCTGATGGGGCTGGAGTAGATTTGGCGGAGTTCCATTTTTTAATGTGCATATGAGTTGTCAGAAGTCAAAGAACATGTTACAATTAGTGATAGGACAATCGTGTTACAGGGTGCGTTGACCTCATTCCAAAAGAATGGGGGTGATG
>JAMPFC010000118.1 GCA_023664685.1 Roseburia sp. | reverse complement strand
GAACAGCGGCTTATAGCCGCAGAACAAACCACCGGCTAAGCCGGTGGTCATGATTTACATAGGAGGAACGAAGATGCAAATTTACGAAGACGGAAATGTGATCTATGGTGCATTTGGTCAGAATGAAAAGGAAAAAGAAACTGAACATGAGGAAACCGAGCAGAAAGCTACATTAGGCGAGTTGGTGGAGGACTGGAATACAAACGTGAATTATCTCAGAAATACGCAAACGACATGGAGATTCACGTCGAACATCCAAAAACATGTCTTTTCCTTTTTTAAAAAAGATTTTAAGTTAGAGGATATGACTTCAAAGAAAATCATGGAGTATATGACTTTTTTGAAAAAAGAAAAGCGATTTAGCCCTAATACGATCAATAAGCACCGGTCACATCTTGTGACACTGTTTGAGTACGCCACTGTAAATGAAGATGTGTACCATCTGCTGAGGAACCCGGTAAGAAAAGTAAAGCCACTGCGGTTCCAACCGTATACCCACCATATTTATCAGCAGGATGAGGCACGGGAAATACTGAAAGAGTTGAAGGCATCCGAAAATCCCAGTCTGGAGGTGGCAGTAAGTCTCGCCTTACTTTGCGGACTCCGTCGGGAGGAAGTCTGTGGGCTCCGTTGGAACAATGTGGATCTCGAGCAGCGTATTATTACGGTCTGCGAAGTCCGGACGACAGCCGGAAAAGAAATCGTGGACATGAAACATACCAAAAATAATACAGTGCGTCAGGTCGGGATTCCGAATGCGTTGTATGATACATTACTCAGGCTCAAAAAAGCTCAAAAAAAAGATCAAAAAGAACTCGGCGCCAAGTATGAAAATCTGGGTTTTGTCCTCAGTGAAAAAGATGGCACGCCGTGGCATCCCAATAATATAACAAAGCGGTGGGCACGTTTTATTGACGTTACGGGATTTCGCTATATCCGCTATCACGATCTCAGGCATACAAACCTCAGTCTTCTTATGTCAAAAATGAGCGCAATCGATGTAGCAAAACTCGGAGGCCATAAAAAGGTTTCCACGACCACGAATATTTATGGACACAGCTTTAATAATGTGGTACAACAAGGGATAAAAACGATCAACGATCTGCTGAAATAATCACGAGCGGTCAGATATCTTTTTCACTACCTGACGGATATCTGCCGGCTTGACCGTTTTCTCAGCAGTGATCTGTTCCTCTTCGACACCTTCCGTCGACTCCCGCTTGAAAAGGATCTTGATGGTCATGAGGATGAGCTTGATGTCCAGCCACAGAGAATAATTTTCAATATAAAACAAATCCAGTTTAAGTTTATCGTGGGGCGTCGTATTATATTTTCCATAAATCTGAGCAAAACCGGTGAGACCGGCTTTTACTCGTATCCGGTAGTTAAATTCCGGCATATTCTTTTCATAGTCCTGTATGATCTCCGGACGTTCGGGACGCGGCCCCACAAAAGACATATCCCCCTTTAAAATATTAAAAAGCTGCGGGAGTTCGTCGATCCGTGCCGCCCGGATGAATTTGCCAACCGGTGTGATCCTTGCATCGTTCGCCGAGGCAAGTTTGGCGACGCCGTCACTTTCGGCATTCTCCACCATGCTGCGAAATTTAATGATCTTAAAACGACGCCCGCCTCTTGTACATCGTTCCTGACAGTAAAAAATATGCCCGCGGTCGTACAATTTTATAACTGCCGCTGTAAGAAGCATGAATGGCGAAGTGCAGATGATCATGGGGATGGAGAGAAAAATGTCCAAAGCCCGTTTGGCAAAGCGCTGGTCAAATGTCAGGGAATACCCCTTTGTAAGAAGGAATGGGGTGTCAAAAATATGGATCCGGTCGCTTCCCATCAGGATAATATCGGAAATCTTCGGAATCGTGTACGCACGTATCCCCTCACCATAACAAAATTTGAGTACATCGTTACGCTGCTCGGCGCCGATATCGCCAACGATCACCGCCTCAAAATCTTTTACTTTCTCTGCGATCACCGCCATGCCCTCATTTACATTGATGGCGTCATAGATCGCATATTTATCGCGCCTCTCCTCCACTTTGTATACAAGGTCGGTCATCGGGCGGTCGCCATAGATCAGAAGAATCTTCCATGATTTGAAAATATGCCCATACAGATATCCGGCGAGGAATGTCCATATCGTCGTAATCAAAAAATCCCCAAAAGTCATGGCAATAACCGGAACGACATTTACAAAGCGGAACGCCAAAAGGGATGTGATGACATACATGATCAGGTTGGAAATAAAAACCGACAAGTATTGTGACAAAATAACCTCCATCCGCCGGAGCTGCCCAATCTTCATAGCGCCATACATCCGGCTGAAAAAGATCAGGAAGCAGGCGTAGAGTGCGATGATCACATAATTTCCTCTGCGGTAGAAGGTATAAATATACATCGTTTTTGAAAAATAGTAATACCAGAAGACCGCAAAAAGTGCGGTCATCAGGATGATATTTATCAAGGATAAAAAGAAGAGAATCGTCTTCTTGTAAGGATCAAAATTTTTCATGTCAGTTTCAGCTCTTTTCTTTCAAGGCGATCGTCCGGTTTATGGCATACCCTGCGCCAAGAAGGATCCAGTAAATATTTTGCGTTCCGATCACCGTATCATTTGTAATCCCGGCTACTGCAAAGGAAAAAATGCCGACAAGGAGACCAAGTCCGGTTTTTTCAAGATCGGAGTAATGTTTTTTTCTCCAGAACAGCCGGATTCCACCGAATAGATACACGATCCAGAGGCCGGCATAAGCGATGGCAGAAATTCCGCCAGTCTGGATATACGTCTGCAAAAAAGCGTTATGCGGCTTGTCAACCAGTGTAGATGTGTCGCCGACACGTTTGGAACCGACAAAGTCATCGTTCGGAAATGCGATAATAAAGGCGTTCGGCCCGATTCCGGTCAGCCAGTAGTCTTTCATAAGAGGAATCGTCCGTGACCAGATGAAACCGCGTCGGTTCGCAATATTTTGATAATTTTTAAAGCCGAAGCTCTCTACCTCGTGCAGTTTCATCAGTTTGCCAAACGGTGTGTAATATTTCCACTGCCCGTCCACATACATGAACGTCCATGAGATGGAGTTCGGGGCGTCGTTAAATTTGAAGCCGGGATACACGTTGTTCTCAAGGCTGAACTTACTGCCGGCAAGCGTGATCATCTGAAAACGTTCATCCGCCAGTGTATAGTACCCTTGATCCCCCTGATACGTCACTTCAATGGGCTTTTTGTCTGCATCATATGCGGTAAATGAAACATTTCCGGCATCATCGGTCTTGGGAACAAGCGTAAACTTCGTGTCGTTTCTCAATGTGACCCGCAGTTCTTCTTTTTTATTTACGATCGATGCAATATTTCTCGTGTCCTCGCTTCCCTGAAGGATTTTATTGACCGTGGTCTCCATAAGGGAACTCTTTGCGAGGAAAAATCCTGCGCCTGCCAGAACAACGACAGCGGCGGCACAGATGATGATACTTTTTGTATGCGATTTTTCTTTTTTATTTTCTTCGTTTTCTTCACTTTTTTCACGGGAGAAAAGACCGGAGAGAAGAAGGATTCCGGCAAATACAACTCCGGCAACGACCGCGATCATACCCGCCGAAGAAGAGGCACCGATCAGGGACATGACTAGTCCGGCAACGATCAGCGCACCGGCGATCCGACATGCGATCCGTTTGGTTTTATCTTCGGAAGCACGGATCGTAATAAAAGCGACGACAGCCGGCAGAACCAAAGCGATATAAGGGCCTACGTAGTTTGGATTATTGAAAGTAAGGATGACATTTGAGACGCCCTCCTTAAAATCAATCCCATCCGATGTACTCTGGCTCGTGATGATCTTCTGGAGCCAGCTCCAACCGAGAGGATTGTGTCCGAGCGTCTGGAGAACGCCGAGAAGCGCCATGATGCCGGTCGTGATCATCATAAATTTTAGCGTCAGGAGTCCGCGGGCTTCTGAATTGATAAACGTATAAGCATACATAAAAAGCATCGTGTAGCCGAGCAGAACCCAGAGCGTCTGCCATTGTCCGTATCCGCCGCCGGTAAAGGCGAGATTTGCATGTTCACTAAAAACCGAAGACAGCGTCACCATGACAATATATACTGCCCAGAGAATGCATACTTTTATATCCGCATTCTCAAACAGCCGCTTTTTTTTCTGGAGCTGGGCATACTCATGAAAAATGATCACAAGCGCCGCGACAGCCCCCATAATGATAACAAAGATTCCCTTTGTGTATTCAAAGGAGTCGATCTGGTCGATCTCCGTATTGTTAAACCATACAAATTTGGTAAACTCCGTCTGATAATCTTTTGTCAGGACGACCAACGGTATAATGCAAAGTGCGATCAAAACCGGAAGAAGCGCCTGTATATCTTTTTTTGTAGTATCTGGATTTTTTGTAGCCTTCATTTTTCATGCCCCTTTATATTTTGGTATACATAAATATAATACTATATTGGGCGGGTTTCGTCAAATCGCAGCGGTCATATAAAAAGAGGGATATTTTATACATTCTGTAATAGTTCTTCCTGTATTTTCTCTATGTCTTCGAGAGTTAAAGATGGAATACACTGAACAATTTCTTCATTCGATAATTTACCCATCTTCAACATCTGAACTGCTGTTCTTTTATCGGCTTTCTGTTCCGCTTCATATCTCTCACTCTCGATATATTCCAACAGAATCTCCTTTTCATCATACATCGCTAACATGATATTTTCGACCTCCTTTTCCCGTTCTGATAAATACTCCCTTAACACATTCTTATCCTTGCAAATGCGGATGGTTTCTGTCACTGCCCTTCTGGTTCTCCCATGCAGCTTCCGCTGCTCATCATAAACCTTTGTAAATGCCACATACTGGCTGATGATATCGCCCTCATCGCTTCCATAAAGAACTTTTACCTTTGCGTCCAGAAAAGCATCCTGCCCGCCAAAAAATTCTTCTGCCAGACTGATGTACTCCGGGCGTTCTTTCCGGCTCCCCGTATAGACCATGTACATCTCAGGGCATGGAAGTTTAATCTTCTTGCTCTTGTATACATTCTGTTTCGTTTTCTTGATATAATCCTGATATGTCACCATCAGATAAATAAGGATGCGGACAGCGATATTCTCTGTCCAGCTCGACTGCGCTTCTGTCAGGATGAGTAATTTTTCGCCGACCATAAAACCGACATCATTATAAATCTCATTTGTCATGATATTGTGGATCGTGATATCCGACAGTTCATCCTCTGTTACCTCTGTATCCTCCGGATG
>JAMPFC010000117.1 GCA_023664685.1 Roseburia sp. | reverse complement strand
TCCAGATGGAACTTACTATATCTATGATCTGCGTCTGACGCCGAGACCGCAGGGAGACCTTCCGAATTATACATTCACTACCGTTCCGATGAGTGAATCCTTTGAGGGTGATACGACCGCTCTTCTGGGACTGGATAGTTCTACCATTGTGGCGTCAGGTGCGCAGGATGGTTCCAAGTGCATGGAAGTAGCAGCAACAGATGCGCCAACACTTCTGATCGATAACCGCGAAGGTACAAGCGACTTGAAATACAAAGCAACAGTCTATGTAAAGGCAAAAGACACTGCAGATGCAGGCATAGTAAAATTTGCAGGAAGTACTACTTTTAAGGATGCAAAATATGAGACTTATCAAGGGTATGAAAATGTAAAAGGAGCTACATGTACCAGTAATGAACGAAACTTGTCTAACTCAGGGGAGTGGATGACCGTCACCGCAAACATCACAGTGTCAGCCGGATCCATTTCCGAGGTAAGTTTGACAAGGGTTGGTAATGCCGAGTTTGCGTATCTGATGGACAGTTTTGTGGTCACAGAAAGATAACTCAATTATGTATTAAGCAGAAAGTCTTCCCCCATCAGGGGGAAAGGCTGCTGTTTAAGAATATAGAAATTATAAACAAAAAAGTAGGAGGTAAGAGTTTTGAAAAAGAATCTCAAAAGAACTTTAGCAAAAGTTATGGCAGTTGCGCTGACTGTAGCACTTGCCGGAACAGCAGCTCCGGACGCAGACGCAGCTAAGAAAGCAAAACTTTCTTCAAAATCCGTAACAGTTGTGAAAGGTAAGAGCAAAAAGGTAACAATTAAGATCGGAAAGAAAAACGCAAAGAAAAGTCAGGTAAAGAAACTTGCTGTAAAGAGCAATAAGACAAAGATCGCTACAGCAAAGGCATCTGGCAAGACAGCTGTCAAAGTAACAGGAAAGAAAAAGGGAAGTGCAAAAGTCACTGTTTCCGTTACTCTGAAAGGACAGAAAAAAGCAACAAAGCTGACACTGACAGTCAAGGTTAAAAATGCAACACCGGCTACAGCTGCACCTACGACAGCACCAACAGCTGCTCCGACAGCAGCAGCAACTGCTAGTGCACCGGCAGCAACCGCTACAACACCGACAGGAACTACTCCGGGTGGAAATGACACCCCGGGCGGAAATGTTACTCCGGGTGGAAACGATACTCCGGGCGGAAATGACACCCCGGGTGGCGGTGAGGCTGATGTAGAGAGTCAGGCAACAGAGATCAAGAACCTTCAGCTTGGTGGAACAGATGCTTCAAAAGTAACATTTTTTGAAAGCAAAGACGGTGTAACAGATGTAATCCTGAATAGTACAGCACAGTATGGAAATGTATTCACATATTTTGATGTAGTACTTCCAGATGGTGCCACTGTTGCTGATATCAAGAAGATCACTTATGATATGGAAGGTGTAACTGGGGATTTGGGCGATAAGTTTAATTCTCTTCTGGTCGGAAGCCCGAATGAAGACGATGCATCAGTATTTCCACTTAACGATTACATTAACTTTGACTGGGATGACAATGCATTTAAAAATGTGACAGAAATTTATAGAAGCACCACATATGGTTCCAGTTTCAATGGTGGCAAGGTTTCTGAAGTAGTAGAATTTACAAACAATACCGTCGACGTTATTGATGATCTTGGAATCACAGGCAATAAGCTTCGTTTTAGTATTTTTGCAGTTTTAGCAGGCTCGCCGACAGAGTATAAGATCAGCAACATCAAAGTATATACAACAAAAGGAATTGCTGTAACAGATGGATTCGATAAGCCGGGAGATAAAATTGATACCACAGAAACGCTGTACCAGAGGGAGTTATAGCACTTGAAAAGGGAAGCATTACACCTAACGAAGAAATTTCCGCTGAATTTTCCCTTACTAATACAGCACTTGTAGGTACTGCCAAGGAAATCACATGGAGTACTGAGGGAACAGGTGTGATTACCCTCACACCGGATACAGAAAATTCTGCAAAAGCTAAGATTGTCGCAAATAAAGTTGGTGTTGAGACGATTTCTGTAGAAGTTACGACGACAAAAGAAAAGACTGCCACAATCAAAAAGGCAATTACAGTAACAGCAGAAGCAGTTGTAGTCGAAGATGTTACTCTTGAATTTACAGCAAATAATACAGTAACAATCGAGGCAGGCAAAGGAGCATATGGTGGCGGTGGCACACTTGATATCTCTAAGTTGATTAAAGATGTAGACCTTGCAAATTACAAAAGCATCACTGTATATGGAACTGCTAAGCACGATGGAGCAGATATAGAAGGCAATGGTAAGGCAATGATAAAGATCTTGAAAGGCAGCGATTGGTCGAACGATGCGGTTATCACTAAATATAATACAACGCAGAGTGGCATGCAGGAAGGAGTGGAATGTACAACTGACAGTTTGGCAACTGCATTAAGCGGTGTTTCAACACTAAGCCTTCTGTTCCAAAACTGCGAGGCAACTACAGGTACTGGTATGGTATTTACAGTTACAAAAGTTGTTCTGAATGCCAAATAAAAAGTAGTAAACTATTTTTATGAAACAATAAAATAGTGAACCCAAAAGGTGCATATGAATGCGTATGCACCTTTTTTTAAACAAAGTTTATTTCAAAACGCATTAAAAGGAGGTATGCATTTATGCAAAAAAAAGTAAAGGGTGCGGTTGCAAAAGCACTGGCGGCTGTTCTTGCACTGTCCCTGTCCGGCGTTCAGGCTCCGGCTTCATCGGCCGCGGGAAATCCCAGCCTGAGTGCAAAAAAAGTAACGGTTACGGTTAAGAAATCCAAAAAGGTAACGGTTAAGATCGGGAAGAAAAACGCCAAGAAAAAACAGGTAAAAAAACTTACCGTAAAAAGCTCAAGTAAAAAAACAGCTGCGGTAAAGAAAAAAGGAAAAACGGCATTTACGATCACCGGTAAAAAAGCAGGAACGGCAACGGTGACTGCAAAAGTTACTTTGAAAGGGAAAAAGAAAGCAAAAACCCTGAAAGTAAAAGTTACGGTAAAAGCGGCTGCACAGCCGACACCGACGCCGGCTCCGACAGCAGCACCGAGTATAAGCCCGGCTGTCAGCGCTCCGGCAGAATCCCCGGCAGCTCCTGTTACGACGCCGGAAGAAGACAACAGCCCGAAACCAAAATACACAGCAGCTCCGAATGCGGGCGTCAAGAGGATCAAAAACACGAGCAGCATCCAAAACCCGATCATCAGCAACGTAAGTATCTGGGGACTCTATGATAATCCGTATGCAGAGACCGGTTACGGTTATACTCAGTATGGCCCATACTCTGGACTTTTCACAAAATGGTATGCCCCAAAAGATTCCTTCAAGGCACTCCATGAACTGTTTAACGCGGAGACTGCCCAGTCCCTCAAATCCGTAAAGCCGATGGCACGAGAAGCGGGCGCCAGCGAGCCTCTTTATACAGTTGGTGAAACAGGGGGAACCGTAAAATCCATCGTCACAACCGGAACACTGAACTGGGATACAAAAGAACTCAGCAACACAGAAGAACATTCAGCCGATTTTGTATCCAGAACATCCGAGGCAAATAAGGATGTGCAGAAAGTAACGGTTGTGGATGGGGAGACCCTCGAGACAACCGACGGTGGAAATGAACCGGCTGTCCGCGTCTCAGGACGTGCCAATAACTGGCATGGGATTCAGGTTGATATCACAGACTACCTGACTGACCCATCAAAAGATTACCGTATTTCGATGGATATCCTGCACAATACACAGTCCCAAAATTCACTTCAGTTCTATACCCAGATCGCGTATCTGGATGAAAATGGGAACGAATCTGACGACAGACCGGTACTCGTTATGCAGAGTGCATCTGCCGGACAGTGGAAGACATTTGCGGCGAACTTCTCCAAAGGTGCTACGGATGCTTCCCGCATCGTATTGTTTGTAAACTGGTATGGAGAGCCTGCGGAGACTGGTTATCCGGCTCAAAAGGATCACAATGATTTCTACATCAAGAACATCTCTGTGAGCGAGATTGCCTCCGACCAGACGTACGACGCTTCCGAGACACTCTCCTACTCTTCTCTTTATACAAATACAGAAGAGAAGTACGGTTTCTCACTTGGCGGATGCATCGGAAATGCGAACTTTAAAGACAGCAATTATAAAGATGTGCTTGACAAACATTTCTCAAGCCTTACCATAGACAACGACCTCAAGATGTATGCGCTTCTTGATCAGGATGCAACGATCGCCAATGAAAATGGCGACGGTATGCCGGTACTCCGGGAAAACGGTGCAGGGGAAGAAGTCGTAAAATGGGCTTATGAGCATGGGATCGGCGTACGCGGCCATACGATTGTGTGCGACACAGCCATGAGTACGAACTGCAAATATTTCTTCCATGAGGACTATGACACTTCCAAACCATTGGCAAGCAAGGAAGTCATGCTGCAGCGTCTCAGAAGCTTCATCA
Organism: Roseburia sp.; assembly: GCA_023664685.1. GTDB lineage: Bacteria > Bacillota > Clostridia > Lachnospirales > Lachnospiraceae > Eubacterium_F. The sequence goes on along the minus strand of JAMPFC010000117.1, from coordinate 825 downwards.
CCCAGACGATCATGTACTTTGAGGAAAAATATCCCGGCACGATCCATACATGGGACGTTGTAAACGAGGCGATCGCAACAGCCGGTGATGAGTATGAAAAGGGAGATGCGCGCCAGATCCAGACAAAGGATAACCTGTTCTATGATGCGATCAGAAGCGACTACGTAGAATACTCGTTCCTGTATGCAAGGGAAGCAGTGGACAATTTGAAAGCGCTGTACCCAGACCGTGATGTAAACATCAAGCTGTTCTACAACGACTTCAACTGCTTTGAGTACAAGAAGAGAAATGCGATCTGCGCACTGGCAGAGAGCATTCAGGCATTCGGCCAGTCACAGGGAAAAGGAAACCTGATCGATGGCGTCGGCATGCAGTGCTATATCGGCAGTGTCGGAAAAGGGGCCAGCAACTTAGATGCCAAGCTCCTAGAGACAAGTACCAAAAAGACAACAAGCAGTGTTCCAAATGCAGTCTTTATGTTCCATGACCTCGGACTTGACGTCCAGTTCACCGAGCTTACGATCCGTAACTATCTGGAATCTGAAAATGCACAGCAGGCAGAGTACTTTAAGGCATTTATGCAGATGGCGATCGACATCAACAACGGAACGATAACAAAGGCATTAGAGTAATAAAAGATTTTTACGCATAGCAGGAAAGTTTGACTGATTCCTGCGCTAAGAAGAAAACGACAGACCGGCTCTGAAAAAACAGTTGGTTTGTCGTTTCTTCTTTTTCTATTCCTTCTTTGCAATTTCTTTTTTTGTGATCAAATAGTGCTTGAAGTCTCTGAGAACCTTTTGTATAATTGTTATGAGGTGAAGA
>JAMPFC010000116.1 GCA_023664685.1 Roseburia sp. | reverse complement strand
CTGCCATATCGGCGAGTGTGCGCGCCACACGAAGCATTCGGTGGGCGCCTCTCAGCGAGACCCCGCTCTGCTCTGCAAGCTCCTCAAAAAAACGCTGTTCCTCCGTTCCCAATGGGCAGTACTTTTCCAGAAGATGCCCTTTTAACTGGCTGTTCCGGCTGATCGCCTCCTTCCGGTATCTGACCCTCTGAAGCTCCCTTGTCCGTACGATCCTCTCCCTGATCGCCGCACTGCTCTCTCCCGGCTTTCCTTTTCCAAAATGCCCGGGCCTCTCCATCTCAACACACAGATCGATCCGATCCAAAAGAGGTTCACTCAGCCGGGCAAGGTAGGACTGAATCTGCCCTGTCGTACAGCGGCACTTTCTAAGATCCGGATAGTAACCGCATTTGCACGGATTCATCGCCCCGACTACGGTCATATCACATGGGTATTCAAAAAAACCTCCCAGCCTTGAAATGTGGATCGTCCCATCCTCCATCGGCTGACGGAGAATTTCTAATGTGTTTCTGGAAAATTCTGGCAGTTCATCAAGAAACAACACCCCATTATGTGCAAGGGTAAGCTCCCCGGGTATCGGCGTTTTTCCCCCGCCGGCGAGCGCGGCCGCCGTGATCGTATGATGCGGCGACCGGAAGGGCCGCCGAACGACAACCGGCATCTGTTCATTCAAAAGTCCCGCCACGCTGTAAATTTTTGTAAGTTCTAATGCCTCTTCCCTGCTTAGTGGCGGCATGATCCCCGGAATCCGTTTCGCCAACATCGTTTTTCCGGTGCCGGGCGCGCCGATCATAAGGACATTATGCCCGCCGCTCACCGCTGTTTCAAGTGCCCGCTTAACCGTCTCCTGTCCGTAGACTTCGCTAAAATCAGGGCATCCTCTCCCCTCTTCGCCCTCCGGCAAAGCATCATGAGCCACCGGAGCGGGCATTTTTTCCCTGTCGCCCCGGAAAATGCCGATCACCTCATCTAACCCTTTTACCCCAAGCACCTCAAGTCCTTCTACCATCGCCGCCTCACGGGCGTTTTCGAGCGGCAGGACAAACGTTTTGAACCCTTCTTTTTTGGCGCACAAAGCCATTGCAAGCGCACCGTGGACGCCTCGCAGCTTTCCGTCCAGACCAAGCTCTCCTGCAAGCATCGTTTTTTCAGTTATTTGTCGTGGAATCATGCCGAATGCGGCAAGTAATGATATGGCAATGGGAAGATCAAATCCCGAGCCATCTTTGCGCAGATCCGCCGGAGACAGGCTGACCGTGATCCGTTTTGCCGGAAAACGATACCCTGCATTCTGGAGCGACACCCGCACTCTCTCCCTTGCTTCTTTTACGGCAGAAGCAAGAAAACCGACCATATGGAATACCGGCAGACCGTTTGACACATCCGCTTCAATCTGGATGACGTGCGCCTCTAACCCGGTTATGCTGGCTCCAAACACTTTACTATACATCTAATCCTCCTTACATGAAAATTGGTAAGGAGGAAACCGCCTGAAACTATTTTATCCTGTTTTTCACTGGTTGTCCAGTATTTTTTTGATCTCATCCATAAACGTGTTCACGTCCTTAAATTCACGGTAAATCGACGCAAAACGCACGTATGCCACCGGGTTCAGGGTCTTTAACCGTTCCATGACGATCTCCCCGATCGCATTGCTTGAAACCTCTTTTTCACCCATATTAAAAACTTCGGTCTCGATGCTGTCTACGATCTCACTGATCTGATCGATCGAAATCGGAAGCTTCGTACACGAGCGGAAAATCCCCTGCTCGATCTTGGAACGGTCATACGGTTCTCTGGCAAGATCCTTTTTGATCACAACAAGCGGAATCGTCTCTAGTTTTTCATATGTCGTAAAACGTTTATCACATTTTTCACACTGTCTCCTGCGGCGTATGGAACTGTTATCATCCGCCGGCCTTGAATCAATTACCTTTGTATTTTCTTCTCCACAAAATGGACACTTCATAATTTCCCTCATTTCTAAGCGATTTATCGCACATTAAATAGCTGCACTCACCTGTTTACTATCATAATCGAAATCGCCGCATTCGTAAAGACTTTTTTTATTCAACTTACAAAAAACCACAAAAATTTTCCGCTTAATGCACTTTTGAACGCGCCCGCTCAGGATTGATCTCGACAAGGATCACATCGGCGCCAATCTGCCGGATACAGGACAGATCGATCACAAACTCATCCTCTCTCCCAAATATCCCAAAAAATTTGCAGGGGCCGGGTACGATGATCTGGCTGATACAGCCCTTACACAGATCAAAAACCATGTCCTCCACATAACCAAGCCGCTCACCATCGCATATGTTGATCACTTCTTTTTCCCTCAATTCACAGATTCTCATAAAAATATTCTCTTTTCTCCCTTTTTACCAATTTATGTTTTTTCAAAATTTTGATTCATTCTTGAGAATAATTCAACTGTTTATGAGCAGAATATTTTACAGACCCCCAAAGGTGCCGCGCAGACATTTTGGCATCTCTAAAATCTATTTGCAGAGGTATCGTGATATGGCACAGTATAAAGTCGAAATTTGTGGTGTAAATACAAGTAAACTCCCCCTTTTAACCGAAGAAGAAAAAGAACAGCTTTTTAAAGAAATCAAAAAAGGAAATAAGGCCGCCAGAGAAAAATATATCAAGGGAAATCTGCGCCTCGTCCTCAGTATCATCCAACGTTTTACAAATTCTAATGAAAATATCGACGACCTGTTTCAGATCGGATGCATTGGTCTGATCAAAGCCATCGACAATTTTGATATTACATTAAATGTCAAATTCAGCACGTATGCGGTTCCGATGATCATCGGGGAGGTGAGACGTTTTCTCCGTGACAATAATTCCATCCGAGTAAGCCGCTCTCTCCGGGACATCGCCTATAAGGCAATCTATACCAAAGAAGCCATGATGAAAAAATCAGACCGCGAGCCGACGATCGAGGATATCGCAAAAGAATTGGACGTCCCCGCCGAGGACATCGTCTTTGCCCTCGACGCCATCCAAAGCCCGGTTTCGCTTTACGAACCCGTCTATTCCGAGGGCGGAGATACGTTGTATATCATGGATCAGATCAGCGATTCCAAAAACAAAGAGTCTACATGGGTAGAAATGCTCTCTCTCCGGGAAGCTATGCGGTCACTTCCGGAACGTGAAAAAAATATCATTGATCTTCGCTATTTTCAGGGTAAGACGCAGATGGAGGTCGCCGAAGAAATCCATATCTCACAGGCGCAGGTGTCAAGACTAGAGAAAAATGCGTTGGGGATCATGAAGACGGAGCTGGCGTAGGAGGGAGATGCTTGCACCAACATGAGAGTATTCCCACCCCACTTCTTCCCGGAGAGACCGCTCGCGCTCTGTGCGACACGCAGCAATATCGGATCGTAAAATACACGATCCTGATATTGGCGGTCTCACAGGTCTCTCTTGGAAGAAGCGGGGATGGGGCGTACTCTTCTGTCGGGGAAGTATCTATTCTAATAGGAAGAAACTGCCTCCGTATAAAATATGCTATATGTCTTCTCTAAACAAAAGAATATTCTAAATCCTCTCATTTTAGGATGTTTAATAATTATTATATTTGGGGGCAGAGTCGAAAACACTAATTCCTCATCAATGAATATAAAATCTTAAATGCCGTTCAGCTACAGATTTTGAACCAGACATAATCAACACATGATTTGTCCAACCAATTTGTGACACCAGTGGTGTCACAAATTAGCTGGACTTATTACAATCAACCAACTATACTGCCCTCAAAAAAATAATAAATACCCATTCATTTCAATAGGAAGAAGCGGGGATGGGGGCGTACTCCTCTGTCGGGGAAGTATCTATTCTAATAGGAAGAAACCACCTCAATTTCGACCGCCGAGAACAAGTAAACAAGAAATCCCATGCCTTGGAAAGACTTGGGAAGCCGACGGTATCTGGACAGCGTCCTTTGCTGTCCGATACCGCTTCGTGCTTCCCATAGTGCAAACGGTCTTTCACAAGGCATGGGATTTCCCACTCCCTTATTTCTCCAAAAACTTACTAAGTCCCTCATCAAGTTCTTCTTTCAATCCATCCGAATTTAAAGCCTTTTCCATCTTTTTTTCTTTTTTATATTTTTCGTTTTCCTTTTTTAATTCGGCATTTTCAGATTCGAGAGTTTTAATTTTCTCCAATGCTTCATTGTATTCTGGAACAATATAATCAGATCTTCTTAATTTTATCGGAACAAGCACCTTATTAAAAAATAGAGATGTAAGAAATATCGTTATGATAATAACTACGATTTGCAGAACAGTAATTTGCACTATATTATTTTTTGCAAAGTCTGATTTTAAAAAGTCCGACAATGCATCCCAAAATCCCATATTCTATCTTCTCCCTTCAAATATGGTATGTTCACATAAGGATTCTGCAATCATCATGAGTGACTCTTTACTTAAGTCCCAATATTTCAAAGAATATTTGAATCTTATTAAAAACTCTTCATCCATTATTGCAAATGACTTATTTGTACCATATTTTCTTGATATGTATTCCCCCGCCGCCGCTAAGATAATATAAGCAGCAAACCCGCTGTTTATATCAAACTGAACATTCCCATGTTCTTCTCCAACGATTAAAAATGGTTTAAACTTCAAAATCCAAAATGCAGTAAGTGCTGCCTCTCTGATTTCATTTAGCTTTATTCCGTGGAAAATCTTGTAGTAATCCTTTCTTTTATCAACTCTTATGTAGATTTCATTTATGAGTTCAAAATCAGATTCTATCGATTCCACGTCAAAATCTTTTGACTCTGCATAATCTTCAAACATTTCAATCAAATCAAGAAAATGCTTCCTTTTTTCACTCTTAGAAGGTGCTTTGTATTCATATTCCTTATTTCCGTTCTCACCACAAGTTTCTACAATCAAAGTGTGTCCTCCTATTCAAGTATTTTCTTAATTACAGGGTCATTTTTGATTTTCTTGCTCCCCTTTTTCATGAAGTCCATAAAGCTTTCCCCCTCTTCCCTGATTTGATGATTTTTTGTTTTTTCCCCATCAAATCCTCCGTAAATATCGTCGAGTTCAGAAAACTTTTCAAGTGACAACGACTTCGCCTTTTTTATCTTCATTCGTTTTTCGCCCCTTTTCTTTTCTTTCTCTTTCATAGCTTTCATGGAAACTTCCTCCTTTTCAACATCTGCCTCCTATTATAAATAAAGGCTCGTTCATTTCAATAGGAAAAAGCTTCCTTTTTATAATTTCATACACCATTATAGTTGCTTTTACATCAAAAGTAAAGCAAAAAACTCAAAACGTTTGTGTCAAGTAATCGTTGGCAACTTACCATTCTTTTTCTCTTTATGATATT
>JAMPFC010000115.1 GCA_023664685.1 Roseburia sp. | reverse complement strand
CACCTTATCATCTATTACCTGTACTATGCAAGTTACCAGTTCTGCCATGATTAGCGGAACTGGTAACGAATAACTTACTGATTCAGTGCAAAATCAGTTTCTTCCCTGCATGTCATTATTTCCTCGCTTGTTGTTTCACACAACATCATAATCTGCTCATCATTGAATCCCTGCCTGATCATATTTCTTATTATTTTATGTCTCTCTTCTCGTTCTCCTTGTTTGTGATTTTCTCGGTCTCTCATCAATAGCGTCATATATTCTCGCCTCCATTCTTTGCTTGACTTAACCTTTGCCACCTTATCATCTATTACCTGTACTATGCAAGTTACCAGTTCTGCCATGATTAGCAAAACTGGTAACAAAACTCTTTCACTCCGTATTTAGAAAATCACTGATTTCTGCTCTTTCTCCAAAGTCTCCACAACCTCAATGTCAAGTTCCGAAATCTCTGCTATTTCTTTTTTAGAAAGTTTACCGTTTTTCAACAGCCTTACAGTCATTTCTCGCTTTTCCTCGTCAATCAATTCTGCTACGATTCCGCTCATAGTCTGCACTCCTTCCTCGTTTTCCTTAAAATATCGTACCCTGTCTGCTAATTTTTTATAATGCATATCTGAAGCACTCATACAGGAAAAATCTCGCATAAGTAATCCAATCGGTGTCTCATCACGATATGCCCCGTTCACATATAAGATATGCGAACTATCTCCAAAAACCTCTCCCGTCTCTTCTATGTATCGGTTGATATGATAAATCGGCTTATTCTTTCCCAAAACATCATTTTCAGTTATGAATATCACATAAGTTTCTGGCAAGGCTTCTGTTTCATCAGATGTTAATAATACATTGGCATCTAGCAGACTGCTATGATACCTTGCACGTTTTGGTTTTGCCCCACTATCTGCCCGTTGGATTTCAATATCATACTCTCTCTGTTCATTATCGGTTGCATGAATATCCAAGGTTAGGGAACGCCCCTGTAGGTTCTTTATCACATACTGGACTTGAGTTTTCTTTACTTTTAAGTCCGGTTTATCCATGATAATGTGGAGAAGAAGTTCCGTACATTCTATATCATCTTCAAAAATTTTCGTCATAAACTCATCATCAAACAACCGAAAATCTTTGATACGTTTTTGTATCTTTTTCCGCTTTTCTTCTGCATTGCTGACTGCCACTTTACCACCTGCTTCCTTTGCTACTTTTTTATAGTTTACCATATCTCATGCATTTACACAATTCCATTTTTTCCAAATGAATTGATTCTAAAAGAGCATTGCTCTGCTAAACATCCTCCCCAACCACTTCACCATCCTCCACGTCAATGATGTCCTCCGGTACCACCTCGGACATATCTACTGCAAGTTCGGTCTTGATTGTTCCGTCGCTGCTCAAAGCTCGTTGAAAGTCTGATTTCAGCGGGGCAAATTTCAGCACACGCTTAATCACGGTCTTTTTCGCCATGTCTTCATAATTCGTATTCCACGGCGAATAGGACGATGAAATCCCCTTACTGTACTTCTTTGCAAAGGCATCCATGTCCGGTCTGCTCATGACCTCGAATCCGTAACCGCCGTTCTCTAACTTGAATAAAGCATAAAAAGCAACCGCTTCTCCCCGGTCGGACAATGCCGGAATATGTACCAGCTCACTGTTCAGACCGAGAGAGTAGCGGAACTCGTCATGCTCATGGACCGTCTGTGCCTGTACGGTCTGCACCATGTCATTCCGGTACACAAGGTCAAGAAGTCCTTTGTAGCCGATTTGGAACTGGCACTCCAGAATCCCCTTGTTCTTGTAGGGAATCAGATATGCCTGTCCGAGCGGCGTATTCGGTTCCAGTCCGAGCTGTGCCGCACTCATCAATGCTCCCAGAAAAGACATCTGCGTGCATTCTGCCAGTTTCGGCGTATTGTTGAGTGCATTCAGTGCCATCCTCGTGAAACGCTCCGGCGTGATGACGCTTGGCAGCGCTCTGGCAATCTCCGGTTCCAGTGCCTTAATCATGTCGGCGATTGCCATATTCTTGGTTAGTTTTACCTGTCCTGTATTTCCGGCTTTCTTTGCCAGTTCGTTTTTTACGTTCATTTGATTCTCTCCTTTCATTTGCACAAAAATAGGACGCTGGCATGAAACCAACGTCCTTAGATATTCAGATTACGTTGCAAAATCATCCCCGCATCTTCCGGGATAATTTTGCCGAGTTATGCACCTCGTGTATAATAATATCTGTGCCATGAATCTGATACACAATCGTATAGTTCTTATAGTACAATTCACGTACATGGTCATCGTGAATCCATTTTGCCGGAGTTCCCTTCCATGCTTCTCCCTCTATACTTAATGAATCTCCCAAATCAATCAATTCATTGATAAAAGATACAGCTCGGGCGGGATTGTCTCTTGCAATAAATTCCTCTATACCATTCAAATCTTCAACTGCCAAAGCAGACCAGATTATATTCATGCAAGAATCGTCCTTTCCTCATGTTTCTCCTGAAACATTTTGCGTACTTCATCTGTCGTGTACCCTCCGTTTTCGGCAACAGACTGCTGACTTTTCTTAAAACGAAGCAACTTATACAGATTTTCCATGACTTCAAATTCATCCTGAATGTCATCTGGTATGTCTGAAAGATTATCAATAATCAGTTTTTTGGCTGTACTCATGTATGACTTCCTCCTGCTTATTATCTATTATATGTACGAATATAGATTCGTCTCTGGTTATAAACTTCATGAATCCAGAGACCATTCCAGTTTCATCATGCCTGCAAAGCCTTCTTTCTTTTTGCCGCAAAATGCTCTGCGACTTCCTCATCGGAGTAAACCCCTTCCGTCTCGCACCGATTTCTGCTGTGTTCCAGACGCATCAGCATATATAAACGCTCAAGGATTTCTTCCTCATTCATATCATCCGGGATATGGTTCAGCTTTTCGATAATACTTGCTTTTGAACTGCTCATCAATCCACCGCCTTTCTTAGTAGTGATTATACTAAAATTTTGCCCTGCTTGCAATCCTTTTATGACATCTGGTTTTCACCATTTGTTTGTCATGCTACTGGTCTGACAAGGAATCTCCGGCTCTCCGTGGTCTTTGCATACTTTTGGTAAATCTCCGGCTCTTCCTGCTTCAGTGCCTTCGCATCCAGCCGCTCTGTCCGGCTGTTCTTCCATGTGATGCGGTAGCGTTCGTTTTCGGCAGCCTCTGCATCTCCCATGTACAGTTTCAGTTTCTGCTCGATGGTCTTTTTTTCCGCATCCAGCCGCCCCATCAGCTCCGCAATTTCCATTCTCCGCTTTAGCTGCTCGTCAAAGCCAGTCAGCGGAATTTCTTTTGCGGATGCCGCCCTTCCGGTCATCTGCCGTATGAGACGTTCCGAGGATTCCGAACCGTCCGGTTCCGGCATGACGCGGGGGATAACATGGCTGTTCCAGAAATCACTCTCGATGGAAACAAGGTTCCGGATAAGGTCTTCGTCTCTCTCAATCCGGTGCCATAAGAAGTCTTTTCCGAGTATGACGACTGCGATGTACCATGCGTCTGTCCCGGTCACTGCCATGTAATGGTGGCACTGGAGTTCATAGCTTTCCGGGATATGTCCGTTTTTCCATTTGTCTGCGGAATAGGCAGAGGCGGTCTTGCACTCCAGTCCTGCATGTTCCCCGATGATCAGGCGGTCTACGTTCGCGTACATGAAAGGGTATTGTCTGCTTTTATAAATGACGTTCGCCCGCCTTACCTTCTTTCTGGTCTCTTCCATGAACCGCCTTGCCACGTAGTCCTCAAAATCCCGCCCCTGCCGCATGGATTCGCTGTCGGTGTCGTCCGTCTCCGTGCTTATCTTGTCCTGATAGACCGCAAGAGGAGAGCGGTAGGGATTCAGTCCGCAGATAGCTCCGGCATCCGAACCGCCGATTCCTTTTTTCCTCTCCGCAAGCCATTCTTCATGGCTCATGCCCTGCGTAGGTATCCGTTCCATATTATTCATCATCATTCCCCCCTTCCCCGGCTATAACCAGTTCAGTTCCGTTATAATAATAGAGAGAATCCGACAGTCTCTCCTTTCGTCTCAAGCTGCTGCAGTTGACTTCGCGGATGATTTTTCTCATGTTTTCCGGACGATACTGTTTTTTCATCCGGAGCCTTTCGGATTCCGGGTAAATAAGCATCTCGTGAACACTTGAGGGTATGACATAATAAGGACTTCCAAACCTATGGTAAATTTCTGCAAGAAGCCCCTCCTGACAGATAGCGGCGGCTCCGTTTATGCCCGGACGGTTTGTCAGTATGTATATGGATTCTGCAAATCTGCCGCTCTGGGCAAGCTTGTTTTCTGTCCCTTTCCCACGTTCCCCTTCTGCGTCAAAGAGGAACTCGTAAAAATCCAAAAGAATGGTAGGAAAAAGTACCCCCATATTCTCTGTAGCAGTCCGGTACAGTTCATGTTCCGATACATGCCATTGCCCCTCTGCCAGCTGCTGCGGCACCGGAAAACTCTGTATGCCTGCATCTGTCTTGACGACGCAGTAGCGGACGATGAGCTTCATGTCAAGATATTTCCGGCTGGGCGTGTTTTCCGGCAGTATCATATTTTCGGATACCAGTGCAAGGAAGATTCTGTGCCTTGCCTTTTCCCAGTCGTTGATGTCCTCCTCGGAAATGTCAGGAATGCCTGACAAGGCTTCTCGCCAGTCGCAGAGGATTTCCTGTATGGTCTCCTCCAGTGTGTTCCCTTTTTTATACTGCTCGTAGTAGTCGTCAAGACAGAGGATGGGAGATGCTTTTTCCCCTTCCATGCGGACGCTGATTCTTGTCTGGTTTTCTCCATCTCCCGCCTCTTTCCGGACAAAAATACCGGGCATCCTTTTTCCGATTGATGCCCGGATGGCTTCATAATATTCATTTATGTTCATTTTTTCGTTCCTTTCTATTTCAACTTCTGCGGTTCTCAGCCAGACCTTATTACGCCGCTCCCATCTGTAATATCATCCGGTGTGCCTTATCAATGAGCGGATGTCCGTCAATGGTGCGGGCAAACAGGTTTTCCTGATGGTTCGGTGACTGCCGCAGCGGCTTCGTGTGGGTGGCAAAATCACTGACAGCGTTGATAAGTCGGTAGCCCGTTCCGGGAAGCGATGTAAGGTCCGGGGCATGGTAATAGCGTGTCCGCAGGTCTTCCCGGAGTTTTTCGGTGTTCTTTTCCTGTACCTTTGTGGCGTTTTTGGGCAGGGCAATGAGTTCTTTGATAAATGCGTCTGCCTCATGGTCGCTGATGCGTATGGATGCGAGGTAATTCATCTCGTTACCGAGTTCATCCATGTACTGTTCCGCACGGAAGAGGGTTTCCCTTGCGTCCTCGAACTTGAGCCGGATGTCCCCGGTGTGTTTGGCAGACCAGCTCCTTTTTGCCCGCCGCAATGCGAGGTTAAGGGTATTCTGGCAGGTAACACGAATCGGCGTGAGTGCCACCTTGAGAGAGCCGGAACCGTCGTGCGTGTTGTAGAATACGAGATATGGCTCAATCCAGTCGCCGGACATCTGGTAACGCTGTGGCATTTTGGCAAGTATCCATGTTTTTCTGCCTTCCTGCAACATACCTGCGGTTTCATAACGGACACCGTGTCCAAGCAGTTCTTCGGTAAAGGCAAATGCCTCATAGTTCTGTACGACCCGGTATTTGTCCGTGACGACGCCAAGTATTTTGTCATCGTCACGGACAAATACCGG
>JAMPFC010000114.1 GCA_023664685.1 Roseburia sp. | reverse complement strand
TCTTCACCTCATAACAATTATACAAAAGGTTCTCAGAGACTTCAAGCACTATTTGCTTACAAAAAAGAAATTGCAAAGAAGAAATGAAAAAAGAAAAAACGACAAACCAACTGTTTTTTCAGAGCCGGTCTGTCGTTTTCTTCTTAAGGTAGGGATTGATCAAACTTCCCCGCTATGCGTAAAAATCTTTTGTTTACTGTCCAAAATTCAATGCGGCGTTGATCACTGCATCAAAGGATGGTTTTTTGTCTGCTACATCTGTTCCGAAAAGTACCGGCGCACGATCTTCTCTCCATGAAGTTGCGTCTGAAATTCCCCAAATCGTAACGGATGAAATATTTGCACCATTTGTTTTCTGAGTCAGAATTGTATTCATGATGCCACTATACATTTCTGCATTTGCAGCCCATACTTCGGCTTTATCTGCTGCGGATGTTTCTCCAGTGACAGTTCCTGTATTTGTTACATCAAGTTCCGTAATCTGAATCTCAAAATCCTGCTCTGCAAATTTCGTCAGTGCTGTATCAAATGCTTCTACTGTTGCGGTAGAATCATTAAAGTGCGCCTGCATACCAACTCCTGCACAGATTTTTCCTACTGTATTTACATCATCTACCGTATTTATATTATTGATCAGTTCGATGATCGCTGCTGTGATCGATGGATCATAGGTATTGTAGTCATTGTAAATAAGAGAAACGTCACCTGTCCTGTTGGCTTTTACAAGCTCGTCATAAGCCCATACAAACGCTTTCTTTACATATTCACAATCTGTCTTCATTTCTGTTCCAAAAGCATATTTCCAGAAATTTTCACTTCCAACTGCGGCAGATTCATTCGACATATGCGTGTACTCATTTACAACATCCACTGCGTATAATACATCGCTGTACTCGCTGTTCAGCACATGGTTCATAACTGTACGGATATACATTTCCTCTCTGGCGAGCATAGTATCCTTATCCACATACTCTTTTTCCTCATCATACTGCTCAGTAAAGAAATGCTTTGGCATTTGCTGATGCCAGATCAAGGTGTGGTATCTTAACTTAAGGCCATTTTCTTTTGCCAGTTTAAGAATTTTATCCGTCTCTGTGAAATCAATGACTGGAACGATTACATTTCCATCCGCATCCTTATTCCCATCATATGTTCCGTATGCATCATTTACACTGTAGGATGAGGCAGCTTCCTCGGATACAGACATTACGTTCTTGCTTCCGAGAAGTGCATCCGGCTTCATCGCATTTCCCATTGTAATACTGTTATAATGATGTTTTACAAAACCGAGGATATTCGTATTCAAAAGCTGATCATAAGACACTGCTGTACCAACCGTATCAATATACGGACTGTAAGCTGTCTTTATGCTAGTAAGTGCCGGATCAAATTCTGCCGGTGCAGATGTTCTTTCCATCGTAAAATCATCAATAAGGAAAGTTGCCCGTCCGCTTCCATTTGTCTCTAAATAGAAGATATAACTATAAAGCGCAGATGGAACAGCGAACTCTACCTCAACTTTTGTCCACTCGGTATATGCAATCGGATAATCCGTATCTGCCGGATAATTCTCATACTTTTCTTCCCCATCTTCTTCTGTTTTATAAGCACCGGATACTCTGAGGTTGATTCCGTCTTCAAAGTCGTCATCCGCTTGTGGTACTTTTGCCCAGAATGTAACTTTATAGCTTGCGCCCGGAGTGATACATTTTGTGAGGTCGATCGCCGGGCCATTCCATGTGTGGCCATCACGTCCTGAAATCAGAGCAGCCTTTCCGGAATGCGCCTCATCCGAAAGTGTAAGTTTTGCTTCATTTCCCTGTTCCGGATCATATCTTGCGATCCAGTCCCCAAGACCCTCATCAAAATTTTCTGAATAATTGACAAGTGGTGTGATAACAGGTTCTGATGGTCCCTGATTTTCCGATGACTGGGTTGGGACAGCATCTGTGGCAGCCGGTTCGGTTGTAACCGGCGATGTCTGCACTGGTGTGTTTGGTGTGCCTGTTGCCGGTGTATCGGTTATGGTTGGTGATGCTGCACGCTTTACTGTTACGTTCACTTTAAGGGTTGTTGTCTTTTTCCCAACTTTTACTTTGGCAGTTACTTTTGCCTTTCCTGCTTTTTTTCCTTTGACAGTAAAAGCTGTCTTTCCATTTTTCTTCACGGAAGCAATGGATTTTTTATTTACTTTTACTGTAAGTTTTTTAACCTGTTTCGCCTTTACATTTTTGATCTTAACTTTTTTTGTTTTGTTTACAGAAACCGTCACACTCTTAACGCTGAGTTTCGGCTTCTTGGCTGCTTCGGAATCTGGTGCGCTGATCGCAGCCAGAGATAAAGCAAGCGTAACAGCAACCGTTTTTGCGATTGCACTTCTTATATTCCTATGCATTATATTACCTCCTCTGGGTCATGATATTTTGTTTAAAAAAAGGTGCATACGCATTGATATGCACCTTTTTTTATTAAACAAACTTTTCTGCGTTCTTTAATGAATGCATCAAAAATTATTCCTCTGCTTCTACTTTTTCAATCAACTTGACGCTGTAGATCAGATATTTAACATTTTCCCAATCATCATCCGGAACTCCATTTGTGCTAAGTGAAATGTATCCACCTGTTCCTTGAACATTCAAATTGCTAATATCCCTGACCTCTGTTTTAACCTCTCCGTTTGTCCCTTTCCAGAAAGGATAGGAGTCCGTTCCCAATGCTTCCTCCCACCATTTATCAGCCGTTTTGTTAAAATCAGGTCCAAATACAGAGAGCGTCATCTGCGCCGGCACATTAGCTGTCACTTCAATACTTGCATAATCCTTAAGGGATTTTCCTTCCGGAATTTCAATAAAGATTCTCTTTTGGTTACCAGTAAAGTTAACCTGATAACAAACTATCTTTGTATCATCGTTTTCATCTTTCACTGGTGTTACAGTTGCATCAGAGTCAAAAGCTGTAGTTAATGTTCCTGACCAAATTTCAAGTGAAGGTGTCTCTGTTGATGGATTGTCAGGACCATCAGGAATTTCTACTGGATCAGCAACTTCATTACAAAATTCAACGCCATAGATAATACCTTCCATTGCTCCGAAGTTTGTATCATCATCAGCTCCTTTTTCCCCGCCTTCACCATTCCATGATTTTAATGTGAGGCCAACTGCTGTTGCTTTATCTGTCTTGGCAAAGACAGTCTCAACCGGATAATATACACACTTACTTCCATCTGCATTGTTTACAGTATCTGTAGCAGCACCCCAGCAATCCTTCTTATCCCAGAAACTATCTGGATCAGAACCGCCTGCCCATGTCATGAGCTTAATCTCTGCATCTGTTTTTATAATAAGTTTTACATACTTATATGCAGATACATCTGTTTTAGCTTTGTCTGCTGAAAGATACCATGAGATTCCATTATTGTAAACGCTTCCTTCTTTTCCGTTTGTAGGAGGAACAGAGGGCTTACTGTTAAATGTAACAGAACCATCATCATTTTTAGTTACTGTTCCGTAACTTCCGCCTGCTGCCCATGTAGAAACAGCGTCTGTTATATTGATCACAGGGTTAAATTGTGTCGTGCCTCCCGGTGTAGTAGGTGTTCCGCTTACATCCGGAGATTCTACACTAGGGCCATCGCTCGTTGTCGGACTAGCTGGACCTGTTGGACCATTGCTCGTTGTCGGATTAGCTGGACCTGTTGGACCATTGCTCGTTGTCGGTGGTGTCGTAGCTGCAGATGTCGGTACTGCGGTTGATGGTGTCGGTGCAGATGCATTCTTAACCTTAACCTTCAAAGTCAACTTTGTTGCCTTTTTCTTTCCTTTTACAGTAACAGACACAGTAATCTTTGCACTTCCTGCTTTTTTTCCTGTTACTTTTAAAGCTGTCTTACCGGATGCCTTTGCTGTAGCAATCTTTGTCTTATTGCTCTTTACAGTAAGTTTTTTTACCTTATTTTTCTTTACGTTTTTGATAGTTACCTTTTTGCTCTTTCCTTTGGTCACAGTTATGGATTTACTGGAAAGTTTGATCTTCTTTGCAGCATCAGCTTCTGGCGTTGCTGTTCCAGCCAAAGCGACTGTCAGAGCGACTGCCATAACTTTTGCCAAAGTTCTTTTGAGATTCTTTTTCAAAACTCTTACCTCCATTTTAGTTTTTATTAAATAAATACTGACAAATTTTTAATATGCTGATGTCTTTATCAGCACCAGAGGCCGCTTCCGTACCTTTTTATCCCGGATACGGCCCCCGGAATCTGCAGTAATTATTTCATTATAGTTTCAGCAGTGTCTTATTCTGCCGGTGCCTCGATCGAAGGAGTCTCCACATCCGCCCCTTCTGCCTTAGGAATAAATTTCAGGGAGTAGATATAGTAAGTACACTCTTCCCAATCATCATCCGGAACTTGATTTGAGCCGATGGAAACCCATACGGTCTTGCTCCAGTCACCTTTTTTGATGCTATTCAGGGAACTGCTTATGGTCTCTATCCCAAATTCGCCTTCTGGTGTACCATCTTCCAGTCTTCCCGGGCGCGAGCCTCCAAAAAACGGATAAGTTCCTGCTCCTCTTGCGGGGCCTTCCCACCATTTATCCACTGCTTTATCAAGCGTACCTGCCCAAGTATCAAATGAAAGCTGTGCAGGAACAAATCCTACGATTTCATATGTTTCATAAGAGGAAAGATCCACTCCTGTATCTGAAACCTTAAAGAATAAACGTTGATTATTCTTTGTAAAAGTCAGCTTCCAACATGGAGTGCCATTTGCATCTGTCGTAGCTTCTACAGCAGTTCCTTCATCTGACATCGCAGGATCGTACATAGCTGCAAGATCGACAACAAAGTCTCCGCTTGCCTTTTCTGGCATATAGACAGTGATCTCAACACTCTTTGTAAGAGATGGATTTGCAATAGATGTAGCGGTAACTACAACCTTCTTTTCTGTCGTCCCTTCATCAAATACGAAATCTTCTGCAACAGATACTTTTCCTTCACTATTCACTGTTACTTTGTCATTATTTGAAGTCCATGTAAGACCTTTCTGGGTTGTCTCTTCCGGTGTGTACTTAACGGAAATTTGAAGTTCGCTACCTGCCGCTACTCTTGAACCATCATCAGTAGACAGGTCAAACCCGGTGATTGGGATATCCTCTTCCACAAGTGCCACATTGTCTACGTAGTAGAAGATGTGGTTTCCGCTCAGCTGCGAATCTCCCTTATAGGTCGTTCCGATGACTACGTCAAACTTGCTCTGGTCTAACAAGGTCGCATCTGCCTCATTGATCCGGGCTGTGTTGAATGTGAGATATTTCGTCGCAAAGCCTGCGGTGTACTCATCTGTTTCTGCCCACTTAAAACCGCTCGTACACGAATCGGCAGCATAATGCGTGGATGCGTCCTCCGGCTTCCATGTGCTATAATAACTCGGCAGCCATTTGCTGTTTTCTTTACTGGAGACTCCGTTGCTGAGCGTGATGCCGCTCTCCTTGTCTACGCCCTCTGCCATCGAAATCTCAACTCCAAAGCGTACTTCGCGGCTCTCATTCGGTGCGCCGGCAGCCACTGGTGTTGATACCTCATTTGTTCCGACTTTGCCCAAACTTACATGTGCCGAAGCTGTCTTATTCGACGAGGTTGCAAATGCATCCGTTGTCTTGATCGCATCAAACTGGTCAAAGTAGCAGAACAGTCTCTTGTTCTGAACATCTCCATCATTTCCGATGACACGCCAGTCTGCCTTGATCGTCGAGTAGCTCTTCAATGTCT
>JAMPFC010000113.1 GCA_023664685.1 Roseburia sp. | reverse complement strand
TTACCTTGGAAAAGATATAGTCATTTTTTATCTGTAAGGATTCCCATTTCTGGTCAAAGTCCTTTATCTCGTTTTCTTTCATGTATCATCTTTCTCCCTTTTTATAGTTTACCATATTTCCTGCATTTACACAATTCAATTACATAAATAACAGCGGTAAAAAACAAAATTCTCTACATCTGCTCTCCCCCATAATTCGCTGCAAGCCACCTCGCAACGCCGTCCTCATCATTACTCCCGATCACAGCGGTCGCCCGCTCCTTCAATTCCGGCACCGCATTTGCCACAGCATAGCACTCGTCAGCCGCCTCAAACAGATCAATGTCATTTTTCCCATCCCCAAACACGATCAATTTATCACACTTCATCTGCTCTTTGAGCTGCAAAACTGCATTTGATTTGGACGCCTCCTGTGGCATGATTTCCAACCACTGCTCTTTTGTATACAAATCCTGATCATATACACAATGATACCACTCTTTGTATTTTTCATACAGCGGTTCTAATTTTTTCGGTTCATCAATGCAGGTAATATAAAAACAATCTCCCTGTGTCAACTCGTCCGGCGAAGTGACCGGATTCGTCCTTATATCCCCTTTCCTGCTATCCAAAAACGCACGCATCCCCCGCGTACAGCTCTTTTCGATAAAGGAAAATTTTCCCACCCCGTCTCTCATCGAATACACGATCGGGTACACCTCATTGCGGAATAACTCGGCAAAAACCTCCTGCACACGTTCATCAAAATAATTTGCGATCATGATTTCCTCTGTCCGGTTGTTCAGGACAAAAGCGCCATTATATACAATCAGCGGAATATTGGCATTCAACCCCTTTGTCACTTTTTTTGAAGTTACTACCGACCGGGCGGTCGCATAAGAAAAAATCATCCCTCGCTCTGTGAGGTCATTGATCACTGTATTTGTATATTCAGAAGTCATCTGGCTGCTTGTGAGCAGCGTGCCATCCAGATCTGATATATATAATGTTTTCATTATAGTCCTCATTTATTTTTTAATCTGAAATTGTGCGATCGTATCCATTAACGCCCTAGCACACGTTCCCAGATCCGATGATATCACAGAATTTTCCTCAGCACTTGCCGCATTATTTTCTACCATTTCACTAATACTTTTGATACTGTTCGAAATTCCGTCTGCCGAATTTTTTTGTGTCTCTACAAAACTCACGATCTCATCGACCATCTGCGTATTATTTGCAGAATAATCTGCACTTTCAGAAATTGTTTTGTCTGTCCTTATCGCAAGCTCTTTTCCTTTTGCAACAGATGCCTGAGAATGTGCGATCGATTCACTTATTTTAGCACTTGACTCGGAACTGCTCGCCGAAAGTTCACCGATTTCATCCGCTACCACAGCAAATCCTCTTCCGGCTTCCCCGGCTCTTGCCGCTTCGATGGATGCGTTTAATGCAAGCAGATTTGTCTGGCTTGAGATCGCATTGATTTCTGTTACAAAGCCGGCTATTTCATCATAACAGCTGGCAATTTCATCGATTGCCAGAACCAATTCGCTCATCTCTGTATTTCCAACTGCCAGACGCTCGTTTACACGATCCGTATTTTCTTTGATCGAAACTGCAAACTCCGTGATCTTTTCCATATTATCTGTCAGATTCTTCATTTCCTGCGAAGCATTTATGACAGATTCACTTTGCATTGTCGCCACCTCGGCAACGCTCTCACTCGTCTCTGATAAATTTTCCGAATATTGAAGTACCGTCGCCGCCCGCTCATTTATTTCCGTAAAACTCTCATTCAGCACTTT
Organism: Roseburia sp.; assembly: GCA_023664685.1. Taxonomy (GTDB): domain Bacteria; phylum Bacillota; class Clostridia; order Lachnospirales; family Lachnospiraceae; genus Eubacterium_F. Next base: position 4,309 of record JAMPFC010000113.1, on the reverse strand, counting down.
CATAATATCGATCAGGGCAATTTCAATTTTTTCATAATCACCGGCATATTCCCCATCCACACTGAAATTCAAATTCTTTTCCGAAATCGAAGTTACCGTATTGGTGATCTCTGAAATATAATGCTGCAAGCCCTTCATTGTGTTATTGAGCGCAACCGACAGCGCATTTACTTCCTGCGACTGCTCATCTACATGAAAGGTATAATCCAATTCACCGTCTGATATTTTACTCACATTTGCCGCCAATTCCTCAAGCGGGGAAAACATCGGTTTAATTCCCCGGGTCAGCTGCTGTTTTGCCAGTTTGCCCAGAACGATGCCAAGTATGACTGCGATTATGATGATCAGCAAAACTGCGATCATTACCCACTTAAGAGAAATCACAGCGACCACATTCCATCCTGTCGTTTCCGAAATATTGCTGATCGCAAATTTGGGGCCGCCGCTGTAATCCCAGATCAGTTTCGTCGCTAACTGCTTTTCACACACGCCCGCATACTTTCCATCCAAAGCATCTGCCACCGTCATACTTTTTTCATTGCTCAGTGCAATATCCCCATCCGGATGGGTTAAAATAATTCCTTCTTTTGATGATAAGAACACATAATTCCCGCTGTCATACGAACTTTCAATCAGCGTGACCAAGTCGTCCAGATACATATCCATTCCGACTACGCCAATGACCGAATCCTTGTTATGTACCGCTTTCGAGAGGGTAATGCAGATATTTCCCGTCTGCTCGTCAACATATGGCTCCGTTACATACACCCCATCTGTCGCGATCGCTCCCTGATACCATGCGCGCTCGGATACTACAAAATCCTCTCCCGGCAGCCATCCGCCAGACATATATGTCATGATCCCATCGGAATAGATCACATCCTCCTGCTCCATACAGGCATATACCGCCGATACATCCTCATACTGCGCCGCCAGTTCATCGACATAGGCATAATAATCCGCCTTTGCTGTCCCGGAAGAAACTCCTGACGCAACCGTGTTGATAAATGCCACTTTTTCTGACATCGCATTATCAATCTGTGAACGATACAACTGCACCTGCTTTCTATTATCCTTGATCGTATAAGAAATGATAATACCAAGCACCGTTATCCCTGCCAACAGACATAAACCCCAAATAATTCTCCTGATCGACAAGTTGGCTCTTTTATTGACGTTTGCACTAAGCTTTTGTAATTCCATTTTGTCATCTCTCCTTGAATTTGGTATACTTTGTCACGATGTTGCGAAGCAGCCTGCAAATAAATCCGTTAAAATTCATTTCACAACTCTGACAACCATTTTACCAAATAATCAATGGATTTTCAAGATTTTCTTAAGCATGGCAGGAAATCTTGCATAGCAAAAATCCCGCCCCAAAAAAAGGGCAGGATTTTAAATAAATTATACTGCTTTGTGACGATGTCAACTACAGAAATCCATTCTTGTCATTTTACCATTTATTACAGTAAATATGATATATAAACCCGTCGGATTTTTAAGCATGGATTTCCATTTTGCCCGGGAATACGGAACCCACTTGCCGGAATCCCCGCCACTGCCATACGCTTTGAAATTTTTACTGATCACAAATGTCCTGACATCTTTCTTCAACCGGGTAGTTTTTCCCTTCGTTGAGCCGACTCTTTTGACATTACATTTTAACAAATCCCCTTTTACGGTCAATTTGTCTCCCTTCAGAGTCATTTCCGTCACCGTGACATCACCTTTTGAAACCGCCTTTTTATTAAAAGTCGCTTCGTAATACACCGTATCCTTCTTTGTTTTTGCACTGCTTGCTCCTGCGCTCATACCCATTGCTGCAATGATTGCAAACACAAACATCACAATAATCATTCCTGTTTTTTTCATGTTTTTTCTCCTTTCACCTCGCTTATTATGGAATCCTAGCATTCTGTCCCAACGGCGCCTTTGAGCCAGAAATTTCCGGATTCGTTTTCCCATTATTTCACACCTTTTTCAACAAATCAACCCCACCTCTCCCCCGCTCATACCGCTCTTGAAAAAAAGCGCAGAAAAAAAGAGGAAAATCTCCTCTAAAACATCAGAAATAGAAAAACGCATATTTTCGTAATTATCAAGGCAGGGAAAAGGCTAGATCAACGACCGGATCAAAGAATCAAACTAATGAATTGGAAATATTTTCCTTATTTCTTTTCTTTTTCTCTATTTTTTCTGTGGCGGACTTTTTACGCCATGAATTGTTTTGGAAATACATTATCTAGTCCGCTTTAAGGCAAGCAATATAAATGTTTATGGTCTCTTCAATTTTTTCCCAATTTTGATTAAGTTGAGTGTATAGTCCGGTTTCACCAAGTCCAATCATATTGTAAAGTGCCAAAAGCAATTCCGTATTTAAAAATACATTACTACAATCAGCAATCCGGTCTTCCCTTAAAATCTGTGGGTAGCTAAGTTCTTTTTTAACTCTTTTTGAGAAACAATACTCCAAGAAATGTGGTGGAATATTATTTCTTCGATCTTCACCCAGTAATTCTCTTGCGATACGGATTTCTAGCCCATAAATATTTTGAATCCCACTATTCCAGCCTCCAAATTCAAATGAAAACTCTACCCCATGCGTAATTTCACAAATCTCTAACGCAAGCTCTTTGTCTCCGTAAATATAAAGCCAATATGCCAAAGAACATAAACAGCTTGTATCGGAAATACTTTTGTAAGAACACTTTTGAATCAGCTTTTTGCAAGGCTTAGTAATCGTATTATAAGTTTTCTGTGTATTTTTCTCATTATATTGTTCCAAAATTTTTTCAAGCACTGGTTTTAGCTTGTTATGAAAACTCTTAATTTCTTGTTGTAATTGATTCATTTTTCACCCAATATCGATTTGCTGCTTCGATTCACTCTTTCTCCAATGAAATCATGACATACTCACACTTTCCCTGAGTTCGGGCAGGAAATCCCCATCCGGCAAATCCGGAGGATACGATAGCAGTACAATCTTCCACTTGGTAACGTCCATAATTCAAGCCAACCAACTCATTAAAACAGCCGATCGGAAAAATCTGTCCGGCATGGGTGTGTCCGGACACCTCGAGATCCACGCCGCATTTTGCGTTTTCGTGGGTCTCTACCGGCTGATGATCTGCCACAATAAGAAAAGGATTTCCAGAAACATCTCCTAACAGTTCTTCGGCAGAAAGGCGCCCGGAAGCATCCGCAACATCCTCACGTCCCGCCAGTACAAGATCCGGAGCCAGAGTGACAACCCGGTCATCAAGAATCGTGATCCCATTTGCTGTGATCGTGCTTGCCAGTTCTTCCTCTGTATAAGCGGGCTGCCCGGTATAATGCTGCCTGTCATGGTTGCCATAAACATAATAAATTCCATATTTGTTCTGGATACTGCCGAGTCTCTGAAACACCTCTTCCATTGACTCCTTAGATGTTCCCTCTTCCACAATATCACCGCCGAGTACAACGACATCCGGCTGTACCGCATTGATCTCCTGAATCTTCTCCTGCAAAATAGCCGGATCCTGAATCGTATCATAATGAGTATCCGTTATAAGCACCATTTTATAATTCTGAGACAATTTACTAGAAGCCACCGTATAATCCATTCTCCCTACATGCCGCATATTGTAATACCCATATCCTGAAACAATACAAACGAACAAAACCGGTACAATACCGATCCGGTAAATACGTCTTAATAACGGATGTTTCCTCCTTTTCCACTGCGGCAGCCGCCGGATCAGGGAAACGACCAATTCTGTCAACAAAAACACAACGAACACATGGATGATGATCAGGCTTACCATTCCCCCATTCATACAACTTACCACAGCCAAAAGCGAGATCACAACCCTCACGCCCCGTATACTGCGCTTTTTGATCTCCATCCCCCACATAGAAAAATATCTGCCGGTCAGCCAATAAAACCCTGCAATTACCCCAAACAGCAATACTGCCAACATAATCATTCCTACTATAAACAAGCCTGCATCACTCCTATCTAAGTACTCTTTTGTTTTTAACACCGTAATAAACCTTTACAAATCCCCTCAATCGTGTTATAGTTTTAGAAAAGGAACAACCGCCCACAAGGGGTTGACCGTTTAATGAGAAAGCAAAGCCACCCATCTACCGACCAAAGTACAAGGGTGGTTTTGCTATGTAAGGCTACCTACAAAACGTAAACACGAATGTAAGTAATGCCAACAGGAATAACCCGAAGGTCATTATATCCTTAAAATCAAAATTATGATTATTTTGATTCTTCATAGGCATCACCCCCATTCTTTTGGAATGAGGTCAACGCACC
>JAMPFC010000112.1 GCA_023664685.1 Roseburia sp. | reverse complement strand
TGGAACATGGGAAAAGTGTGGCGTTTGTGATCCGGAAAGGGGCGCTTACTTACGATGGCAAGATAACATATGCAAATGATCATTCACTTACAAGAGAGGAGATCATCGAACAGATCATACATGTCAGCGGAGAAGATGCAGTGATTGCGACGACCGGAAAGGCGGGCAGGGAGCTGTTTGAGCTTCGTGAGAGAAAGGGAGAGGGGCATGAGCATGATTTCCTGACGGTGGGATCGATGGGACACAGTTCATCGATCGCACTTGGTATCGCACTGAATAAGCCGGAGAAGAAGGTGTGGTGTATCGATGGGGATGGCGCTGTTCTCATGCATATGGGGGCGATGGCGGTCATTGGAAAGCATAGACCATCGAATATGGTACACCTTGTGATCAATAATGAGGCGCATGAGAGTGTCGGCGGAATGCCCACAGCAGCGGATGCGACCGATCTCGCCGGTGTGGCGCGGGCATGTGGCTATCCGTATGCAGCCACCGTAACCTCAGCCGGGGAGTTGGACAGGGAGTTAGCACAGGCTGCAGACCGGAAGGCGTTATCTTTTATTGAAATAAAGGCGGCGGTCGGAGCGCGCAGTGACCTTGGAAGGCCGACTACGACGCCGATTGAGAATAAACAAAAATTTATGGAGCAGTTGTAGAAATCACCTGCCCAGAAAATATTTACGACGGAAAAGAGAAAGAAAGGGAAGGAGCTACCATGAAGACAGCATATACTTGCTTTTGTACCGATGTGATACACGAAGGACATATGAATATCATCCGCTGCGCCAAGCAGTATGGAGAGGTGGTTGTCGGCGTTTTGAGCGATCAGGCGATGATCCGTTATAATCGTTTTCCGACAGTGGATTTTGAACAGCGGATCCAGATGATCAAAGAGATTCCGGAGGTTGACCGGGTTGTTGTCCAGAATGATATTATGTACGATCAGATTTTTGATGAAATCCATCCGGATTATGTGATTCATGGTGACAACTGGAAGTCAGGGCCGACGCAGTCGATCCGGAAGAATGTGTTAGGTCTTCTTGAGAAAAATGGCGGGGAGCTGATCGAGCCGGAATATACGTATAATGAGTCGGTGAAGAGAATCGACGATAAAGTCAGGGAGCGTCTGGCAATGCCGGAGTTTCGTCGTAAAAGGCTTAAACAGATGATCGATATCCGATCACTCGTAAAGGCGATCGAAGTCCATAATGGGCTGACCGGTCTGATCGCAGAGAAAACAATCGTAGAAGATCAGGGGGAATTTGACCAGTTTGATGCGATGTGGATTTCTTCCCTGTGTGATTCGACAGCAAAAGGAAAGCCTGATATCGAACTGGTGGATGCGACGTCCCGCTACCGGACGATCGATGATGTGATGGAGGTCACGACCAAGCCTGTCATTTTTGACGGAGATACCGGCGGACTGGCAGAGCATTTTGTGTATATGGTAAGGACGTTAGAGCGGATGGGGGTTTCAGCGGTCATCATCGAGGATAAGACCGGCCTCAAAAAAAATTCCCTGTTTGGGACAGAGGTGAGACAGACGCAGGCGTCGGTTGAAGAATTTAGTGAGAAAATCGCTGCCGGGAAAAAGGTGCAGCTGACAGATGACTTTATGATCATTGCGAGGATTGAGAGCCTGATTCTTGAGCAGGGCATGGAGGACGCACTAAATAGGGCGCGTTCTTATGTGGCTGCGGGCGCAGATGGCATCATGATCCACAGCAGGAAGAAAGAACCGGATGAAATTCTGGAGTTCTGTGATAAATACAGAAAGGAAGATAAAGAGACACCGATCGTAGTAGTTCCCTCGTCCTTCAACAGCATCAAAGAAGATGAGTTGAAGGCGCATGGAGTGAACATCGTGATCTATGCGAATCAGCTTATGCGGAGTGCCTTTCCGGCTATGGTACAAACTGCTGAAGATATCCTGAAATATCACCGGGCAGCGGAGGTCGATGCAAGGCTGATGCCGATCAGTGAGGTCATTACTCTGATCGATGAGCTTTAGAGATTGCCTCCCATATTGTTTTTCCAACCTGCCCGCTTGCTGTCTGGTTATTTTCAAATTCCGGTTTGGCAAGTGTGGTAAAACCTTCTAAAGAAGTCAGAAAATGTTTTGGTCCCTCATAGTACAGAGTTTGTTCCAGAAAGACTTTTTTGTTTCGTTCTTCATAAAACTGTGCCAACTCGTCGACGTCTACTGCTGGATGGTATGTTTTTGGGGAGGAATCATCTGTGCGTATTGTCAGGTCGCCATTGATCGTCTGGTTTACAACTACACCGTTATCAAATCTTTTAAACAGGGAGTACTGCTCATCGTAGAACTGGAGAGTATCGTTAGTTGTATCGATTCGGATGCTTTTTGGGTGGGAAACACATGGGAAAATGATCTGACTGCCATCATAGCGGGCTCCCCATAGGTACATATTAGGCTCCTGTTCTAAGTTATGGGATATCGAAAGTGTTTTTATATTTTCGTTACCGTCCCATTTTATAAAATCAGTATTTCGAAAAGGAGACAGCCAGAAATGGCTTCCATCCCATGCAATTCCGACATACTGTTGCCCCTCTTCGCCGACTTTGATCCATTGATGTTTTCGTGTCTCCATGTCAAATTTTAAGACAAAATTATCAAGGCAGGACGCAAGATACAGGGTGTTTTCAATCCGGACACCGTGAAGACGAAAAAAATGGTGATCGATTTCTGGTTCTCTTGCCATGATTTCTTCATATGGTTCTTCGATATAATCACATGAGTTGTTTTTTAAATCAAGGCAGATGATCGCAGGATAACTGCCGCCGATCAAAAACAGTTTATTTTCATAGACATATGTCTGGTAAATTCCGCCGGGACCCCAGTGTTCATATTTGTTGACCGTCAGACCATCCCAGTGTTTCGAGGAAAGATCATAAAGCCATATTTTTTTTGCACGGTTTGGTGTAAAAATCAATTTGTCACCCCACGCATTCATGTCACCGCATAAATAGGGGGTCAGGATATCTCCTTCCGGCACCACATCGAGTAGTTCAACCACTCCGGTCTGTGAATCCACAGAGAATGCAAGATTAAAATCTCTTGCCAGACAGTAAAGTTTTCCTTCCCAATATGTACAGCGACTGATAAATAAGTCTATTTTGTTATTTTCCATTTTTACATCCTCTCTTGACTATATTTGTGATTCCTATTCTTACTTTTATATCGGCAGATTGCTAAAATGCATAACTACGAAATTTCGTACGATTCCAACGGTTGTTTTTCCCCATGCCCCGGATATACCATGATGGAAGGAGTTAATGACCGAAGCCAAGGCAGGGTAATCTCCGCATACTCTTTTTTACTTCCGCCCGGAAGTCTGGTGATCGTAGGATATCCTGTAACAAGGGAGTCGCCGGAAAACAGGATTTGTCCGTCCAAAAGGATACAGATACTCCCTTTTGAATGTCCGGGGGTTTCTTTTAAAAAGAGTGCGTGTCCTTCCCATGACAGCTCGTGTTCCTTTTCAAATGTGTGGTCTGCGGTGCAGGAATACGGTTGGATGTTCATATTTCGCACATATTCCTGTGTTTCCTTGTCCTTTCCTACAAATAATATCTCCCAGAAGTTTGAGAGGTTTTTTGAGGGGCTTGGCAGTGCTTTGGCGCATGCCGAGGAACAAAGTACATGGACAGACGGAATATGCTCCCGCAGCCAGTTTACGCCAGATATGTGGTCGTAATGCTCGTGGGTGAGCAGGACTAGAGTTTCTGTGATCTCATTTTCTTTTAATAACTGTAGTGCCTTCTCTGAGATGCAGGGATCGACGATCAGTGCCTTTTTATTTTCCAGAAGGAGATACATCCGTGCATCGATCGGGTAAAAGTCGTAAGTATGTATCATGGCTATCGTTCTCCTATGTTTTATACTTGTATTATACACTTTCTCAGGGGTGGTGCGCAATCTTTATTTTTTGAAAATGGCAGTTGCTATGATGGGTATATCATGTTAAACTAGTATAGTAAGATGATTAGATTATTTTGAAAATAAGAAAATTTGCAAGGAGGCGGAACGATAGTATGATCATAATGAGAAGAGCAGTACAGGAGGACATCCCGAATATTATGAGGTTTATGGATGAGCATTGGAAGCCGGGAAATATTCTTGCGAAAAATCGGGATTTTTTTGAGTGGCAGTTTTGGGATGGCGATAAGCTGAATATGTTTCTCGGTGTGGATGAGGAAGACGGTAAAATTTATGGCATAATGGGAGTAATTGTGTATAGCAAAAGTCCCAATCCGGATATTTCCGGCTGTACGTGGCAGGTGATCAAGAGCAAAAATCCGATGCTTGGCCCGGAACTGTCTGATTTTATATACAGTCAGTCAAATGGGAGATATGCCTGTGCGGCAGGGCTTAGTGATAAGGCAGTGAGACTGAATGAATTGCTTGGATATACAATAACGGAAATGGATCACTATTACCGTCTGGCAGACAGAGAGGATTATCAAATTGCCAAAGTGGTAGATAAAAAGATACCTGTCGCAGAGGAGACAGGGTATTCCCTAAAACTTATCGATTCGGTGGAGGAAATGAAGCAGATCATACCGGAAGAAACACTGGCGGCGCAGATTTTGAGCAAGGATTACTCTTACATAGAAAAACGTTATTTTGGGCATCCGGTCTATCATTATGATATATGGAAGATCGTGGATGAAAAAGGAGATTCCCATTCTGTCCTTATCACAAGGGATGAAAGCATGGAAGACCGAAGTGTGTGTGAAATAATAGACCATTATGGAAGGGCACAGGATTTTGGGAAGATCGCCGGGGCTTTGGATCAGTTGATCGAAGAGCGGGGATATGAGTTTGTGGATGTATATTCTTATGGAATCCCGGTAGAGATTTATGAGCAGGGGGGATTTGTCCGCTGTGATGCAGACAGCGCGAACATCATCCCTAATTATTTCCATCCCTTTGTACAGAAAAATATATCATTAAGGATGATAGAACAGGTACCGGCGGGATTGAGACTGTTCAGGGGGGATGGGGATCAGGATCGGCCGTGTTGAAATCATCAAGATTGATTTTCAACTTTTCATACCTTAGAAAGAGCATTTTTCAAAAAATGCTTGCATTTCATGGTAAAATATAGTATAGTATCTTTAAAGCAAGGAATCTTATAATCTGAGCGGACGGACAAGCCGCATCTTGATAGCTGCTAACAGCTTTCTGAAGTATGGACTCTTGCTTGACAATCCAAAGAATGAATAACAAGGCAGGGGTTCATGGGAAGGAAGCATTGAACATGTCATCAGTAGATCCATGATTTATGATCTTGACTAGTTGATGGCTTTGAGTTAGCACAAACCCTGACTTCTGCCGGAAGTACGGGAGGAATGAGATGACGGAAGAAAAAGAAATAAGAGAAAAGGAAGTTTCAGGCATTCGTGTAGTGAGGAATCACAAAGATACGGTGTTCCGTATGCTGTTTCGGGACAAGGAAAAACTACTATCCCTTTTTAACGCAGTGAATGGCACGGATTATGAGGATCCGGAAGAACTGCAGATCAATGTGTTAGAAAATGCTTTGTACATGAACATGAAGAATGACATGTCTTGTGTGTTGGATGCCCGGTTAAACCTGTATGAACATCAGTCCACAGTCAATCCGAACATGCCATTGCGAGACCTGTTTTACATTTCAAGGATGTATGAGACAATGATCCGGAAAGAAGAGATTTATGGCAGTAAGGCTGTCAAACTTCCGACGCCTCGCTTTGTGGTTTTTTATAACGGGAAAGACGAACAGCCAGAGCGCAAAGTGATGTATTTGTCCAATCTGTATGCAAAACAGGTTGGAGAACCGGGATTGGAACTTGCTGTTGTACAGCTGAACATCAACAAAGGCTATAATGAAGAACTGAAGAAAAACTGCGAGCCATTGCTCGGCTACATGGCGTATGTAGAGAAGGTGGGCAGATATCAGAAGGATATGGGAATCGAAGAGGCAGTAGACCGGTCTGTGACAGAATGTATCCGTGAAGGGATACTGGCAGACTTTTTCCAGAAAAATCGTGCGGAGGTGGTACAGATGAGCATATTTGAATATGATGAAGAGGCGCATA
>JAMPFC010000111.1 GCA_023664685.1 Roseburia sp. | reverse complement strand
CCAGAGAGTTGGAGGAGGCAGTACAGTCCGTTCGGAGAAATGAGAAGTGGAGGTTAGATTATATGACATTACAGATGCATTATCAGGAAAAGTATGAGCAGGGTGTAGAGCAGGGCATCGAGCAGGGCAATAAGCAGTCTGCTTTGAGAATGCTAGAAGCCGGGAAATTATCTCCAGAGGAGATTGCAATGTATTCTGGGCTTACTTTGGAGCAGGTGCTTGAATTAGAAAGATAAAAAGCTGTCGCTTTCACGAGGAAGATTCGTGGGCGGCAGTTTTTTTGCCGGTTTTTTCAACAAAAAAATAACAGGCTCTGATTCCCACCGGAACCACAGCCTGTATTTTTTACCCCAATCATGCCATGCTGCGAAGCAATCCACTATTGCAGAGTAGCCGCATAGTCATTAAATACATAGTCCATGATCGATGCTGTGCCTACGATCTCACAGCCATAGATAAAGTTCTCGCCGTCCTCCTGCTGACGTATGATGCGGACGACGCAGTTGATCGCATCATTCTCGCAGAGAACAAGCCTTGCATTGAAGTAATACCCGAGCGGAAGCACGCTCTTTGACCGAAAGCCGATTCCTGCTTTGGACACGTCAAATACTTCAATCGGGGCATTTAAGTTTTCGACTTTTACATTGTCCTGCTTAAAGAGTGAAGTGATCTCGAGTTCTAACTTCACCGGCCACCTTTTTTCCTTTCTCATCTCAATCATGTCTTACTCCTCCTTTTTCAATAGCTCTTTTAAGATCTGGTTTACCATGCCCGGATCCGCCTTTCCTTTCATTGCTTTCATCGTCTGACCCACAAGGAAACCGATTGCTTTTGTTTTTCCCGCCTGATAATCAGTAACCGACTTGGGATTTTTTGCGATCACTTTTTCAATCGTTTCCCGCAGTGCGCCCTCGTCATTTACTGTCCTAAGTCCATTATCCAACACAAACTTCTCCACGTCAATATCTTCTGCAAACATTTTTTCAAAAACTTCTTTCGCCACAGTGGAATTGATCGCATTTTCGTCTGTGAGCCGGATCAGAGCCGCCAGATTTTCCGGAGTAAAGGTAATATCTTCCGGCTCCATGTCATTTTCCTTGAGCAGCCGCATCGTCTCGACCATAAGCCAGTTTGAGACTTTTTTCGGGTTGTGGCACAGTGCGGCGGATGCCTCAAAAATATCAGCGAGGCGTTTGGAGGAAGTGATGATATTGATGTCATATTCTGGGATGTCGTATTCTTCTTTGTAGCGTCTTGCCTTTTCATCCTGAAGCTCGGGCTGACGTTTCCTTACTGTCTCGATCCACTCATCACTGATGCGTACCGGCACGAGATCGGGATCCGGGAAATAGCGGTAATCCTGTGCATCCTCTTTGGAACGCATCGCATACGAATATTCTTTGTTGTCATCCCAGCGCCTTGTCTCCTGAATAACTTTTTTACCCTCTTCGAGCAATTCGATCTGTCTGGCACGCTCTCCCTCGATCGCCCTTGAGATCGCCTTGAAGGAGTTGAGGTTTTTCATCTCTGTTCTTGTTCCAAGCTCGGAAGCGCCAACCTCCCGAACGGAAAGGTTTACGTCGGCGCGCATTGAGCCTTCGTTGAGCTTGCAGTCGGATGCGCCGAGATACTGGATCGTCATGCGGAGCTTTTCCAGATAGGCGATCACTTCGTCGGCGTTTCGCATATCCGGCTCGGAAACGATTTCGATAAGCGGTACGCCGGAGCGGTTGAAGTCGACCAGAGAGCAGTCCTCCCATTCATCATGTACGAGTTTGCCGGCGTCCTCCTCCATGTGGATTTCGTGGATTCCGACGGATTTTTTGCCCGAGGGCGTGTCAATGTCCACATGCCCATCCCGGCAGATCGGCAGATACAACTGTGAAATCTGATAGTTCTGCGGATTGTCCGGGTAAAAATAATTTTTGCGGTCAAATTTGCAGTACTGCGTGATCTTGCAGTTCGTGGCAAGACCGACTGCCATAGCGTATTCCACCACCTGTTTGTTCAGCACAGGAAGAGAACCCGGCATACCGGTGCAGACCGGGCATGTGTGAGTATTGGGCGCACCGCCGAAAGCGGTACTGCAGCCACAGAATATTTTTGTTTTTGTGGCAAGTTCGACGTGAACTTCAAGTCCAATGACGGTTTCATATTGTTTTGCCATGATTGTCTCCTCCTATTCGTTGGTCTCTTTGTTCTGTTCAAATGTATATGCTGCGCGGATGATATTTTTTTCCTGAAAGCAGTCGCCGATCAGCTGGAGACCGATGGGAAGGCCTTTTTCGTCTGTTCCGCAGGGAAGGCTGATTCCGGGAAGTCCGGCGAGGTTGACGGAGATCGTGTAAATATCGCCCAGATACATCTTGAGCGGGTCGCTTAAGCTCTCGCCAATCTTCGGTGCAGTAGAGGGGGAAGCCGGGCCTAAAATAACGTCATACGCCTGAAATGCCTGATCAAATGCTTTTTTGATAAGTGCCTTTGTGCGAAGTGCTTTCAAATAATAGGCGTCATAATAACCGCTGCTCAGTACGAACGAACCAAGCATGATCCTCCGTTTCACCTCTGCGCCAAATCCCTCGGAACGGGTCTTTTTGTACATATTGTGGAGCCCCTCGTATTCTTCGGTGCGGTATCCGTATTTTACACCGTCAAAGCGGGAGAGGTTTGAACTTGCCTCAGCGGAAGCGATGACATAATACGCCGGAATCGCATATTCGACAAGGTCCAAGTCAAATTCCTCCACGACAGCGCCTTTTTTCCGGAGTACTTCTGCCGCCTTTAAGATCGCTTCCCTCACCTGTGGGTCAAGCCCCTCTCCGATGTAATCTTTCGGGATTCCAATTTTCATCCCCGCCACATCGTCGACAAGGGCGGAGGTAAAGTCAAGGTCATCCCGCTTGAGGGAGGTGCTGTCCTTTTTGTCATAGGAGGAGATGATCTCCAGAATCGCGGCACAGTCGGTCACATCCTTTGCGATCGGCCCGATCTGATCCAGAGATGAGCCATAGGCGATCAACCCATAACGGGAGACCGTTCCATAGGTCGGTTTTAGCCCCGTTACGCCGCAAAAAGAGCTTGGCTGGCGGATGGAACCGCCGGTATCCGAACCGAGGGCATAAGCGCATTCCTGCGCAGCCACAGCGGCACATGACCCGCCCGATGAGCCGCCCGGTACATGATCGGTATGATGCGGATTTCTCGTGATGCCGAAAGCAGAAGTCTCGGTCGTGCTTCCCATCGCAAATTCATCCATATTTGTCTTTCCTAAAATGACCGCTCCCGCCTGCTCGAGATTTTTTACAGCTTCGGCGGTGTAGGTCGGTTTGAAATTTTCGAGGATTTTAGAACTGCATGTCGTGCGGATTCCCTCCGTACACATATTGTCTTTGATCGCCACCGGAACGCCGGCTAGCGGGCTTTTGAGTTCCCCGCTGTCGATCTGCGCCTGAACCTCGTCAGCGCGGGCAAGAAGCTCGTCTTTTTCTAGTATGGTGACATAACTGTTTAATGTATCTTCTGATTTTTCGATTCCGTCCAGTGCGGCGAGTACAGCCTCCCGGACAGTTGTTTCGCCTGACTGGATCTTTTTCCCAAGTTCCACGGCGGTTAAACTCATCAAACTCATGATCGGTCGCTCCCTTCTTCTCAGTCGAATGTCTTAGGCACCATATAGGTTCCCTCTTTTTTCTTCGGAGCATTGGCAAGCATCTGCTCTCTGTCGTCATCATTTGTCACAACATCCTCCCGGAATACATTGTCCACCGGAAATACATGGGACATTGGCTCGACATTTTCGGTATCAAGCTCGTTCAGTTTATCAATATAATCTAACATCCTGCCCATGTCTTTTTTTGCCTGTTCCTTTTCCTCGTCAGAAAGTTCCAGTTTTGCGAGAATGCCTACGTATTCGATCGTTTCATCGGTAATTATATTTGCCATCATATTCCTCCATTTCTGAGCGATTTTTCACAATTTCTACGGTTCCAGTCTACTCATATCACGCGGGAACAATGTCGTCTCCCGCACATTTTCTTCTCCGAGAAGTTTCATCGTCAGCCGCTCGAGACCGATCCCCAGTCCGCCATGCGGCGGCATGCCATGCCGGAAGATCATAAGATAATGTTCCATCCCTTCCTCTGTCATGCCTCTTGCCCGGATTTTTTCCTCCAGTACATCCAGATCGTGGATACGCTGTCCGCCGGTCGTGATCTCAAGCCCGCCGAAAAGGAGGTCGAAACTGAGCGTATAGGTCGGGTCTTCCGGATCATCCATCGCATAAAAAGGTCTTTTTTTCGACGGATAGTGGGTGACAAATACAAAATCCGCATCGTATTCTTCTTTGAAATATTTGCCGATCAGCATTTCCTCTTCCGGCTCCAGATCGTAAGGGTTGCGGATCCGCCGGTCATATTTTTCCGATACAAGCTTTTTGGCCTCGTCAAATCTCACATGCGGGATCTGGTCGGTCTTGGGAAGCTTTATATCAAGGATATCCAGTTCTCTGGCATATTCTTTTTGCAAAAGCTCCATCGTGTACTGCAAAAAGCCCGTCTCCATCTCCATGATATCTTCAAACGAATCAATGTACCCCATCTCAAAGTCCAGCGAGGTGTATTCGTTCAGATGACGCTTTGTGTTGTGCTTTTCCGCGCGGAATACCGGCGCAGTCTCAAATACCCGGTCAAAGACGCCCACCATCATCTGCTTGTAAAACTGCGGACTCTGCTCGAGAATTGCCGGACGGTGAAAATAATCGAGTTTGAAAATGTTTGCCCCGCCCTCGGCGCCTTTTGCCCCGATCTTTGGCGTATGGATTTCTGTGAAGCCCTGTGCAAATAAATAATCACGGAATCCCCGCACGACCGCTTCCTGTATTTTAAAGCGTGTGCGCTCACGGATGTTCCGAAGGGCGATCGGACGAAGCCCTAATTTCGTCTCCAATGATGTGTTCAGTTTCCATTTGCCGATCGGTATGGGCATTGGTTCTTTCGGCTCGGATAAGATCCGGATTTTTTTCAGCCGGAGTTCAAAACCATTTGGCGCACGGTCTTCTTTGCATACGGTTCCGGTCACTTCAAGCGCAGAACCTTCTTTTATTTCTTTTAACTCCCTGTCGACCTTTCCTGTCTCAAATACGGTCTGTACAAGTCCCTCCCGCTTTCTGAGAACGATGAAAGCTACCTCTCCCATGTCACGAATGGTATGCACCGTCCCATTCATGGAGATGTCCCTGCCTTCATACGTTCCTGTGAGGACGTCGGAGATTTCCCGAACGTCTTTTTGTGTCTTTCCTGAAACAAATTCCATGATCGTTCCCTCTCTTTCCAAAAATATTTTTTGAGGTTTGTTTCAGCCGGAGGGTACAAAAAGACCCGCCCCGGTGAAACAATCGTTTCGCCCGGGACGGATCCTAAAAAGTCAATATTTAAAACCCGCGGTACCACCCGCGTTGAAAATCATCCTGTCATCTAAATTATCGAAAATGATTTCCCTCTCAACTTGCTGATAACGGTGCAACCGTGTAAACCTACTCAGGTAAGAAAGTCTTACCGGTTCAGAATACAAGCTCCGGAATGTTCTCCTGCTTACCGCTTCCGCAGGACGCTCTCAGTCGGTGACGTCCTTTCCTGTCGTAAGGTCACTGCATAAGCAATCGTTTCCTTCAATGCCTTTTCCTTAAATCACACTCATTCTATCACAATGGGAGGGAAATTACAAGTGGAAATTTGTAATTGTATCGCCGCTCATATTTGTGTATAATAGGATTAGATAGATGGAAGGGCGGTGTTAGTTATGACATTACTGCAACGAGCAACTACTGTGATTGGAAGGCTGCCGGAGGAAAAGATAGAACAGGTTATTCAGTATGCAGAAGGTTATATTAGAAAACCGGGAATATTAAAGCGAAAAATGATAATGGCAGAGGACTTTGACGAAACACCAGATTGTTTTAAGGAGTATATGTGATGAATTTCTTTGATAAAGAACAGATCTTAGAATCATATATCAAGAGTGAAAGACATGACGCAAATCGGGAAACAGCAAAAAGAATGATCGAAAAGGGTAGATCGAAGCTTATTGTAAACATGAACATTTTCCTGTATAATAGGTTGTGAGAGGAATACTTTAAATTATCTTCCTCCACAGATTTTAAGAAACCGAGGTGATAAGGTGTCGGATGATATAAAACAGACACAGAAAGACAACCTGCTTCATGATGTACAGCCCACAGCAAAGCGCACCGCCAAAAACAGTGTATTTTTAGATCTTTTTCAAAATAAAAAGAATTTACTTGAGCTGTACAAAACATTACACCCAGAGGACACCACAGCGACAGAGGACGCATTGACGAATGTAACGATAGAAAATGTGTTGACCGACAATCTGTATAATGACTTAGGCTTTATTGCGAGTAATAAGCTGATGATCCTCATAGAAGCACAGTCCACATGGACAATGAATATTTTAGTAAGAGTTTTGTTGTATTTGGCGCAAAGCTATCA
>JAMPFC010000110.1 GCA_023664685.1 Roseburia sp. | reverse complement strand
TTATGGATCAGATGAGGCCGGAGGCAGAGACACGCATCAAGACGCGTCTTGTATTGGAGGCTGTCGCAAAAGCTGAGAACGTCAAGGTTACAGCAAAAGACATTGATAAAGAGCTTGAGAAGATGGCTGAGATGTACAAGATGGAAGTAGACAAATTAAAAGAGATGATGGGGGATGCCGAGAAGGAGCAGATTTCCCAAGATATCGCAGTTCAGAAGGCGGTCGACCTTCTTGTAAAAGAGGCAGTGGAGACCGAACCTGCGAAAGAAGAAAAGGCAGAAGAATAATGGGCCGGATGGAAAGGAAAAGGAGGTAGATCACAATGGCATTAGTTCCTTACGTCATTGAGCAGACGAGCCGCGGCGGCGAGCGTTCGTATGATATTTACTCAAGACTGCTCAGAGAGAGGATTATTTTTCTGGGAGATGAGGTAAACGACACGACAGCAAGTCTTGTCGTAGCACAGATGTTATTTCTTGAGTCCGAGGATCCGAACAAGGACATCAATCTGTATATTAACAGTCCCGGCGGTTCGGTGACAGCCGGTATGGCGATCTATGATACGATGAATTATGTAAAATGCGATGTATCTACGATTTGTATGGGTCTTGCAGCAAGCATGGGGGCATTTTTGCTCTCCGGCGGCGCAAAGGGAAAGAGACTGGCGCTCCCCAATGCAGAGATCATGATCCATCAACCGTCTGGCGGCGCAAAGGGTCAGGCGACCGAGATCCAGATCGTGGCAGAAAATATATTGAAGACGAAGAAAAAGCTGAATGAAATACTGGCGGCAAATACCGGGCAGACGGTGGAAAAAGTGACGGAAGACACCGAGCGGGATAATTTTATGTCAGCAGAGGAAGCGATCGAGTATGGTCTGATCGACCGGATCATCGTAAATCATGAATCGAAGTAAAGGAAATGCCCTTCGGGCTGTTATGGTGCCACCAGTCAATGTTTGAAGGGAGGCACCATGAACTTTTTCATCTTATAGGAAAGTTTTAGAGATGCAAAGCATCTGCAGAAATGGAGAAAGATATGGCAGGAAGAAATAATGACAATCAGAATCAGACACAATACCGCTGTTCTTTTTGCGGAAAGACAGAAAAACAGGTTCGTAAACTGATCGCCGGCCCGACCGGGGTTTATATCTGTGATGAGTGTACCGAGCTGTGTGAGGAGATTCTTGCAGAGGAATATCAGGAGATGTACGATGGCGAGGATGTGGAAAAGGTTGAAATCAATCTTTTGAAGCCAAAGGAGATCAAAGAGTTTCTCGATGAATATGTGATCGGTCAGGAGGAGGCAAAGAAAGCGCTTTCGGTAGCAGTTTACAATCACTATAAGCGCGTGATGTCGGCAAACGAGATCGATGTGGAACTGCAAAAGAGCAATATTCTCATGATCGGGCCGACTGGCTCGGGGAAAACCTATCTTGCCCAGACCCTTGCCCGGGTATTGAATGTACCGTTTGCGATCGCGGATGCAACGACACTTACGGAAGCCGGTTATGTGGGCGAGGATGTGGAGAATATCCTGTTGAAGATCATTCAGGCGGCGGATTATGACATTGCCCGTGCAGAGCATGGTATCATCTATATTGATGAGATCGATAAAATCACCAAAAAATCAGAGAATGCCTCGATCACAAGGGATGTGTCCGGTGAAGGCGTGCAGCAGGCTCTCCTTAAGATCCTTGAGGGAACAGAGGCAAGCGTACCGCCGCAGGGCGGGCGGAAACATCCCCAGCAGGAATTTTATCATATTGATACGACGAATATATTATTTATATGCGGAGGTGCTTTTGATGGGCTTGATAAGATCATCGGTTCGCGGATCGACAAGAAATCCATCGGCTTTAATGCGGAGATTTCTGATAAGACGGATGCGAATATCGGCGAGCTGTTCCGACAGGTGCTTCCACAGGATTTGGTAAAATTTGGAATCATTCCGGAGTTCGTGGGGCGTGTACCGGTGACAGTAAGTCTGGATCTTCTGGATGAAAATGCATTGAAGGATATTCTTGTAAAACCGAAGAATGCGATCACCAAGCAGTATCAGAAACTTCTGGAACTTGACGGGATCCGGCTTACCTTTGATGATGAGGCTGTGGGCGAGATCGCCCGTCAGTCGATTGAGAGAAAGACCGGAGCAAGAGGACTTCGTGCCATCATTGAAAATTGTATGATGGATTATATGTTTGAGCTTCCGTCCAGAGAGGATGTGAAGGAATGCCGCATCACGAAGGAGGTTGTGACAAGGACTGGAAAGCCGGAACTTACCGGAGAGGATGACCAGATCATTTTGCTTGAAGAAAAGACGGAGGAGAGCGCCTGAAAGAGCAGATTAAGGAATAACAGCCAGATGGTTGGCAGCCGGTATAGGAGTTTGAATGCATACCATCCGGCTGCGACAGGAAGAGAGGTAAGATGTCATGGATGAACAGATGAAAACATTGCCAGTAATTGCGTTAAAGGGAATGGCGATTCTGCCCGGAATGCTCGTTCATTTGGATGTGAATCGTGACATAACCAAGCGTGCGATCGATGAAGCGATGGCTGGAGAGTGCATGATATTTGTGACGAGCCAGAAGGATGACCGGGTAGAACTTCCGATTTATTCGGATCTTATGAACGTCGGAGTCGTTGCGAAGATACGTCAGGTGATCAAACTTGAAGAAAATGTGGTGCGTATTCTGGTATATACGCAGGAGAGAGCGACATTGGCAGCGTTGGTTCAAAATGAGCCATTTTTAATGGGGGATCTTGTCCTTTATGGAAACAATCCGGAACGGGCGGAACTGAGTGATCTTGAGAGGAAAGCAATGTGCCGGGATATCCGTGATATGTACACGGTCTATCTGAGCCAGAATCCGAGTGCGGGGCGGAGTGCTTATGACAGGATCCAGAAGGAGAGCGACCTTGGGGTTCTTCTTGACTTGATTTCGATGCACGTCCCGATGGAAATTGAAAAGAGACAGCAGGTTCTCGAATGCTTTAATGAAGAAGAGCGCTTTTATCTGGTTTCGGAATATTTGTCTGAGGAGATCGATATACTTAGACTGAGAGCCGATTATAAAACGAAGGTAAAGACTGAGGTTGATAAAAACCAGAAGGAATATTTTCTGAGAGAACAGATGAAAGTGATCCGGGATGAACTCGGGGAAGGCGCCACGGATCATGAAGAAAAATACCAGAAAAAATTGAAAAAACTGATCTGTTCCGAAGAAGTGAGGACAAAAATTTCAGAAGAGATCAAACGGTTGGGAACGATGCCCTCCAGTTCATCGGAAAGTGCGGTGGCGAGAGATTATATCGAGACACTCCTTGATCTTCCGTGGGATAAGATGGAGGAATCGAAACACGATCTGGCACATGCGGAGAAAATCCTTGACGAAGACCATTACGGATTGGAAAAAGTAAAAGAGCGGATACTTGAGTTTCTTGCAGTGCGCAGTCTTACCGGCAAAGGCGATGCGCCGATCATATGTCTTGTCGGCCCGCCCGGAACCGGAAAAACCTCGATCGCAAGGTCGGTAGCCAGAGCATTGGATAAAGAATATATCCGCATCTGTCTGGGCGGCGTGCGGGATGAGGCAGAGATCCGCGGCCACAGACGGACTTACATTGGAGCCATGCCGGGAAGGATCATCAATGGATTAAAAAAGGCAGGAGTGAAAAATCCCCTTATGCTCCTTGATGAAATCGATAAGGTGAGCAGCGATTATAAAGGAGATACTTCTTCTGCTCTTTTGGAGGTGCTTGATCCCGAGCAAAACTGCAATTTTGCCGATCATTATGTGGAATTGCCGGTGGATCTGTCGGAGGTACTGTTTTTGTGTACGGCGAATACCGCCGATACGATTCCGCGGCCATTATTAGACCGCATGGAGATCATCGAGGTATCCGGCTATACGGAAAATGAAAAATTCCATATCGGGAAACAATACCTGATCCCCAAACAGATCAAAAAGAATGGATTGAAAAAAAAGGAGCTGAGTATCAACGATACAGCCCTGCGGGATATCATAAGTTATTATACCCGTGAGGCGGGTGTCCGCAGTCTGGAGCGCCAGATCAGCAAAATCTGCCGCAAGACAGCGAAACAGATTATGGAAAAAGAGACAGAAAAGGTGCGTGTTTCCGGAAGAAATCTAAAGGATTATCTTGGAAAACGCAAATTTTCCAATCTCAAAGCAAATAAATCCGATGAGATCGGTATCGTAAGGGGACTGGCTTGGACACAGGCCGGCGGTGACACATTAGAGATCGAGGTAAATACGATGCCGGGCGAGGGAAATCTGATCCTTACGGGACAGCTCGGTGAAGTTATGCAGGAGTCGGCAAGGATCGCTTTGAGTTATGTCAGGTCGATATCGAAAAAGAGCAATAAATATTATAAAGAGCATGATTTTCATGTTCATGTGCCGGAGGGAGCAGTTCCGAAAGATGGCCCTTCTGCCGGTGTCACGATGGCGACAGCGATTTATTCTGCCATAGAGGAGAAGAAGGTGGATGCTGGTGTTGCCATGACAGGCGAGGTTACATTGAGAGGCAGGGTGCTGCCGATCGGCGGTCTAAAAGAAAAACTTCTGGCGGCGAGACTTGCCGGGATCCGCAAGGTAGTTGTACCGAAAGAGAACGAGCCGGATGTGGAGGAACTTGAGGAAGAAATTACCGGAGGAATGAAGATTGTCTTTGCCGAGCATATGAAGCAGGTGTTAAAAGAGGCATTGGCATAGCCGGGGCGGCATTTTCCGGATACCGCGATACCGAGAAAGGAAAATAAATGGTTATTCAATCACTTGAACTGGAGACAGTGTGCGGGATCACAAGCAAACTGCCGCAGAATGATAAGATCGAGATGGCGTTCTGGGGGCGGTCAAACGTCGGGAAGTCGTCCCTTATCAATACCCTTATGAACCGAAAAGGCTTTGCCCGCATTTCCTCCCAGCCGGGAAAAACACAGACGATCAATTACTATAATGTCAACGAGCTGTGTTATCTTGTCGATCTTCCGGGGTACGGATATGCGAAAGTATCAAAAGAAGCCTCTGCAAAATGGATGAAGATGATCGAAAAGTATCTGGATACGTCGAGAGCGCTCCGGGTCGTATTCCTTCTTATCGATATCCGCCACGAACCGTCGGCAAAGGATGTAGAAGTGTATGGAATGCTGTTAAAAAAAGGCTTTAATCCGCTGATCATCGCCACAAAGGCAGATAAGATCAGTAAAAGCGCCCGGATGAAAAATATCTCGATTATAGAAAAGAAGCTTGAAGTCGTGCCGGAGACGCCGGTGATTCCCTTTTCCGCCCGGAGTAAAGAGGGAAAGGATGAAATCTGGGAGTATATTGATTATTTTGTGAAGGAAATCCACTTATAGCACTTATGTCTGGATGCGCAAAAATGGAGGGCAGTTGTGAAACAGGAAACAAAATCTACGATCAAAAATGTAGTGGAACAAATAGCAGATAATTATGATCATGAGCCGCTTTTTTCTACCAAAGCGGGAAAAAATATGCCGGAGAGGAAGGTCATCATTGATGCCCTGAAAGAACTCCGACTTGTTATGTTTCCGGGGTATTTTGGCGAGCAGGATGCGACGCGGGGACTTCCCGGATATTTTGTGGGAGCCCGTCTGCTGACGATCTATAACATGCTCTGTGAGCAGATCGCCTGTGCATTTGCTTACAATGAGGAGGATGCTGTGATCCGTGCGCACTCACTGGATGGAATGCCGGATCAGGAGAATAAAGAGCGGGCTGAAACCGTGTGCGGTGAATTTTTTGAAGAGCTTCCACGGATACAAAAGCTTTTGTTAAAAGACGTGCAGGCGGCATTTGACGGGGATCCGGCGGCACAGAGCAAAGAGGAGATCATATTTTCGTATCCGGGTCTGTTCGCCATTTTTGTATATCGTATCGCCCACGAATTTTACATACGTGAAGTTCCGTTTATTCCGCGGATCATGACCGAGTATGCCCACGGAAAGACGGGGATCGATATCAACTCAGGGGCTGTGATCGGGGAAAGCTTTTTTATTGATCATGGAACCGGAATCGTAATTGGTGAGACGACGGTCATCGGCAACCATGTCAAGCTCTATCAGGGAGTGACGCTTGGCGGTCTGTCGACCAGAGGCGGACAGAAGTTGTCCGGCAGCAAGCGCCATCCGACGATCGAGGACAATGTGACGATCTATTCCAACGCTTCGATTTTGGGCGGAAATACGGTGATTGGAAAAAATTCGGTCATTGGCGGAAATACTTTTATTACGGAATCCATTCCGGAAAATTCGAGAATCAGCCTGCAAAAGCCGGTTCAGGATGAATATGACTGGTATGTGATCTGACGGGTAAGGAAATTAACTATGATAAACAAACCTCATTATGTACGCGAGAATAAAATAACGAATGCCCTGTTTCTAAGGAATTGAGGTGATAAGTTGAAGGACGAAACGACACAGGCAACATCTATGCAGGAAGTCAATAAGACACGTTACAAGGCAAAGCGCACAGCGAAAAACAGCGTATTTTTAGACCTTTTCAAAGACAAA
>JAMPFC010000010.1 GCA_023664685.1 Roseburia sp. | reverse complement strand
GGGGGAAAAGCAGAGCGGGAGACAGATACGATGCCGCAGTGGGCGGGTTCATCGTGGTATTTCCTGCGTTATATCGATCCGAAGAATACCGAGGCATTAGCCAGCCGGGAGGCGATGGAGTACTGGCTTCCGGTAGACTGGTATAATGGCGGTATGGAGCATACGACGCTTCATTTGCTGTATTCGCGGTTCTGGCATAAATTTCTCTATGATCAGGGGGTTGTGCCGACAAAAGAGCCATATCAGAAGAGGACGTCCCACGGGATGATTCTTGGTGAAAACGGTGAAAAGATGAGTAAATCGCGCGGAAATGTAGTAAATCCCGACGATATCGTAAATACTTATGGTGCGGATACTCTCCGTACGTATGAAATGTTTATCGGTGCATTTGACGCCGCAGCGGCATGGTCAGATGATGGGGTAAAGGGATGCCGGCGTTTCCTTGACCGTGTCTGGAAACTTCAGGATATGATCGTGGAGGGGGAAGGGTACTCAGCGGAGCTTGAGACAAAGATCCACCAGACGATCAAGAAGGTAAGCAGCGATTTTGAAACATTGAAATACAATACTGCGATCGCGGCTATGATGGCTCTGATCAATGAATTTTACAAAGCAGATAAATTGACAAAGGATGATTTCCGGGTTGTACTCCAGCTCTTGAATCCGGTCGCTCCGCATATCACGGAGGAACTGTGGGAGACGATGGGATACGAAAAGCGCCTGTATGAAAATCCGTGGCCGGAGTATGAAGAAGAAAAAACGGTGGAGAAGATGCAGGAGATTGCTGTTCAGATCAATGGAAAAGTGCGCGCAACGGTAAAACTTGCGATCGACGCAGGGAAGGATGAAGCGATCGTGGCAGGTAAAGAGGCAGTTTCGGATAAGATCAGCGGAAAAGAGATCGTAAAAGAAATCTATGTTCCGGGAAGAATTATCAATATTGTTGTGAAGGGTTGATGCGTGATGGAATCCAGAGAAGAAAAATTGGGAAAGGCACCGATTGTCAGATTGATCATGAGTATGGGAATCCCGACTCTGATCGCCCAGATCATTAATCTTCTGTATAATATCATAGACCGGATCTATATCGGCCATATTCCGGATGTGGGTGCGATCGCGCTGACGGGAGTGGGACTTGCACTCCCGATGATCGTGATCATATCGGCATTCAGTGCATTTGTAGGAGCGGGCGGCGCCCCGCTCTCTGCCATTGCATTGGGCAGGGGCGACAAGGAGGAGGCAGAAAAAATCCTCGGAAATGGATTTTCGCTTCTTCTTCTTTTTTCCGCTTCTCTTATGCTCCTCTTTTTTATTGTAAAAGAACCTCTTCTCTATGCGATTGGCGCCAGTGATGCTACGTTTCCCTACGCCAACGAGTATATGACGATCTATATTTTTGGTACGGTGTTTGTGCAGATTTCGCTCGGAATGAATCCGTATATCACTGCGCAGGGACACTCAAAAACAGCGATGATATCCGTTCTGATCGGAGCGTTTTTAAACATTGCACTGGATCCGCTTTTTATTTTTGCTTTTGGGATGGGGATAAGAGGAGCTGCACTGGCTACGGTTATTTCGCAGTTTGTAAGTGCGGTCTGGGTTCTCCGTTTTCTGACGAGAAAAGAACGTGCGATTGGAATCCGGCGAAAAAACCTAAAGATAGAAAAAAGAATTGTGGCAAAAGTCATGTCGCTTGGTGTCTCTCCGTTTATCATGCAGGCGACTGAGAGCATGATCTCAATCGTTATGAACAGCGGTTTGCAAAAATATGGCGGGGATATGTATGTGGGCGCTCTGACGATCATGCAGAGTGTTATGCAGTTTGTCAGTATTCCGGTCGGTGGATTTACCCAAGGGGTGCAGCCGATCATGAGCTATAATTTTGGAGCGGGAAATATACAGAGAGTGAAGAAAACCTATCTTACGATGTTTATCATGGTCATGTCATACAGTGTTTTGTTTACGGGGACGATCATGTTGCTTCCGGGAACCTTTGCAAAACTGTTTACCAATAGCGGGGAGCTGATTCAACTTGTCTCCGGCGTGCTGCCTGTATTTATGTGCGGGATGCTGATCTTCGGAGTCCAGATGACGAGCCAGACCACGTTTTTGGCATTGGGACAGGCGAAAATATCACTTTTTATCGCTCTTTTGAGAAAGGTTATCCTCTTGATCCCGTTGGCGATCATCCTGCCTTGGATCACAAAGGACGCTATGTTTATCTATTATGCGGAGCCGATTTCAGATATCATATCTGCGGTCACATGCGGAATCCTGTTTGTGGCGATGTTTAACAGGATATTGTCCTCGAAAAAAGAGTAAATTTTTGGAAGGTGCGCAGCTGTTAGCGCACCTTTTTATGCCCGGAGGTCGAAGTTATACCGTGTAATATTTCCGACTGGCCCGGGTGATTCATTTTCAATAAAGTCATGAACAAGATCGATATCTTTTTCTTTTGCGAGAAACTCAGAGGAAAAACTGTACCCCTGTTCGTTGATCGCATCTTTTAAGAGTTCCGCATTTTTTTCCAAAAGTTTTCGTGCGGAATCCTTTGCCACATAAAATTTGGTCGAGATATTTGTGTGTTCTTTCGTAATGTGTATATCGAGAAGCCCCAGTGAGTCCATTTCCAGATGAAGTAAAACCCGCAGATTGTCTTTGGACTTTTTGAGGGCATTTTTGCGTGTCATAACATACAGATCGCCGTGTGCGTTCTGCTCGGAAAGTTTGAGCGGAAGCTGCATGTAGGCAAACTGCTCATTTAACATTTTCATAAATTCCATATTCTGCTGTAAGTCGGTCGTCGTGTTTACGACGTCTTCACCGGAAGGCCTCGTTGCAAACATGCGGCTTAAATTCGTCAGTTCCGAAAACTGCTCCTGAATGCGGTTGTAGAGAGTTTCGATTCCACCCTCTTCCTTTAGTCCGTCCGGAGAAATCGTCCATCCGGAGAGAAGCTGTCCTTTTGTCGCCTTTTGAAATCCACTGGAGGTCAAAAGATCGTGAAGGGAATCATCCGGAAGAGAGGAAAGCAGATTTTTTATTTCCGTGAGAAGCTCTCTGGCGGTCAGGTCTCCCTTTTCTAAAGAGGAGAGCAGGGCTTGATCGTCGGTATACTTGCCCAGAAACTCTGACAGACTGGCACGTTCTGCGGTGGAGAGCTGATAACCGGTCTGTTCCGGAATAAATTGGGAAGCATCCGCAGCTCTTGCGTCAGCGCCGGGTAATGAGCGCTCTGCGATCCCTGTAAGTAATTGTTTCATTTTTGCAAACGGAGAGGCGGCTTCTTCACCAGCCGGAGACGGTGTCTCAGGAGTTGTCTGCGGCTGTTCACTGGCTGTTTTTTCTGCCGCCATTTCTTCTTCTGTCAGGGCGTCCGGATTGATCTCTTCTGCCAGTTCGGATGCCGACTGGCTGGCAGTAAGATTAGCTTCCTCCAGAGAGGGGAGGGAATTAAGGATCAGCTCTAGCGTTTCACTTGCGGCATACCGGGCAATGGCGGGATTTTCCCCGGCGAGATCAGAAAGCAGTTCATTGACTGAGTCGGCGAGGGAATCCATCCGGTATAGAAGCTGATGCGTCTGGTTCTGATAATTGTCAAATTGGGTTACGGTCGCCTCGTCCATTGGCATACCAAGACGCTTCATGGTGATCACAGAATTTACGTCGGCGTTTGGATATTTGGAACATAGCTGCAGGGAGTCAAGGATATTCTGTCTGCTGATCGACTGCTGATTTTCCAAAAGACTGCGCACGATTTCGAGGTTCCTTGGGCTTTTTGGAAGCCCTGCCTCCTCCAATGCCTGTTCGATCGTGTCGTCCATGCCGAGCAGATATGCCTGTGACATCGCTTTCATATAAATGGTGCCATTTTCCAGACTGGTAATGAGAAATGCGGCCTTCTGGCCGATGGAGTATTGGGAAGCCTCCGGTAGTTTTCCGGTAAAAGAACTGCCATCCTCCATTGAGATCGTGATTTCATTGCCATGTATATCGCTGACGACTCCTTTGAGGGTTTCGCCCTCTCTTACGGTGATCGTCGAATTACCTGTCCGGAATGTACGCCTCGCAGGGGATGTATGGTTCATTCCTCCGGAACGTTCCTGATTGTTGTGTACGCTATTGCTTGTGATCGGCATGGGCCTCTTCCTTTCTGCAAATCATTTCAATATAAATATCGTTAAAAATCGCCTATTTTTCAAGAGAGGAGGCGCGAAAAATTGCGTCATCCCCAAATTTTTTACGGATTTGGCTGACCGCCTTTTCCATTTTCCCTTTTTTCAGATAATCGCTGCTGTCCATGAGGTTTAATTGTCTTGCGGGTTCTCGCGTAAGTTTTGAAGTTGCCACACCGAGCAGACGGATGGGGGAGCCATCCCACAATTCGTCAAACAGCCCACATGCAAAATGATACAGTTCGGTAGGAGTGTTGGCAGCGGGCATCGTACACTGGTGGCTGACCTGATGAAATGCCGAATCCTTGATGGAAACGGAGATGACCTGTGCCATGATGGTATCTTTTTGGAGGCGGCCGCCTACGGAGCGGCATAGTTTCATAAGGATTTTTTTTGCCTCGGCATCGTCTGTCACATCGTGGGGAAGCGTTGTTGAGTTCCCATATCCTTTTGCCTCCGCCTGTTCGCTCAGCACAGGCGAGGAATCAATGCCATTTGCATAGTCATGGATCATCACACCGTGCTTTCCCATGTGGGAGCGGAGGATTTCCCGGTCAAAGGCGGCAAGTTCCCCGATCGTCCGGATTCCGAGGTTATAAAGTTTTTTTGCCGAAGCTTTTCCCACAAAAAACAGGTCGCTGACAGGAAGGCACCACATCTTGGTTTGGATTTCCTCCGGAAAGAGACTGTGGACTTTGTTTGGCTTTTCAAAATCCGACGCCATTTTTGCCAAAAGTTTGTTAGAAGAGACGCCGATGTTTACGGTGTAGCCAAATGTCTGCTCGATCTCCGTGCGCACGATATGAGCGGCTTCTACCGGGGAGTGGGTGCGAAGAAGCGCTGCGTCTGTCATATCAGCGAATGCTTCATCGATGCTGTACTGCTCAACGACTGGCGTCAAGCTTTTTAAATAGGAGATCAGTTTCCCAGAAAATTCTTTGTAAAGCTCATGTCTGGGAGGAACTACTTTGATCTGCGGGCATTTTTTTCGCGCTTCCACGAGCGTTTCAGCAGTCTTTATGCCGAACGCCTTCGCCGGCATGCTTTTTGCCAGAACGATACCGTGGCGGCTTTTTTCACTCCCGCCGACAACCGATGGGATCGTCCGAAGATCCGTTTGTCCGGGATGCTCTGTCAGACGGGAAACTGCTTCCCAACTGAGAAAAGCGTTATTGACATCGATATGAAAGATCACCATAAAAACATCATCTCCAAACGGTTACAAATGTGAAAGTCACCTAAGTAAATTTTAACACAGGAACAAATGTTTGTAAAGAAGGACTTGCATTAAATGAAGTGTGATGATAAAATAGATGCTGTGGTGTAAAAATATCTATTTCAGGAGGATACGATTGATATGTACAAAATAAATGATAATTATTTAAAGCTGCCGGGAAGTTATTTGTTTTCAACGATAGCGAAAAAGGTAAATGCCTATACGGAGGCGAATCCGGACAAAAAGGTGATCCGGCTCGGGATCGGTGATGTGACGCTCCCGCTTGCCCCTGCTGTGATCAAGGCACTGCACAGTGCAGTGGATGAGATGGCGGATGCGGCGACGTTTAAGGGATATGCGCCGGATCTTGGTTATGAGTTCCTCAGAAGTGCGATCGTGGAAAATGATTATAAAGCGCGCGGGGTAGAGATTGCGATCGATGAGATTTTTGTAAGTGATGGTGCAAAGAGTGACTCCGGGAATATCGGTGATATTTTTGCAAAAAATAATAAAATCGCAGTGTGCGATCCGGTTTATCCGGTGTATGTGGATACGAATGCGATGGCAGGACGGACGGGCGAGTATCTCAAGGAGAAGGAGTGCTGGTCGGATGTGATCTACATGCCTTGTACAGCGGAAAATAATTTTGTGCCTCAGATTCCTTCCGAGACGCCGGATCTGATCTATATCTGCTGTCCGAACAATCCGACCGGAACGACACTGAACAAGGAGCAGCTCCAGAAATGGGTTGACTTTGCTTTGACAAAAGGTGCTGTTATTATTTATGATGCAGCATATGAGGCATATATTTCCGAGGAAGATGTTCCTCACACGATCTACGAGTGCGAGGGAGCGAAAAAATGTGCGATCGAAATGAGAAGTTTTTCAAAAAATGCCGGATTTACGGGAACACGTCTTGGATTTACTGTGATTCCAAAGGAGCTGACCTGTGACGGTGTATCGTTAAACAGCCTTTGGGCGAGACGGCATGGCACCAAATTTAACGGGGCGCCGTATATCATCCAGAGAGCCGGAGAAGCTGTATACAGTGAGGAAGGAAAACGCCAGACGAAAGAACAGATCGCATATTATATGAATAATGCAAAACTCATCCGCGAGGGGCTTTCGGACGCCGGGTACACGATATTTGGCGGAGTGAACGCACCATATATCTGGCTTAAGACGCCGGAGGGCATGACTTCGTGGGATTTCTTTGACTATCTGCTTGAGGAACGGAATATCGTGGGTACGCCGGGAAGTGGATTTGGGCCGAGCGGTGAGGGATATTTCCGTCTTACTGCATTTGGTTCCCTTGAAAATACAAAAGAGGCGATGGAGAGGATCCGGAAATAATTGTTTTGAAAAAATGGAGGGATATAAATGGGAAAGAAATTATTGATCGCAGTTCTTTCACTGGCGATGGGACTGTTCCCGGCAGCAGTGGCGGATGCGGACACCGTAGAGGTGAAACCGTACATTTCACTGGGGGCAGACTTGGATAAGGAGCAGAGAAGTACGGTGCTTTCGCTGCTTGGTGTGACAGAGGAAGAGCTGTCGGAGTATGAGGTCATTGAGATCACCAATGAGGACGAACACGATTATCTGGATGACTATCTTTCGGATTCTGTCATCGGGACAAAAGCCCTCTCGTCGGTAAAGATCGAGAAGGTGGAGGAAGGACGAGGAATCCGTGTCGAGACAAATAACATCACGTATTGTACGAGCGGTATGTATACAAATGCACTGATCACAGCGGGGATTACCGATGCGCAGGTGACAGTGGCTGGCCCATTCAATCTGTCGGGGACAGCGGCGCTTGTCGGCGCGATGAAAGCGTATTCTACTATGACAGGCGAAGAGCTTGACGAGGAAAATGCGGATGCGGCTACAAATGAACTCGTACTGACCGGTGAACTCGGTGAAGAGATCGGTTCAGATAAAGCAGAAGAACTTGTGGCTTTGGCAAAAGAGAGGATTCTGGATGAGGATATCGACTCCGTAGAAGAGATTCAGGAGATCATCGAGGATTCGGCAGAAGAACTCGGTGTGACGCTTACCGCTGAGCAGATACAGCGCCTTTCCGCGCTTCTTGATAAGATCAAGGGCCTTGATCTGGACGTTGATAAACTCAAACAGCAGGCAGAGGATGTTTATAACAAACTCCGGGATCTTGATATTGATATCGATGAGGCAAAAGGTTTTCTCCAGAAGATCATAGAATTTTTTGCAATGATCGCTGAGAAGATTGCAAGTTGGTTTGAAAAGTTGTTTGGATGATCTGTTTTACAGGAGGAATGATCCGTGAAGATCAGTGTTATCGTTGCTTATCATAATGAAAAAAATTATATCCCGGACTGTCTGGCAAGTCTGGCAGAGCAGGATTACCAAGATTTTGAGGTGATTCTTGTCTGTGACGGATGTAAGGAACCAGATGTGGATGCTTATGGGAATCTGAATATTTCCATTATAAAGAACCGTGCCGCCGGCGGGGTAGCTGCTGCGAGAAACGCAGGAATCGAAGCCGCCGACGGTGAATATCTTTATTTTCTGGATGCAGATGATTATATTGATACGGAGGTGCTTGGCAGACTCGCAGGCAGGGCCAAGGCGGACTGCGTGGTCTATGGCGGGATCAAGCCGACATGGTACAGCCGCCGGGTGTACTATGATAACGGTGAGGAATTAGACCGGCTCAATGGCACAGAAGATTCGGCTAGGTTTGATGGGGACGTCAATGACCCTTATGAATATTTTCCAATGCGCGCCAAAAATCTCCAGTCCGTTACGGTGCTTGGTATGCTGATCCCGCGGGAGATCGTGGAGAAAAATTCCATCCGGTTTTGCGAAGAATTTAAGTATTATGCGGATCTTCCGTTTTTGATTCAGGTTCTTTCCTGTGTGGAAAATACGGTGTACTGCGAAGAGGGGTTGTATGTGAAGAGGATGCATAATGACCCGGTAAACCTTCCGTCTCTCCTTCAGCACAAGGATGAGGAGAAGAAGGTATTTGAGAGTATGGATGCCTATAAAAAGGCGAAGCAGTTTTTGAAGCCGGGCGTTCCGGATAAATATCTGGATTATAAATTTGTGATGTGGCTTGTCACTGGAATCTCGCCGTTTATGATGAATGCGGGGAGTGCGAAGCGAAAGGAGGTTTCCCTCTGCCTTAAGCCGGCGTTAGAGTGTCTGGGAGATGACGTCTATCAAATGCTGGGCCGCCATCCAAAGAAGCTGATACGAGCGGGAAAAAAAGGAGAGGCGGATGGACTCGCCGGCAAGACCAAACAGCATGCACGTTTTCAGACGCTTTTGCGGGTCTGCACTAGCCGGGCAAAGATGAAGCGGTATCTGTATGAAAAAGTATTTTCAAAGATGAAGATGTTAGAGGATACCGTTATTTTTGAGAGCTTTTTTGGGAAGAGTTATTCGGACAGTCCCAAATATATTTTTGAATATCTGAACCAGAATGCCCCGGGGAAATACCGGTACATCTGGGTAAAGGCGAGAAAGAAATTAGAACTTCCGTATCCGGCAGAACAGATCAAACGGTTTTCATTCCGATACTTTTTTTATATGGCAAGAGCAAAATACATCGTGTTCAACGGAAGACAGCCGCAGTATTTTATCAAAAGAAAGGGAAATGTATTTCTCGAAACGTGGCATGGAACACCGCTGAAAAAGCTTGTATTTGATATGGAGGATGTGACGACAGCGTCTCCGCTCTACAAAGAGCAGTTTTATATACAGACCCGTTCATGGGACTATCTGGTCGCACCAAACCAGTTTTCAGAGGATATTTTCCGCCGGGCGTTTATGTATGACGGGAAAATGCTTGAGACAGGATATCCGCGCAATGACATTTTGTACAGCGAGGATAAAGAGCGCCTTACGAGGGAGATCAAGGCGGAGCTTGGGCTTCCGGAGGATAAAAAGGTGATCCTGTATGCCCCGACGTGGCGGGATGATGAGTTTTATGGCCATGCCCAGTATAAATTTTCATTGCAGTTAGATCTCGATAAGATGAAGAAAGAGTTAGGGGAAGAATATGTGGTCATTTTGCGGACTCACTATTTTATCGCAGATTTTCTAGAGCTGACACAGTATGGGGGATTTGCATGGAACCTGAGTAAGTATGATGATATCGCCAGACTTTATCTGATTTCGGATCTTTTGATCACAGATTATTCTTCGGTATTTTTTGACTATGCAAACTTAAGGCGGCCGATGCTGTTTTTTACGTATGATCTTGAGAAATACCGCAGTGTCCTCCGTGGATTTTATATGGATGTGGAGGAGGAACTGCCGGGGCCGATGTTATTTGATACGGATGAGGTGATCGCTTCTGTAAAAAATATAGATAGAGTATGTGAGGAATATCGGGATAAATACAGTAGATTTTGTGAAAAATACTGTGCATGGGAAGATGGTCATGCGACCGAAAAAGTTGTTCGTGCCGTTTTTGACAGGGAAACGGATGTCTGAACGTGGAATTGGAGGATAAAATGTCAAAAGTAAGTATAATCGTTCCTTATCTTAAGGGGCCATCCTATTTGGAGGAATGTATACAAAGTATCGAGAACCAGAACCTTCCTGATTTTGAAATCCTTCTTGTCGATGACAAGGACGGTCATGATGTGCCAGAGGAAGTGCTTGCTATGAAAAATGTAAAGCACATTGTGATGGAGAAGGAAATCGATGCGGACGAATATTTTGAGAAAAAGCATGCCTTTTTTGAGGAGAGGAAACGAAACCGCCTCGGAATGACACAAGAGGAATTTGAGCATTATAAGGAAGAGCAGGAACGTATGCAGATGACAGATTCTGAGGATGATATGCAGGAGGAGGCAGACAGTCAGGAGAATCCGTTTGAGGGAGAACTAGAGATCCCTCTCCGGCCTTTTGGCGTGGCAGCTGCCCGGAATATGGGCCTGCGGCATGCGACAGGAGATTATATTTACTTTTTGGATGCGGATGATTATTTGTGGGAGGACGCCCTTGCCAGACTGCTGTCACTTGCTGAGGAGAAGAAGGCGAAGGTAGTTACGGGAAACCGTTACAGCACATGGTTCCGTCCGGTGAGTTTTGATTTTGAGAAAGCGAAAGCGGATTCGGAGATTGAGGGAATCGTGCCTCTCGAGGGGGAATATCTGGAGCAAATACTGGATAAGCGTTTTACGGTGCAGCATTTACTGATCCGGAAAGATTATTTTGATCATCTGGGTCTTATGTTTGATGAATACAATACGTTTTATTCGGACATGCCGGTAGCTGCGAAGATTTTAGCTGAGGCAGCAGGCAGCATGTGGGTGGATGGAAGCAGTGTTTATGCGTGGCGCCATCGGAATGATCCGATCCATCTGCCGGCACTGAGCCAGAAGAAGAGAAAACGCAGAACTCGTGAGTACATAGAGAGTCACGAGTTTGCGGATGAGATATTGAAATCAGCGGATGAACACATCCGTTATGCCCTGAATCGGAACCTCTGTTTGTTCACGCTGAATAAATTCCCTAAAGCATTAAAGGGACAAAAGAGTGTGCGGTATACGGAAAATCTCAGAAAAATTCCAAAAAAAGAGATAAAAAGGGTCAAAAAGGAACTTCCGTTTTTCCGTAAGCGGGAACTGGAGTTTATCATCAAAGGCAAGTACCGTCTGGCAAAACCGATGGGGAAATTTGCCCATGTATTGAAAAAAAAGCGCGGTCTTTTCGGGAAACCGATCCAGTACTGGCGTTTCTTAGACAACCACATTTTTCAGAAAATGCCGACAAAAGAAAACTGGGTTTTTGTGGAAAGCTTTTTTGGAAAAAGTTATTCGGACAGCCCGAAGTATTTGTATGAATATCTTTATGATACTTATGGAGAGCAATACCGATATATCTGGTGTCTGAACAAGCGGGCAAAGGAGATGAAAGGGCATCCGTCGATCTGTAAAAGACACTCTCTGAGATATGTATATTATACGTCGAGGGCAAAATATTTTATCTGCAACACGAGACAGCCGGCATGGTTTAAAAAGCGGGAAAACGTGGTATTTCTTGAGACATGGCATGGGACGCCGCTTAAGAAACTGGCATTTGACCTCGATGATATCCATGCAGTCAGCCAAGATCACAAAAAGTTATTTTACCGGCAGAGTAAGGCATGGGATTATCTCATCTCTGCAAACCGTTTTTCGACGGATGTGTTTGAGCGGGCGTTCTGCTATCCGAGGGAAAATATTATCGAGGTTGGATATCCGCGAAATGATATTTTGTATTCCGACCGTGCGGATGAGATTGCCAGAGAGGTCAAGGCGGAGTTTGGGATCCCGGAGGATAAGAGGGTCATCCTTTATGCGCCGACGTGGCGGGATAACCAATTTTATGGAAAGGCGAAGTACAAATTTACGCTTGCGATGGATCTTGGGCGGATGCGCCGGGAATTTGGCAAGGATAGTGTACTTCTTTTGAGGACGCATTATTATATCGCGGATATACTGGATCTTACGGGCTTAGAGGACTTTGTGTATAACGGAAGTACGTACAATGATGTATCGAGGCTCTATCTGGCGTCCGACATTTGCATCACGGATTATTCTTCGGTATTTTTTGACTATGCAAATTTAAAGCGGCCGATGTTGTTTTTCGCCTATGATTATGAGGATTATAAGGGCGAGATCCGCGGCATGTATTTTGATATGAATAAGGAACTGCCGGGGCCGATCTTACAGACGAATGATGAGTTGATCGATGCGCTTCACAATATCGATCAGGTGACGGAGCAGTACAAGGAGAGGTATGAGCAGTTTTATGAGAGATTTTGCAGCGTGGATGATGGAAATGCCTCAAAGCGCGCGATTGATCTTGTATTTGGGAAGGAGCAGGCATGAGGACTTTAATCCGGTTTTTGGCGAAAAAATTTGTTATCGTTTTTTATCGCATCATGTGTGTTGTTCTTCCTGTAAATAAAAAGAGGATCGTCTTTGACTCGAGTCTTGGCAAGAGTTATTCGGGAAATCCAAGGCATATTTTCGAGTATATGGTCGAAAACGGGTATCAGGAAAAGTGGGAATGTACATGGTTTTATGAAAGTATTCCTTATCCGATCCCGGGTGATGGGTATCAGTTCCGGTATGGAAGGCTGCGTTATCTGTATTATATGGCTACCGCGAAGGTCTGGGTGTTTGACTGCCGGCAGCCGGAGTTTTTGATCAAGAGAAAGAACTGCTATTATATCCAGACGTGGCACGGGACGCCGCTAAAAAAATTGGTTCTCGATATGGATGACGTGTTTATGATGAACGAGACGGATATTGAATCGTATCAAAAGGGATTTGTAAAAAATGTCCAGACGTGGGATTATCTCGTCTCGCAGAATCCATTTTCCACAGTTACGTTCCGGCGTGCTTTTGCCTTTGAGCGGGAGATGCTTGAAATCGGCTATCCGCGTAATGACATTCTTTTTTCCAAGAACAATGAAGAGGATATCCATCTTTTGAAACGGCGTCTGGGACTTCCGGAGGATAAGAAGATCATCCTCTATGCGCCCACATTCCGGGATGATGAATTTGACGAAAATTCCAGTTATAAATTTAGCCCGAAACTTTCTTTTGACCTGTTGAAGCAGGAGCTTCAAGAGGATTATATTTTGATCGTAAAATATCACTACCTGATCATGGATTATATCGACTGGTTTCCTTATAAGGGATTTGTCTATCATTTTGACCAGAGCCATGATATCGCAGAACTGTTTCTTGTGTCGGATATGCTGATCACGGATTATTCGTCCGTCATGTTTGATTATAGCATTTTGAGGCGTCCTATGTTTTTCTATGCGTACGATCTGGAAAAGTATAAGAATGATCTGCGCGGGTTTTATTTTGATTATGAGGGGGAGATGCCGGGGCCGATTTCGGCAAATACAGATGCGCTCATCCGGGATATTCAGAATTATGATCCCGCCGCATATGAAGAGCGTTATGAGAGGTTCTGTAAAAAGTATAACAGTTGGGACGATGGCAAGGCGTCGGAGAAAGTGACGAAGCTGATTGAGAAGTTGGTGGGGTGAGTTTGGAGAGGAAACTGGTGAGATAACGAACCAACAAACCGGAATTTTTGGAGTCTGCATATGAAATATAAAAGTAAGTTACAAATAAATCTGAAAGTGTTGACATGTGGCAGATTGGCGGCTGTGATTTTTATATTGTGTAGATTATTGGCAGGAGTTTTACTGCCATTTACAGCATATGCATTTCAGAAATTGATCGATGAAATAATCTCGTCTTTTCAGGCAAGGGATACAGACATAACTTTTGTTATCCCGCTTTTGATGGTTGTTGGAATTTATTTCTTTCAAGCGCTCGAGGAGCCTGTTGAGAAGTATTGTGAATTTATTTTGCGTCAGAGGCTTAATTATTGGTTTGATACGAGTTGCGTTGATAAACTTAAAAGAATCAAGTATTCTCATTTCGAGGACAGCAAGGACTTGGATTTAATAAATCGGATTGATGGAACCGCAGGAAATGAAGCGGTAGATCTGTTTGATAATACTCTTAATTTGGTTTCAGGAATGATTCAAATAGTAGGAACGTTTATCTTGCTGTCGACATATAATTTTCTTATTTCAATCGTTGTAGTATTCGTGGCGATTCCTATTATGATAGTATCGGCTAAATATGGGAAGCTTATTCATGATTGGTATGAAAAGAACAGCAAGGCGCGAAGGAGATTGACCTACTTGTCATCGATCTTTGTTGATCGAACAGCTGCATTTGAGATGAAAGAATATAACTATTATGATTATTTGAATACAGACTGGAGGAACCAATTTAAGGACTTAAGAAACAAAGATTTTAAATTGCAGATTAAGGCATGGAAAAACACGATAGCATCGGGATTACTGCTTAATCTTTTTGAATATGTAACGTATCTGATCATGTTATTACCGACTGCCAGCGGCACGATTACGATTGGTGCATTTGTCGGTCTGTCAAAAGCGATTTCAAGTATAGAAGGTCTTATACTTTGGAGATTTAGTTCATTATTTGTGTTTTTAAGCAAGAGTACAGAATATTGGGAGGATTATAATAGATTTTTGGATTTAGAGGAAGTCCAAATTGATAGGGGAGGTGCTGCTTCTACTCATAAACAAGGTGTTTCCATTGAGTTTAAAAATGTTTCTTTTCGATATGAAAATATGGAAACAGATGTATTATCTGGTGTAAGTTTTCGTATACAATCTGGTGAATTGTGTGGGTTGGTTGGTGTCAATGGCGCGGGAAAATCAACACTGGTGAAATTGATGCTTGGTCTATATAAACCAACTTCAGGAGAAATATGGATCAACAATAAAAATACGAGGGATATGTCTTTTGATGAGCAGGCTGGGTATTTTGGAGTTACATATCAAGATTTTAGCAGATATAACATTTCAATTTTGGATAACATAACATTATCGCCGCAAAGTGATGAAAGAGAAAAAGTAGAAGATATTCTTGCTTCGTTAGATTTTGATCATACAAAATTCCCATCAGGGATTGACACACTTGTAGGACATTCATTTGGAAATGGCATAGATCTTTCTGGAGGTGAGTGGCAAAAGATTGCGATTGCCCGAATGCTGTATACAAATAGACCTTTTTACATTATGGACGAACCTACGGCATCGTTGGATCCAATGAGTGAAGCTGAATTGTATAAGCAGATTCAGACGGTGTTTTCCGGAAAAACTTCATTACTTATTTCACATAGACTAGGCGCCACGGTCATGTGTGATAACCTTATCGTTCTTAATGATGGGAAAATCGTTGAGTCAGGTACCTTTTCGGAGTTATTAGAAAGAGGGGGAATTTATGCAAAAATGTATAATGAGCAAAAACAATGGTACGAAAGATAGAAGACTTTTTTTGAGAACATTTTCCCTGATCGTGAAAGCAGCACCACGTTTGCTGATCTTAGTATTTGTTTCAGAGCTTTTGATAGGACTTCTTCAAACAGGGACATTGGTTGCATGGAAATATGCGATTAATGCGGCGGAATATTTTATCAATGAAAGACAAAATTATTTAAGTTTGCTTTTGGCATTTGGAATAAGCCTTCTTTCGTATGTTGCTATGGACTTATTCCGTATGATATTAGAATCGTTTTATACATTGCTTAACAATCAGCTTTCGGAATTTTTTCAGTCGAAATTATACGATAAGTGCAAGGTTATCAATGCCATTTATTTTGAGGATTCGGAACTATATAATGAAATCGATCGAGCCAATAAATCCATAGGTGGTATGATTTCTTTAGTCGGGACTATTGGCGTTCTTGTCATGGCTGTTAGCCGGATTGCTACTCTTGGTACATATGTATTGTTCACGAAACCATTTCTTGCAGTACTTGTTGTGTTGCCGATCGTGCCAATTCTTATAACAAGGATAACTCGGGGAAAGGATTTATATAGGCTCAGTTATGAGCAAAGTGAAAATCGCCGGGAATGTGATTATTATCGCAAATGTATATTAAGTAAAGAAACAAAAACATTGTTGGCAGTTCCGTATTTTTCGGAAAAGTGGGATATCTTATATCGCAAGATCAATAGGGAAGAAAAGAAAGTAAATAAAAAGAGTAGTTTACTATTTGCCTTGATGAATTTGTTAAAGTATTCAATCTATATTATTGCGATCATAATAGCGGCAATGTATCTATTTGATGGTTCTATTGATATCGGTACATTTGCGTTGATCGCTTCCATGCTGGGAACAACTCATGCTACGATTGAGGTGGCTGTATCAAAAAGCGGAGATATTGTTGGAAGCTTACGTCATGCTAAGGATTATTTTTCCTTTTTAGACAAATCAGATGATGTTTTAAATGAAAAAAACCAATTTGAATCTCTCATAAAGTTAGATCATGTAAGTTTTTCGTACCCGAACTCGGATAAAAATGCGATATACAATCTTGATCTATCTATCAGACGTGGCGAAAAAATAGCCATTGTTGGTTCAAATGGTGCTGGAAAAACAACATTAGCGAAAATTATTTTAGGGCTTTATAATCCCACGCATGGAAAAATATTGATTGATGATAAGTGCAGACTTGATAATACACTTATTGATTGTTCTACCGTGTTCCAAAGCTTTTATAAATATTTTTTCACTTTAAGAGAAAATATTGCATTTGGAAATTTGGATTTGCTTGATAAAGATGAAGAGTTGTTGAGTCTGTTAGATGAGTTTGATTTTGGATTAGTAAAGACAGAATCTTCATTGGATGTGCAATTAGGCAGGGAATTTGATGGGATCGAACTTTCTGGAGGTGAATGGCAAAAGATAGCGTTAGCAAGAGGGTTTGCCAAAAAAAGTAATTTTATCATATTAGATGAGCCAAATTCAGGTTTGGATCCACTTACGGAAAGCAAGATGTTTCAGCGTTTTATGCAACTTTTAACAAACAGTACAGGTATAATAATCACTCATCGCATTGGAATTGCTGCGATTGCGGATCGTATTGTACTGCTTAAGAATGGACAAATTGAGGAGGAGGGAACGCACGAGGAGTTAATGCAAAAAAACGGAGAGTATCGTATGATGTTTGAAACGCAAGCTAGTATGATGATCCGTTGAATTTATCCATGTTAGGAAAGTAAGCCAGATCATCATGTACAATATAGAGAAAACGGAAAATGTCAAGAAAGTACGATACAATCGAACTTACTTGACATTTTTGCGAAAAAGTTCGATAATGTAAGAAAGGAGGTTGCTGCAATGATAAAAAGGGAATCATATCTTTCTAGAATCAGAGGTTTTTACCATATGGATTTGATCAAGGTTATTACTGGAATCCGGCGTTGTGGGAAATCGGTTCTTCTAATGCAGATCATGGAGGAATTAAAAGAGCAGGGAATTGATGATAGCCAGATCATTTATATTAATTTTGAAGATTACGATTACAATTTTATTCAGTCGGGTACAGATTTACACGAATATATTAAAAAGAAATTGGTGAAAGATAAAAAGTATTATCTTTTTTTTGATGAAATACAAATCGTTTCTAATTTTGAACGGGTTATTAATTCTTTTCGTATGAAATTTAATACAAGCATTTTTATTACGGGTTCCAATGGGAAACTATTATCTGGCGAATTGGCTACTTTTTTGTCCGGACGTTGTGTCAACTTTCGTCTCCAACCTTTTTCCTTTGCAGAGGTGTGTGAAATAAAGGGAATGAAAGCAGATGTTGTCACCGAGAAGGATTTGGTGGAGTATCTGGAATGGGGCGGTATGCCGCAGCGTTTTCAGATGAAAGATGAAGAACAGATGAAAACATTCTTGCGGGATGTATATGATACGA
The DNA here is from genome assembly GCA_023664685.1 of Roseburia sp. Classification (GTDB taxonomy): domain Bacteria; phylum Bacillota; class Clostridia; order Lachnospirales; family Lachnospiraceae; genus Eubacterium_F. Next base: position 32,236 of record JAMPFC010000010.1, on the reverse strand, counting down.
TTGTGTTTCGGGATATTGTGCAACGTGGGAAGATTAAAGATATCGAATTATTTGGACGTATTATTGACTATTTGGTCAACAACCCATCACAGACATTTTCTGTGTCTGCAATTACGGATTATTTTCTAAGTATCAGTAGAAGGGTGTCGAAAGAAACAATATATAATTATTTAGAACACATTACCTCTTCCTTGATCATGGAAAAAGCGTCAAGGTATGATATCAGAGGGAAAAGAATACTAACCAAAAAGGATAAGTATTACCTGACAGATTTGGGGCTTGGTCGTATAAGAAATACCGGATTCAAACTGGAAATGGGAGCATTATTAGAAAATGCTGTATATAACGAGTTGATTCGCCGGGGCTATGAAGTTTATGTGGGTAAGACAAGAAAAGGTGAAATTGATTTTGTTGCAGTAAAGGAAAATCGCAAGGAATATTATCAGGTCGCTTATTATTTGACAGATCAGTCTGTAATTGACAGAGAATTTGGCGCATTTGCAAGTATTTCTGATAATTTTCCTAAATACGTAATCTCTATGGATCTAGGAGATTTTTCTCGTGATGGTATTATCCATAAAAATGCAATTCGGTTTTTTCTGGATGATTCCGCTTTACAAAGCGGTAAGTGAGAGATAAATGGAAGGAGGTCATTGTAAGAATATGAGTGAAACGGTAAATCAAAAATTACAAAAAATCCTTGATTACAAAAAGAGCAGGGTGAATGCGGAACGTGAACTTGCGGAGTTGAGTAAAAAAGATGCTCAAGGCGGGGAGTATAAAGTGATACAAGAGAAAAAGGAATTATTGGGCTTGCAGATCAACCGGTATTTTGAATTAGAAGAAATAGAGTTTGATGAGTTATTACAAAACATATTGATTGATGATGAGAGTGCAATAAATAAAAAAGAAGAGATATTTCAAATACAAAATGAAAATAAGGAAATAGAAGCTCTTCTTACAAAAATAAACAGGATTTTGCAGTTATTAGATGATATTGAGCAGTTATTGTGTTCAGCAGGAAGATATAGTGTTTGGGACGTTTTGGGCGGTGGGATATTTTCAGATGCAATAAAAAATGAAAAGCTGGATCAGGCGCAGGAGATGATCCAAACATTAAATTCGTTGATTCATGAATTTGAGGGAGAAGCGGGTAAGCTTATGATAGATACCGATCTCGAAATAAAAAGTAATGGACTGTTGCGATTTTCGGATTATGTTTTTGATGATATCTTTTCGGCCATGCATATAAAGAAAAAGATAAAGGAAAACGTGTTAAAAATACAAAATGCCAAGCAGTCTGTCGCAGGTATTAAGAAAAAATTGGAAGACAAAAAAATGGATGCGAAAAATCATTTGGAGGAATTAAAAGATGAAATTATATATTTATGTATAGATCAGGAAATATCTTCATAAAATAAAGTGTACATTATTGACATTGTGTACACTTTATTTTATGATGGTGATATAAGGAGATGATTGATATGTTGATGGAAAAAGCTACAACTGTAAGAAATGAATGGAGTTCTGTTTGCGATAGTGTTATTCATGATAAGCCTAAATTTATAAAGCGGCTAAGGGATAAGATGTGGTTTTCAAATCTGGAGACGATGAATGAAATTTTGCAGGCATATCAATTTACTGCGATGAAGTATGTTGAAGATGATGGTACGATCACATTGTCACTTAATGAAATAGATTTGATTGAAAATGGAGTAGATGAAAAAGAGGCTTGTTTAAACATGGGCAAGGCTATATTGCAATATTCTCTTGATTATTATAATGAATATGAAATGTATTCCAAAAGCCCAAATAGAAAAAAGCATATTCCATATATATTTAAAGCGTTAATTATTGATGACCCTCAAAAGATAGGAGATATGCTGCAATGCCAAGATGGAAAGAATTGAAACGGTTTTGTGACAGAGACGGATGGGAATTATATAAAAACACAGACCATTACTACTATCGTAAGATAGATGAAAATGGCAATATCAAATTAACGAAAGTCTCAAGGGGTTCTGGAGAAATTCGTCCATATATGTGGAGAGAGATATTAAAAAAACAGTTACAAGTGACACAGGAATATTTCAATAGTAAGATATAAAAATGATTTACCCATTTGCCCTTTTTTCCAATTCCACCAACGGGACAGGCAGCAGTGAAAGGACAGCCACAAGTACCCACTGAAACGTGGTCAGTGGTGTCGTGTGAAAGATCAGCTGTAACGCCGGAACAGTGACGACTGCGCATTGCAGGGCGATGCAGAGAAGGACACTGAACAGGAGTTTTTTGTTTGTGAAAAAACCGATTTTGAACAGGGAATGTGAACTACGCATGTTCAGGGAATGGATGAGCTGGGACAGGGAAAGTACCGCAAAGCACATCGTGCGGCCGGCAGTGTCGCCTCCGAGCATATAAGCGAACAGGGCGAGCGAGCCGATAAACATGCCCTCTACGATGATCGTAAATGTTCCGCTGCCGCCAAACAGTCCTTTTGCGGCTGATATGGGGGGATGATCCATGATGTCTTTTTCCGGCGGCTCTAATCCCAGACAGATCGCCGGGAAGGAGTCCGTGACGAGATTGATAAACAATAGCTGCACCGGAAGCAGGGGGGAGGATTTTCCGAGCAGGATCGCAATGAAGATCGTCATGATTTCCCCAATGTTGCAGGAAATCAGGAAATGTACTGCTTTTTTTATGTTTTGAAAGATGCTGCGTCCCTCTTCGACAGCGTCTACGATCGTGGCGAAATTATCATCCATAAGAATCATATCGGCGGCATTTTTGGCCACATCAGTACCGGATTTTCCCATAGCACAGCCGATGTCTGCTTTTTGGAGGGCGGGGGCGTCATTGACACCGTCGCCTGTCATTGCCACGACTTCACCGTTATTCTGGAAGGCTTTTACAAGGCGGACTTTATGGGCGGGAGATACTCTGGCAAAGACCGGGTACTTATAAATGGCGCGCATAAGTTCGGTATCACTGATATGATCCAATTCTGTCCCGGTCATAACCTGATCGGGATTTTTGCATATTCCAAGCCGGCATGCGATGGCAGAAGCGGTGATCTTGTGGTCTCCGGTTATCATAACGGGCCGGATGCCTGCGTGACGGCATTTATTTACTGCGAAAGCGGCTTCTTTTCGCGGCGGATCGATAAAACCGGTCAGTCCCACAAAAACCATATCATTTTCATAAACGGTTTTATCACTTTTCAGGTGGCTGCCGATGTCATCCCGGTAGGAAAGTGCGAGTACACGAAGCGCTTCACTGGCAAAGTCAAGTGCGATACTTTCCATATTATGGCGTATTCTCGGTGTGAGAGGTTTTTTTTCGCCATCAATGAGGATGTGGCTGCAGTGTTTCAGAATGTTTTCAGGGGCGCCTTTTGTGATGCTGAGTATCCCTGTCTGGTCTTTGTGGAAGGTGGTCATCATTTTCCGCTTTGAGTCAAATGGGAGTTCGTCGCACAGAGGACGCTTACGCTGTTCGGAGGCGGCATTGATCGACAGGGAGCCGGCGTATTCGACCAGTGCTTTTTCCATCGGATCGATTCCGTGATTGCACAGGCAGAAACCGGTGAACAGCCAGTCAGGGGAATCCATTGTATATTCTCTTGCGACGGACATTTTATTTTCGGTGAGAGTACCGGTTTTGTCCGAGCAGATGACGGTAGCGCTGCCGAGCGTCTCGACAGCGGGCAGGCGGCGTATGATCGCACGTTTTTTTGCCATCCGTTCCACGCCGAGAGAGAGCATGATTGTTACGAGGGCGGGGAGGCTTTCCGGAATGGCGGCTACGCCCAGACTTACGGAGGTCATGAACATGGAAAAAACAGGCTGTTGGTTGTAAATCCCTATGATAAACAGGATGAGGCAGATGATGAGGGCAAGTGTTCCGAGAACCTTGCCGGTATGGCTTAATTTTTTTTGCAATGGCGTATCTGGAGGCGTCTCAGAGGAGATCATTCCGGCGATATGTCCAAGCTCGGTATCCATGCCCGTGGCGGTGACGACAGCCAGACCGCGCCCGGTCACAACAAGGGTTCCGGAAAATGCCATATTATTCATTTCAGCGACCGGCAGATGATCCTGTTTCAGAGGAGATGTATTTTTTTCGACCGGATGGGTTTCCCCGGTCAGGGTCGATTCTTCGATGGAAAGCCCCATGACGGAGATGATCCGGGCATCCGCAGGAATGAGATTGCCGGCCTCTAAGATGATCAAATCTCCCGGGACAAGAAGAGAGGAGTCGATCTGCTTCATTTTGCCATCCCGACATACGAGGGCGAGCGGAGAAGACAGGTGTTTTAGTGCCTCTAAGGAGCGCCTTGCCTTTGCCTCCTGAACGACGCCGAGGACAGCATTGATGATGACGATAGCCAGTATGATGGATGGCTCGATAAAGTCCATATGGTGTTCGAGACATGAGATCGCAAAAGAAATCCCGGCTACGATAAGCAGGGTGATGATCATAAAATCTTTGAATTGATCCAAAAAATTTTTAAAAATACTGTCTGGCTTTTTTTGGGCAAGCTGGTTTTTTCCATATTTTCCAAGAAGGGCGGCTGCCCGTTTTTCTGTCAGTCCTGTTTCTATATTGGTATGAAATCTTTCTTCGATTTCTTTTGTGGTACATTTGTACCAGTCGGTTGTTTTTTTCATGCTCGTTGTCCCGAAACTATCGTTATATAATTTTTATGTTTCCCAGAGAGGAATTATAACTTTTGCAACATCGACATGCACAAAAAGCATGTGCAAGAAATATGATAAATTAAGTCGGTTTTTAGGAGAAAAAGGGAAAATTGTTGAAAATAATTCTGCTCGGATTATCGGTGAGCATCGATTCATGGGCGGTAGGAGCCGCATACAATGCAGATGATATCAAGATCCCATTGCTGACGAAGGTTATCGTGGCGGTTATTTCCGCAGGGGTATCGCTGGTGGCACTTCTTCTGGGGAGTGGTCTGGGAAGATATATAAACACCACATATATACAGATGGCGGGTGGGTTTGTCCTTTTTTTGATTGGCGTAAAATCGCTTTGGGGCGTGTATACCCACCGGGAGGAAAAAAATTATGATACGGATGCGTCAAAAATCATTGAGCCTCTGGAGGGGGTCATACTTGGAGGCGTGCTTGCTTCGGATTCTTTCAGCGGAGGTCTGAGTTTGTGTGCGATGGGGAGTATCGCGTATGTTTTTCCGGTTGTGGTGGGCGTGCTGACGTATGTATTTTTGCTGCTTGCGGATAAAAAGGTGACGTGCGCCGGAGTGTTTGATCATCTGGCGGGAGCGGCGTTAGTGATCCTTGGCGTGATTCAGGTGCTGTCACCCTTTTTTGTGTAGCAGGGTCGTTTGTCGCAAATTTTGGTTTTCTATCGCATATTGTGGACAGAGAAAATGGGGGGTGGTATAATTTATGCATAAAACAGATACATCCATCGGGGGGGATTAATCTGGAAGATTGGGTACATTGGGGGCCGAAGAATAAAGCAGTATATATAAATTAATTATATAAAAAAATTAAGATAGGAGATGGTTTATTTGAAAAAGTATATGAGAGTGATTGCAGTTTTTCTTGTTCTTTCTTTTTGCGAAACATTGCATTCAAGAACAACAGCAGAGGCTGCGATGGTAGTAACAATAGAGCAGGGTCATGATGAAAGCGGAAAGGTGTTCCATACGCTTGTTACATATTCCGATAAAATTGAAAGGTATCATGCACATCTGGAAACGTATGTTAATCGTAAAATGGCAGATTACACCCATAAGATTTTTTCGGGGAGTGGGTACAGGTATATGGAAAGCGGGCATTTCTTTTCCAATACTGGTGATATGATTGAGCTGGATGGGTATGTTGTAAAGTAGCAATGGGTCGATTTATATATACTGATTTTAGGGTGGGAGGCTATCAATTTATTTTCATGACTATAAGGAGACAGAAAAGATGAGGAGGAAAACCCAGTGAAAAGAATATTACTATTATTTTTGATTGTTGCTGTGTGTCTGGTGGGATGTTCTGTTTCAAATACAGAAAAAGAGGAAATAGAAACCAGTAGCGTTCAAAAAGAAAAGGCGCTTCCATCTGTTGAAAATATCCCTATTTGCTCATGGTGGGAGCAGAGGATGTTTCAAAAGGAAGTAAATTTTTTTGGAAATGTGACAAAAGATGGAATATATACTTATTTATATGGATGTACGGAAAGTGGGAAACAGGAGTATCTGTTGGCAGAACTTACGGAACAGGATGAGTGGGAGATGAGCCATGCGTCATGGGAGACAGAATTGTGGAAGAGGACGAAAGAGGTATTGACAGATGTAGCAGTCTGTTCGGATGGCAGTTATATCGGAGTTGTGCAGCCGGAGGATGCGCTCCCGATTTTTTATGAATTAAAAGAGGATGGAAAAGTAACGGAATGGAAACTTCCGGACGGAATCCTGAAATGGGACAAAGAGGCAAAGGAAAAAGTACAGTGGATTCTGGTAAATGAGAAAAACCAGATTGTAATATCTACTTATTTCTTGGGACATGATTATATAGATGGGGAACGGGTTTCGGCGACGGAACTGTCCCATACGATCGTGTACGATCCGTTTAAGAAGGAACTGATATCTCAGAGAGAATATGTGGGATCAAAAAAAGAGGTCGTTATTGCGGGGAATTACATGTTTTCATCTGTACCAGATGGGGAATATATGGGGATCAGGGTATATCGTATGGATGGCGGAGGGGCGCAGGCACTTATGACCCACGATACGATAACATCTGCAAAAAATCATGGTTATACGAAGCAGCGGTTTGTATGTTACCGGGGCGGGTCTTACGGATATTGGTATACAGATTTTGGAATATATCGTTTCCCGGTAAAAGAGTCATATGATGGGAGTGAAGGACTGGAACTGGTCATACCACCGGAATGCTATGTGAGACAGGGCGAGAATTATAATGTGCTGGATATGGTGTGCTCGGAAGGGGATTCCGATATGGAGTTTTATGTAGAGATCATTGCAGATTATCCGACGGATGGGACATACAGTCCGGGAAATGTGATAATGACACGTTATGCGGAGTAGATTGACACTCCCGGGATAGTAGATATATAATAGAAATGAAATCAAATATATAAAAGTTTACTATGGGGAGAAAAATTTTGAAAAAGATTATTTTATTGTTGATATCATTTGCTCTGTTATTTACTGCTTGTCAGCAAAAAGAAACAGAAGACCGTTCTGCCAGACTTCCTGCTCCAGATACTACTTCCTGTACGATCGAACCGATTGCTTTTCCATTTGGGGAATGGGAAATTGAGGATGAGGAAGCATATATGTGGGATTGTTTTCAAGAGGAACAATATTACATATTTGAGGGAAACAGGGAGAATAAGGCGGATGTGTACCAGTATACGGTTTACTCGTATGATCTTATTGATGGGACATGGGAGGAAGCTGAGTTTCAGTGGAATGCACTGTTAAAGAAAAATCATGTGAACTTGTTGGGAAATTATCAGACTGATCAGGCGGGAAATATTTATTTTCTTGGATGTAAAGCAGTGCATAAGGAAACGGAACCGCATGAGGGGCGGATTTATTGCGTCGATACAAATGGAACTCTGACACAGATTAGTCCGGAGAAAGAAATGTTTGGGGCGGGTGAAGAGATACAGTCATTTCGTCTGCTTGAGGATGGGAATTATTTAGTGATGGCAGAAAGTATGACGGAAGGCTTTGTTTATTATGCGGATTTTCAGAAAGGGGAGGCGGTGAAAACCACTCTGCCGACCGGAGTGGACGTAACGCTTGCACTGAATGCCATGTGCATTTTAGAGGAGCAGGTTGTCTATCCATATCGGCAGAATGAAAAAGAATGTGCAGTCCAGTTCCGCAAATACAAAGAGCGAGTGCCGGAAAAGATTGTGGTTTTTGATTATGATTTTTCAGAAGAGGAGAGCGTATATTTATGGAATGTTAGTAAATCGGTGCAGGGAGAGGCATACATGCTTGCGTCAAAGGGACTTTACGAGATCTCAGGGGATACAGCGACGCAGATTCTCGGAAAAAAGGATCTGGCGCCAATATTTGATAAATATAATGATGTGATCTATACCAAGCAGGCAGAGGAAAGGGAGTATTTTTGTGTAGTTCAAAATGATAAAGATATTGCATTGTTTAAAATCGGGGTAGAAAAGTAAAAAAGGATTGATTTCCATGCTTATTTTCTATTTACAAAACCAACGTAATTTTATACAATTATAATATATATGCACAGTTTTATCTGAGAAAGGCGGATTGTTTTTATGAGCGTAGTAGCACAGTTTTTTTGGGGAGCCGGAGGAGTGTTGGCGGGATATGTTATAATCGGGCTTGCGGCGGCTGTCGGCAAACTGATCGGGGGAGCGGTTTTGCGGTTTCATTTTGACCAGTTTATCTTTTTTATGTTGAGGGTAAGTAAAAAGGGAAGGAAGATTTCTGTCGGGTTATGTGATCCACAGCCATACATAAGCTGCAGTATGACGGATTCCAAAGATACCAAGATCCGGAATCTTATCTATGGTTCATTTTCTATGGCGGTGGCGCTGTTTTTCACAGAGACCGTCTGCATCCAGATCTGGGGTACAAAGATCATGCCGGCGACTGCTTTCACGATTCCGATGGCAGTGGTGATGTGTATTTATACCGGCATACTCGTTCTTTATCTCGGTTTCAGCCAGAAAAAAAAGACCGAAAGTGGTGCGGCAGGAATTATGAGGCGGGAGTATGAGCGGTGTTATGCGGCGATCAAAGAGGGAAAGAGTCCGGGAGAGATTGAGATGCAGAGGGTAGCGTACAGCGGTAAGCTTACTGATCTGCCGATTTATAAGAAATATCTTCTGATGCTGTACTATCATTTTCTTGATCTGGGAGATTACCAAAATTTGGGAAAGGTTATGGATGAACTGGAAGACCATGTGCCGGATAAGTGGTCTCATGGAGACATGGGAATCTTGTGTGAATTTGTTTTTTATAATGTGATCGTTTCGCCGAATGATGGAAAGGCGAAGTTTTATGGCAAACAGTTTTTGGACAAGTTGGAGGGAAATGAGGAGGCAAATGTCAAACGGGTTTTTGCCTACTGGCTGTTTTTCAAAGACAACGACAAAGGGGCGGCTCTGCAGATCGCAATGGAGGCGATCAAGGCAACGATGACATACCGGCTGAATGGCTGCCGCAGGATGGAGCAGCGTTTGATCGAGGCATTGATGAAGCGGATCGAGAGTACACCGTCGTGAGGAATGACATTTTTATGTAAGTATGCTATAATGAACGCATAGAGCATGAGTGCACTCATGCACAAGTATTCGTAATATATTAGCTAACAACGAAAAGTGAGAAGATGCAATGAGAGAAAAGGTGATGTCACTGGCGCAGGGAAAATTTACTTATGAGTGGCCAGAGATCATTTGTTCAACGGAATGTTTGAAATTTGATGTGACAGAGGGTGGAGAAGCCGCCTCTGTTTTTCGTGTGTCCAATTCCGCCAAGACAAAGATAAAAGGATTTGGTGCGGTCGATGATTTTAACTTTGACTTTTTCCCGGTGTTTGACGGGAAGGAAAATGAAATCACAGTAAAAGTCTTTGCTGCGAATAAAAAAGCCGGAGAGGTAATGAAGGGCGACATATTTATGATCACGGACTGCGGAGAGTATACGCTGCCTTATGAAATCCATGTGACAGGCCGGTATCTGGAGGCAGAGTCAGGGCCGGTGCGTTCGTATGATGAATTTGTGAAGATCGCAGAAAAAGATTTTGATGAGGCGGTTTCCCTGTTTTACCATGATAAATTTAAGAGCCTGTATCTTACGGAGATGGGAGAAAAAAGATTATATCATAATTTAACATATAAAAACCCGAAAAAGCAGGCATTAGAGGAATTTCTTGTGGCTCACGGAGATAAAAAACCGGTACAGTTTATGGTCAATAAAAAACAGCTCTCTTATGAAATCGACGGAGAGGACATTTCCGGTGAACTCGTGGTGGCAAAAGACAGTTGGGGCATGGTTGGAATCAAGTTAAAGTCAGACAGCAGCCTGATCTCTTTGGACAAAAGTTTTCTTTATGCCGGGGATTTTAAGGAAGAAAAGGCAACCGTTTCTTTTCATATCGCCGCCGCAGATGTAACGCCGGGGATACACCGATGCCGGATTCAGCTTGAGAATGTTTATCAGAAATTAGAGATTGCTGTCCGGATTCGGGGATTAGAGGGGGCAGAAGAGCGCCGACAGGAAATGATCCGAAAAAGGCGGATCGCACGTATTACGAAGTGCCATGTACAGTATATGATGAACAGCAGTCTTAAGGATGAGTGGCTTAAGCTGCTCCGGGAGGAGCGGGAGCAGCTCATACAGTCTGACGAGGGCGTGGAGAGGCTTCTGGACGGATATATCAGTTTTCTGTCTGGGGATGAAAAGGGAACAGCCCGGTTTCTGAATGCGGTGGAGGGAATGACTGCTCCGGCATCCGGAGAGAGCATGGAAAAGGTGTTGCGATATCTGAATCTCCGCTATCTTTGCAGCAGGATCCGGCCGGAGGAGGAAGCCTGCGAAGAAGTGTGTGATGAGATCATGAAATATTATTCCAGTGGATACCGGAATTGGCGGCTCCTTGTTTTGCTAGAGCGGCTTGGATATTATGGCGGAAATCCGGCGGGACTGTTAGAAGAACTGGATGTGCTGTGGGAGGACGGAGGCAGCAGTCCCTATATGCACCTGTACCGGATGATGCTGATCTTGCAGGATACGGAATTGTTGAAAAAACTGGATGCCAGAACGACAGGCGCGCTGCGCTTTGGGTTAAAACATGATTTAATGACAGAGGAGATCGTGATCGCTGTCTCGTTTCTTGCGGCAAGACAAAAGCGTTTCATACCGGCGCTCATGTCACTTTTGGAAGGGTGCTATGGAATGTTTGGGAACAATGACACACTCCACAGCATTTGTACTCTTTTGATCCGTTCGGAGAGGTTGGAAGATAAGTATTTTAAGTGGTTTCAGCTTGGCGTCGAAAAGCAGCTCCGTATTACAGAGCTTTTTGAATATTATATGTATACGTTGGGGAAGGAGAGGTTTGACGAGGCACTCCCATCCGTGATCACGTATTTTCAGTACGAAAACCATCTGAGGGATTCCGTCAAGGTATCGTTCTATGCTAGTATTGTCAGAAACAGGGAGGAGCATCCGGAGTATTTCCATATTTATCAAAATGCGATCCGGGAATTTGCGCTCACGCAGTTGTACGAGCATCATATCAGCGAGGAACTCGCAGTTTTATATGAGACATTTCTGTCAGCAGAAAATATAAAAGACCATATTGCCAGAGAGCTGCCTTTTATCCTGTTTACACACCGGATTCGATGCAATAGTAAAAATATGGAAAAAGTTGCTGTCGTACATGATGAGGGCATGGGAGAGATTTTGTACCATCTTGCAAATGGCGAGGCGTATATCCAGATTGGAACGCCAAACTATAAGATTTATTTTGTGGACAAGAATGGATTTTACCATGCGGACACGATTTCCTATGAGTTGGATAAAATATTAAATCTAGATATTCTGGCAGAAAACTGCTATGAGAATGGGTCAGAGCATCCAATCCTTTTGCTGCATTTGTTTTCCGAAGCGCTGCAGGCGGATGAGCTGAGTGCAAGGGAGGCGATCCTCCTGCATACGATGATCCGCAAGAAAATCCCCGGAGTGGAGTATACGGAGAGGGCGCTTCTTTCCCTATATGGATATTATAAGGAAATCGGAGAAGATTCGCTTTTGGAGGAAGTGCTTGAACAGATCGATTTTGAATATACAGAACCCGGGCGGCGTTCCGGCATTCTCCAGACGATGATCCAGCATAAGATGAACGACCGCGCGCTCGATATGATGAAAAAATACGAGGTATTGGATTGCAGCCGGAAGCTGATTCTCCTGCTCGTCACATGGAAACTGGAAGAAATCGGAGAAAAATTTGATCCTTACTGTATGCGGCTCTGTTATTTCCTGTACTGCCACGGAGAAAAAAATAAAACTACATTAAACTATCTAGTGGATTTCTTTATGGGAATGACCGAGCGGCTTCTTGCAATCTATGAAGACGCATTAAAAAGTGAGACAGAGATCAGTGACGGGGGGACGGAGAGGCTTCTTGGACAGGCGCTTTTTGTGGCGGATGTTCCCGAACGTTACTATGATATCTTTCTGGACTATTTTGAATATGGTGCAAACCGTATGCTTGTAAAAGCGTTTCTCGGCTATACGGCGTATGAATATCTGGTAGGCCGGTGTGAGGTTTTTGGCGGAGTGCTGGAGAAGATTCAGAAGGAGGGGCTGTCGGAGGACAATCATATCATGATCCTTGCGATGCTCCGCTATTATGCGAAAAAGGAGGCGTATACGGAGCCGGAGAGGGAGTATATCGAGTACCATCTGGCACGTTATGTTTCTACTGGAAAGATTTTTACTTTCATGAAGGAATTTACCGGAAAGGCAGAAGTCCCATTTGCAGTAGAACATGCCGATGTGATCCAGTTGTACAGTTCGCATAAAGGGGATATTTATATCGAATTGTGGGACGGGGAAGAGAAAAAACTGACCCAGCCGATGCGGCAGATTTTTGATGATATTTATGTATATGAGACACTTCTATTCCGGGGGGAGAGCCTTCACTACCGCATTTTTGCCGGGGATATGGAAAATCCGGTCAAAAGCGGGGAACTCGAAAAGAAGGAGGGTTCCAAAGGGGATATGGCGTTTTATGAAATGGTCAATGAAATGATCGAGGCAGAACAAAGCGGCGATACGGAGAGGTATGAAGCGCTTGTGGAACGTTACCGGAGCAGGCAGAAGGCGGCGGAGACGCTGTTTGTATCATTATAAAGCAGTTCTGGTCAGGAAAGGTATGGTATTGTATGAGTCAGAGAAAACTATATGTGGGCGTGGATCTGAGGGATGACGTGACACAGATTTCGGTTTTGGGGCCGGGCGATATGGAACCCCAAAGGCTGACAGCTCCCGGGACGGAGAGCGTCGATGTCCCGACGGTTGTTTCCATACCGGGGACGAAAGAGCGTATCGAGGGATTTGTGGACAAGATTTATCGTCAGGAGCCGGTGGTCGCATCGGGGAAAGAGTCCGATCCGGTTAATGTAATGGCGGCATTTTTCCGAAAGACATTGGCATTTACCAAAAAGAAATATCCGAGAGAGGCGATCCGTCAGCTTGTCGTGACGACAGAATACAAAGATTTCCGCTTTATCAATACGGTTTATCAGGCATTGAAAAAACTTGGGATCGAGAAAGACCGGGCGATGGTGATCGACCGCAAACAGAGCTACATCTATTATGTCATGAGCCAGAAAAAGGAATTGTGGATCAATCATGTCGGGCTTTTTGATTACATGAAAGGGAAACTCATGTATTACCAGATGCAGACAGACCGTTATAAAAGGCCAATGCTCGTCCGCGTCACCGAGAGAGATTATAATGATTATGCCGGACTGTTTTCCGGAGAAGATAACACGCCGGAGGAAAAGGGTGCGATCTTTGAGGGAATGGTCAATGGGGCGATCCACGGACAGATCATTACTTCGCTCTATATGACCGGAGACGGGTTTGCAGACGGTTTTGCGGATGGCGTAATGAAGAAATTGTGTGTGGGAAGGCATCTTTTTCAGGGGGACAACCTTTATGTGGATGGCGCCTGCTATTGTGCGAGAGAGGTGTCTGGCAACCGAAAAATGGAAGAATTTGTATATCTCGATGAAGACACGGTGGCTTCGCATATTTCCATAAATGTTTATACCGAGGCGAAAAGTCAGGAAGTTCTTCTTGTGAGGGCCGGAACACCGTGGTATCAGATTGATTATGAGACGGATCTCATACCGGATGGGGACAGTGAGCTGGTTCTGAACCTGAAAAATATCCTCACGAAAGAGAAAGTTTCCCATATGATCCCGATGGAAGGGATTCCGGGGCGTACAGACCGGAAGGCGCGGATCGGGGTGCAGATCCGCTTTGCGGGCAAGGATAAATGCATCGTCACTGTGAGGGATAAAGGCTTTGGCGTGTTTTTCCCATCCTCGTGCCGGATCTGGGAGGAAACGATTACATTATAAAATAGGCTGTGCTGTCTGCGCGGCATATGCGAATGGAGGAAATCATGTTTATATTGTGCAAGCGGAGGATGGCGAAGGAGCCATATGTCATACCGGTTTCGGAAGTGCCGGTGTATTCGCTCGAGGAACTCTGCTATTATATTTACAATAACATATACAGTGTCACGGAGGAGTTTTTTGACGGAAAACTGGCGGTGTGGCTCCGTGAGCAGATCGGCAGCGAGTCACTGGCTAAGAAAATGAAGACGTTGATTGAGAGGCACAATGATCTCAAGGATCTTGTGGTGACGATTCTTTGCTCCTGCGATTATTATAAGGAAGAGGAGGTCGTCAAGCTTGTAGAGGTCATGAACCGCATCGAAAACCTTCCGCCGCATGAGAAAAATAAGATCAAGGCGGATAATTATCTCCATGCGGGAAAATACGGTAAGAGCCTTCACGAGTACAAAAAACTTCTCTATGGGGGAATGGCAGAGAAGTTTACTCCGGAAGAATACGGAAATCTTCTGCACAATCAGGCGATTGCTCTTTTCCACGTATCATCGTTTCATGAGGCGGCGCGTGGGTTTAAAGAAGCGTATGCGAGAAACCACAATGAGCAGTCATTAAACCATTATCTGTATACATTGCTGATCGATGAGCAGGAAGAAAAGTTTTTGAAAGAGGGATTGTCGTATGATAAATCCGCAGAAGAACTAGATGAATTAAAACAGAATTTAATAAATGCAAAAAGTGCCGGTAAAAAAGAACTACAGGGCGAAGAAGAGTTTATTGAGAAGTGCAAAAATGAACTTCGGGTTTCATTTTCAGGAGGGTGATCATGGGTTTTAAGCTGTTTGGCAGGAAAAAAAGAAAAGCGGAAAAAGAAGCAAAAGAGGCTGCGTGGGAAGAGACAGAAAAGAAAGAAGACCGTTTTCATGAGGAAGATGAGCAGGAGGCGGGGCAGCCGGAGCCTGCGGAGGAAACTGTAAAACTAGAAAAAGAAAATGTAGATTTAACAAATAGGGCAATGCGCATGGATTACGTCCAGCGTCTCTATGAAGGGATCAAAGAGGCAAAGCGGCAGTGTGAGGAGATAAAATCAGAATATGGACAGGTGACTTCTTATCTAAAGGATATCCAGTTGATGGATCAGGCGTTGGAGGAGGAGAAGAAGATTCTGGAAGAAACTGCCGGATCGATCGTGGAATTGACGAGGGAGCGGGAACGCCTGCGGGGAAAACGCTACAAATTTACCGATGCGCAAAAGACTGCGATGGAGAACTACGAGCCGAAGACCGCAAATGATATTGTTAAATTGAAGGAGTTTGAAGACTACCAGATCAAGATCAAGAATGATATGCGCCAGTTGGACAGTGAAAAGAGGATGCTTCTGGGAGACAAGCGGGATATTGTGAGAAGACAGAGTACACTCCAGTTGGTCAGTAAAATCCTCGGCGGGCTTCTTGCCATGTTTGGCATCCTCCTTGTGACGATTTTGTTTGTGTTTGAAGCGGATATACGGGTTCCGTTTGTGGCTACGGTTATCTTTGCTTTTATTGTGACGCTGATCATTGTCGTGGAAGCAAGGAAAAACAGGACAGATATGGTCATTACGGAGAGAAAATGCAACCGTGCGATCTCGCTTGCAAACCGTGTCAAAATAAAATATGTAAACAATACAAGGACGATCGACTATATGTGTGCGAAGTACCGGGTCAGAAATGCGACTGAGCTTGAATTTGTATATGACCAGTACCGGAAGGCAAAGCGCGAGTGGGCAAGGCAGCGGGAGGACACTTTTATCCTAAATGAGAAAAGTGAGATCCTTATGGCGGAACTGAAAAAGCTAGGGGTGAAAGACCGGGAAATCTGGCCCTCGCAGGCGGGGGCGATCGTCGACCCGAAGGAAATGGTGGAGGTGCGGCATGAGTTGAATGAGCGCCGCCAGAAATTGCGGGCGCAGATTGATTACAACAATGGGCTGATGCAGGATTTTATGCAGGAATTGGAGCGTATCCGGAATAAAAAGCCGGAATATGCCCGGGAGATAGAAGATATGATCGGAGGTCATGTATGAATATACTTTTCTTATTGAAACCAAAGAATACGGTGTCTTTCTTATATGAAGACCATACGCTCAGGCAGGGGCTTGAGAAAATGCGGTCGCACGGATATACTGCGGCGCCGGTGCTGTCCCGCGAGGGATACTATGCGGGGACGGTGAACGAAGGGGATTTTCTGTGGCATATTTTTAAGAAGGACGATGGTGGTCTCCATCGCCTTGAAAATGAAAGAGTAAGCGATATCGTGCGGGAAAATTGGAATCAGCCGGTCAGGGTGTCTGCGACGGTGGAGGATCTTTTGGAGCGTGTCCTCAACCAGAACTTTGTTCCGGTTGTCGATGACAGAAATCTGTTTGTCGGCATCATCACCCGAAAAGCGGTGATCAAGCATTTTAGAGACCGGATTGTGGAATTAAAGCAGAAAATAAAGGAAAAGGAGTGACATGGTTCATGAAACCACGGGTCGATTACACGCTTTATCTGTGTACGGACAGGGAGTTAATGACGACGGATACGATCGCAGAGGCGGTAGAGCTTGCGATAAAGGGCGGTGTGACAATCGTTCAGCTCAGGGAAAAAGATTGTACGGGAAGGAAATTTTTGGAAACTGCGCATGAAGTAAAGGAGATCACGGATGCGTATGAGGTTCCGCTGATCATCAATGACCGGCTAGACATCGCTATGGCAGTGGATGCCGATGGGGTTCATCTCGGGCAGAAGGATCTTCCGGCGGCGACAGCCAGAGAACTTCTCGGGCCGGATAAGATCATCGGGGTGTCGGCATGGAACGCAGAACTTGCTCTTCGGGCGCAAAAAGATGGCGCAGATTATATCGGGGCAGGTGATGTGTTCGGGACATCTACAAAAGCGGATACCCACCATGTCTCGCTTCAGGAACTGCAGAAGATCAAGAAAACAGTAAAAATTCCGGTGGTAGCCATTGGCGGGATCAATATGGAAAATATTGGAAAATTAAAAGAAACAGGCGTCGACGGTGCAGCGGTCATCTCAGCAGTCCTTGCTGCAAGGAACATAACCGCCGCTGCCGAAAGATTGATTACTTTAGGTTCTCCAAAAGCATAACCGGTACTCTCAGATTCCCCGTGCCGGTACCCATTTCAATATCGGGCTTATTGTCTCCGTGGAAATCCGATCCGCCGGTGATGAAAAGCCCGTATTCATTTGCCAGTTTGCGCACAAATGCTTCATCGGTTCCGTGATTGCGCGAGTAAAGCGCCTCAATTCCCCGGATGCCATATTCTTTTAACAGATCTAACATCCGCCGGATCTCGCTTACGGACAATTTGTAGAGAAGAGGATGGGCGAGGACAGGGATTCCGCCGGCGTTTTGGATCAGACGGATCGCCTTCTCTGGCGTCAGGTATTCCCTGTTCACAAAATACGGACTGTCGACAGCGAGGCAGGTTTTGAATGCATAATCCATCGAGGGAACGCCTCCGTTTTGCAGAAGGAGTTTGGCAAAGTGTGCCCTCGTAAGGATCATATCGCCAAATTTTTCTGTGAGTTCCTCATAGCTGATCGGATATCCGGCATTGTGAAGATTTTCGCACATCTTTTTATTGCGGTTGTCCCGCTCTTTTGCCACATTTTTCAAAGTCTCGACAAGAGTTTCGTCTGTGTAGTCGATCTTATAGCCGAGGATATGGATTTCCACATTTTTTTCCGCTGTCACAGGATACTGGCAGGAAAGCTCCACGCCGGGGATGACCTGTATGTGGTTCTCAAGTTCCTCTGCCTTTTTTATGGCGCGCCCCACCCCGTCTACGGTATCATGATCTGTGAGGGCAAAGGCAACCAAATCTTTTTTGATCCCCCTCAGAACGAGTTCCTCCGGCGTCAGAGTGCCATCAGAACAGTTTGAATGAACGTGTAAATCAATATATCTCATCTTGTCCCTCCATAATGTGTCAGATGTTCATATTATCCCGAAAAACATTATAGCACATGCATATGTGAATTGTAAGCCTCATATAATAAAAAATAATCGAAATCCGGTGATGACCGTAAAAATATGGGGGATGAGGGAAATGAGTATAAAAGGCAAAGCGGTTAAAATGATAAAAAGTGTTGTTCTGGCGTATGTGATCACAGCAGTCGTGTTGCTCGTGCTTTCGTTTGTCATGTATAAGTTTAAAATATCTGCGGCGGGCGCCAATGGCGGAATTTTATTTACATATGTGATATCATGTCTGGCGGGGGGATTTTTGTTTAGCGGCTGTCTCGGGGAAAAGCGTTATCTCGGCGGCGGGCTGACAGGAGTCATTTATTTTGTGGTGACATATTGTGTCAGTGCAATCTGGAACCAGAGCCTCGCAGATCAACTGCCCGGTATGCTGACAGCCTTTTTGGTATGCGTCTTTTCGGGAATGCTCGGCGGGATGATACGGGCGGGGATAAAATGATATTTGTAAATTTTTGTAAAAAATAGGTTTGTGTTGAAATCTACCCTGCTTTGTGCTATACTGAATCTAATTCAGGAATGACATGGAAGAAAGGAAACGCATTATGAAAAGAATCAAGACACTCACAACAAAGAATCTCAAGGATACAGTAAAAAAAGGCGGATGCGGCGAGTGCCAGACATCCTGTCAGTCTGCATGCAAGACGTCCTGTACAGTGGGAAACCAGAGTTGTGAGAACAAATAAGTAAAAATGCTATATGGGAATGAAGGACTTGTCTGATTTGGCGAAAGTCGGGCAAAGTCCTTTCTTGTCTAATTAAAAAAGTTTTCTTTTTGCACTTTTTTTGCAAAGAACAAACACGGAGAAAAGAAATGATTCATCAATATAAAAACAACGGTTACAACATCGTATTGGACGTAAACAGCGGTTCTGTGCATGTCGTGGACGACGTGGCATATGATGTGATCGGGATGTATGAGAAAAAAGGTCAGGGTGAGATTACAGGGCAGATCTGCGAGAAATATAAGGATGCCGGTATAACGCCGGAGGAACTTAAAGAGTTGTATGAAGAACTCGAGGAGATGAAAGCAGATGGGACGCTCTTTACCGAAGATACTTATAAGGAAGGCGTGATCGATTTTAAACAGCGCCAGACCGTTGTGAAAGCGTTGTGCCTGCATATTGCCCACGCCTGCAACCTTTCCTGCCAGTACTGTTTCGCCGGGGAGGGCGAGTACCGGGGAGACCGGTCTCTCATGAGTTATGAGACGGGAAAGAAAGCACTGGATTTTCTCGTGGCAAATTCGGGAAACCGGAAAAATCTGGAAGTGGATTTTTTTGGCGGCGAGCCGCTTATGAATTTTGAAGTCGTAAAAAAACTGGTGGCATATGGGCGGAGGCTGGAAAAGGAGCATGACAAGCATTTTCGCTTTACGCTCACGACAAACGGTGTCCTGCTCGATGATGAGATCATTGAATTTGCAAATAAAGAAATGGACAATATCGTCCTGAGCATTGACGGAAGAAAAGAAGTGCATGACCGCATGCGGCCAAATAAAAATGGCGACGGAAGCTATGATCTGATTTTGGATAAATTTAAAAAGGTGGCGGCGAGCAGAAACCAGACGAGATATTATGTGCGTGGGACTTTCACCCATTACAATCTTGACTTTGTCGAGGATGTGCTTCATCTGGCGGATGAGGGATTTGAGCAGATTTCTGTGGAGCCGGTCGTGGCGGGGCCGGAAGAGCCTTATGCGATCCGTGAGGAGGACATCCCGCTGATCTGCGAGGGGTATGACAGACTGGCAAAGGAAATGATAAAGAGAGAAAAAGAGGGAAGAGGATTTCATTTTTTCCATTATATGATCGACCTGAGCGGCGGCCCATGTGTCTATAAGCGGCTCTCAGGCTGTGGCTCGGGGACAGAGTATCTGGCTGTGACGCCGTGGGGAGATCTGTATCCGTGCCACCAATTTGTAGGAAATGAAGATTTTCTGCTCGGAAATGTCGATGAGGGCATTGTAAACGACCAGATTCGGGATGAATTTAAACTTTGCAATGTCTACGCCAAAGAGGAGTGCCGAAACTGCTTTGCCAAATTTTATTGTAGTGGCGGCTGTGCGGCGAATGCATATAATATGCACCACAGGCTTGATAAACCATATGAGATCGGCTGTGAACTCCAGAAAAAGCGGATCGAGTGTGCGATCATGATCCAAGCGGCAAAAGACGCTGGGGACTGATCGGCGTCAGAGAGCGGCGAAAAATGTAAAATAAATGTTAAATTTGAAAAAAAGCATTTAAAAATTGACGAAATAGGTTTATAATGAAGAAGAGTATGTTTACCAGACATAGAATTAGGGAAGAATGAAGACGAAACACCGGAACAGATATATGTATGACAAAATGGGAAAAACATCGGGGAATATTCGGGAAAAGTAAGAAAGGAGAAAGTCATGGACATTGGAATAGATTTGGGTACTGCCAGCATTCTTGTTTATGTAAAAGGCAAGGGTGTTGTACTGAAAGAACCCAGCGTAGTCGCATTTGACAGGGATACAAACAGGATAAAAGCAATCGGTGAAGAGGCGAGGCTCATGCTTGGCCGTACACCCGGAAATATAGTAGCAGTCCGGCCGCTCAGACAGGGCGTTATATCAGATTATACCGTTACGGAGAAAATGCTCAAGTATTTTATCCAGAAAGCAGTTGGAAAGCAGAGATTCCGCAAGCCGCTGATCAGTATTTGTGTGCCGAGCGGGGTCACAGAGGTTGAGAGAAAGGCGGTAGAGGACGCTGCATTTCAGGCGGGCGCAAGAGACGTCAAGATCATTGAAGAGCCGATTGCAGCGGCGATCGGTGCCGGTATCGATATTGCGAGGCCGTGTGGAAATATGATCGTGGATATCGGGGGCGGTACATCGGATATTGCAGTGATCTCACTCGGAGGAACGGTAGTAAGTACTTCGATCAAGATCGCCGGGGATGATTTTGATGACGCGATCGTCCGATATATGAGAAAGAAACATAATCTGCTCATTGGTGAGAGGACAGCGGAGGATATCAAGATACGGATCGGTTCTGCTTTTCCGCGTCCGGAACTTGAAGAGGTTGATGTGAGGGGAAGAAATCTTGTGACAGGACTTCCCAAGACGATCACAGTTACATCGCAGGAGACAGAGGAAGCACTGAGGGATACGACACTCCAGATCGTGGAGGCAGTCCACAGCGTACTGGAGAAGACACCGCCGGAACTGGCGGCAGATATCGCAGACCGGGGAATCGTACTGACCGGTGGCGGAAGTCTTTTATATGGTTTGGAAGAATTGATTGAAAGTAAGACCGGCATCACAACGATGACGGCTGAGGAACCGATGACAGCAGTTGCCATCGGAACCGGTAAATATGTTGAGTTCCTAAGCGGAACGACAGATGATGATTAAGTAATATCAAAGGAGGGCATTATGCTAAGAGGTCTTTATACTTCGTGGACAGGGATGGTCAACGAACAGAAGAGATTGGATGTGGTTTCAAACAATCTGGCAAATTCTGCGACTTTCGGCTATAAGCAGGAGAGCGTGAGCAGTCAGGCGTTTGATCAATTACTGACGATCAAGATCAGAGATGGATCTCAGGCTTACCACAACGAGGCGATCGGCAGGATGAGTCTTGGTGTGAAGGTTGGCGAGGTGTATACGGATTATTCACAGGGTTCCGTCCGTGAAACAGGCGGGAACTTTGACCTAGCCATCAGTGGAAATGGATTTTTCACGATCAATTATACAAATTCAAGCGGGGAAACGTCGACCAGATATACCCGTGACGGAAGTTTTCAGGTGACAAAGGATGGAATACTTGTAGATTCAGAAGGAAACCATGTTCAGGGCGAGGGCGGAGACATCAGCATTCCGACGGACGCAACGAGCATTGCCATTGATAAGGATGGTACGATCACAGCGGACGGAGCGGTCATCGACCGGGTAAAGCTCACGGATTTTACGGATTATGATTACATACTCAAAGTGGGCGACAATATGTATACCGTCGTAGATGGTGCCACAGAGCGGGAGGCGACCGGAACGATCCTTCAGGGATATACCGAGCAGTCAAATGTTAATGTTGTGTCCGAAATGGTCGATATGATTACTATAACGAGAGCATACGAGGCGAACCAGAAGATGATCCGTTCGATGGATTCGATGCTCGACAAGGCGGTAAATCAGGTCGGCAGACTTGGATAATGGTTTTGTGGGCGGTACACGGATCTGTGATACCGCAGATGTGTTAGGAGGATAAGAATATGATGCGTTCACTTTGGACTGCGGCATCTGGAATGATTGCCCAGCAGACAAATCTTGATACAATTTCAAACAACCTGTCCAATATCAATTCGACGGGGTATAAAACAGAGGCAGTTAATTTTAAATCCCTGATCTATCAGACGCTTCAGGTAAAATCTTATGACAGTACCGGAGAGCCAAAGCCGGTAAGTGCGCAGGTCGGACTTGGTGTAAGACCGGCTGCGATCGTCTCTGATTTTACGCAGGGGCCGCTTCTCGATTCCAGCGGGCCATTTGATTATGCGATCCAAGGCGAGGGATTTTTTCAGGTAAGAATGAATGACGGAAGCATTGGCTATACAAGAAACGGAAATTTCAATGTGTCGATCACAGAGAATGGAATGGCTCTTACGGATTCCAATGGATATCCGGTTCTGGACACAAATGGAAATCCGATCGAATTTGACAGAGAACTGGATTCGTCCCTTCTTTCCGTCGATCAGTATGGAAACTTTATGTATCCGGATGCGACAGGAAATGCACAGCTTATGGGAATCCAGATCGGGTTGGCATTTTTCCCGAACCCATCAGGACTTGAGCGTACTTCCGATACGATCCTGAAAGAGTCACCGGCGTCTGGTGTCCCGACGATCTACTCGGCAGACCAGCTCGATTCCAAGATCGTGTCCGGGCGTCTGGAGGGATCAAACGTACAGGCGGTAGATGAGATGGTAAACATGATCATCGCACAGCGTGCTTACGAGATGAATTCAAAAGCGATCACAGCTTCGGACGAGATGCTCCAGCAGGCAAACAACCTCAGATCGTAAAGCGGTTCATAGCGGCGTAAGAGCAGCGTAGAAATGGAGGAATAGAGTATGTCATTATCAGTAAATGATCTTTATAATGGATTAGGAAGTTCATCCGTCGGTGCAGATGCGGTATCTTCGATGGCTTCTTCCAATAAACTGACCAACCAGATCAACGACGCTGAGACCGATGAAGAAATGATGTCGGCGTGCGAGGATTTTGAAGTATATCTTTTGCAGAAAATGTTCCAGTCGATGGAGGAAGCGGCAAAAGTGTTCAGCGATGATGAGGAAGAAGAAGGCAGTGAATATCTGGATATGTTCAGCGACAACATGTATCAGGCACTGGCAGAGAATATGGTTTCCAGTGGAAATGGTCTGGGAATCGCACAGACTTTGTATGAGTCGATGACGAGAAATAAATGACGACAGATATGGGATCAGCACGATGGCGGGAGATGAAATGAGTTTCAGCCTTGCGTCATTGGGCTATGACGGCGTCCGTGATCCGGCGGCACTTTGATCGATACCTGATATGGAACAAAAGGGGATTTGATCCGTGCGATTGGATCGGGGGCGCTTTCGTGCATTTATAAATGAAAAGAAGCGGACGGATGCAGTCCGGTTTGTGCAGCTGAGGAGAGGCGAATGGAAGAGCGGAACGGATATGTAGAACACATCATATACCGAAATGTCGAAAACGGTTATACGGTTTTTGAATTTGCGTGTGAAGACGAGGACGGAGAGATGTTGGAGACCTGTGTGGGTACATTTCCCTTTATCAATGAAGGGGAATACATGGTGCTGTATGGAAACATGGTAAAGCATCCGACGTATCATGAGCAGTTCAAGGTAGAAAAGAGCGAGAGCCGGGATCCGGACGATGTGGTATCCATGCAAAGATATCTGGCGTCGGGGGCGATCAAGGGAATCGGTGGCGGTCTTGCCAAACGGATCACAGACTTGTTTGGCGACAGGTCTTTTGAAATAATCGAAAAAGAACCAGAGCGTCTCAGCGAGGTAAAAGGGATCAGTGAGAAAAAGGCGATGGATATTGCGGCGCAGTTTGAAGAGAAGAGGGAGATGCGCAGCGCGCTTTTGTTTTTGCAGCAGTATGGGATCAGTAATCAGCTCGCAGTTAAGATTTATAAAACGTACCGTGAGGACATGTATGGTATCGTAAAAAATAATCCCTATAAGCTTGCGGAGGACATCCGGGGAGTGGGGTTTCGGATCGCAGACGGGATCGCCATGCGCACAGGTCTTGACATGGATTCGGATTACCGCATCCGTGCCGGTATCCTTTATGTACTCGGACTTGGGACAGGTTCCGGACATGTTTATATGCCGGAGGAGCTTTTGTACCGGAACTGTGTGGAGTTCCTCGGGGTCAGCGTGGCGCGTCTTATGAATATGGTGGATGAGATGGAGATTGACAAGAGTGTCATACGGGATGGGGAAAAAGTTTATCTGCCCACGCTGTATTACAATGAGATGAACTGCGCCAGAATGCTTCTCGATATCGGAAATGTCAATGCATCTTACGACGAATCCCTTGACCGGGTCATTTCCGAACTGCAGAAAGAATCGGAGATTGAACTGGATGACCGGCAGGTTCAAGCGGTGCGTGAATCGATGAACCACGGACTTTTGGTTATCACAGGCGGGCCGGGAACCGGAAAAACGACGACCATCAATATGATCATCCGGCTTTTAGAGTCCGAGGGGCAGACGATCTTACTGGCAGCGCCGACAGGGCGTGCGGCAAAGCGGATGACCGAGACGACGGGCAGGGAAACACAGACGATCCACCGTATGCTCCAATATAACGGAGCAGGGATGGAAGAAAAGGAGCGTGCATTTTCGGCAGACAGCGATGGGCAGGGCGTCTTTGAGAGGAATGAATGGAATCCATTGGAGGCGGACGTCGTCATCATCGACGAAATGTCGATGGTAGATATTTACTTGTTTACCAGTCTCCTAAAGGCGATTTCCGTCGGCACGAGACTGATCCTCGTAGGCGATGTAAACCAGCTTCCCAGTGTGGGGCCGGGAAATGTGCTAAAGGACATTATCCGTTCGGGCTGCTGCAGCGTCGTCCGTCTGGAGAGGATTTTCCGACAGGCTGCGGAGAGTGATATCGTCGTCAATGCCCACAAGATCAATAAGGGAGAAGCGATCAAGATGGACAACCAGAGCCGGGATTTCTTTTGCCTTGAAAAAGAGGACAGCCACAGCGTACTGGAGGTGATGCTCTGGCTTGTGCGGGACAAAATGCCCAAGTATACACAGTGTACTCCGTTTGACGTGCAGGTTCTCACACCGATGAAAAAAGGTGAGCTAGGGGTAGTCCGGTGCAACCAGATTTTGCAAAAATACCTGAATCCGCAGGAAGAGGGAAAGGCACAGATGGAGGTGCATGGCACGGTTTTCCGGGAAGGGGACAAGGTCATGCAGATCAAGAACAATTATCAGATGCCGTGGCGTGTCGAGGGATTTCACGGAGTTGTCATTGAAGAGGGGACAGGAGTGTTCAATGGGGACTGCGGGATCATCCGGCAGATTGACCTGATGGACAAAGAGATGGTCGTCGCATTTGATGAAGAAAAGCTTGTGACATATAGTTTTGGAGATATGGATGAACTGGAGCTTGCCTATGCGATCACGATCCACAAATCGCAGGGAAGTGAGTATCCGGCGGTGGTTCTTCCGATCTTGAGCGGCCCGCGGGTGCTTATGAACCGAAATCTCCTTTATACAGCGGTTACGCGGGGAAAAAAATGCGTGACGATCGTCGGGAGTAAGCGGGCGGTTTCCGATATGATCGTGAACCAGTCCGAGCAGAAACGATATTCTACTTTGGAAATTCGATTAAAAGAATTGCAATACGACTGATTATTTGGTAAAATATATCTGAGCGACGTAATCCGATGTGCGATCGGATGAAGGTGCAGTAAGGGGGTATTTTACAAATCAGCTTATTAGACACAATTTATCCGGAGAAATGTGTGGTGTGCCGCCGCATACTCGAGCGTGCCGGGGATGCTCTGCTGTGTGGGGACTGCCAAAAGAAACTGCATCCGGTGACGGAGCCTAGATGCAAGAGATGCTCAAAGCCTCTTGGAAGTATGGAGGAAGAATTGTGTGAGGACTGTCAGGGGAGGACATTTTGCGTGGAAAGAGGATATGCATTATATCCATATGATTCTTTGATGAAGAAGGCAGTCAGAAATTTCAAATATGATGGCGAGCTTTCATGTGGGGATCATTTTGCCGGGGAACTTGCAGATACTTATGGCGACTGGATTCGGGAGATTTCACCGGATGTTCTGATTCCGGTTCCGATCCATAAGAAGCGGATGAGGTTCCGCGGGTTTAATCAGGCAGAGTACATGGCGTCGGTCATCGGTGAGAGGCTGGGAATCCGGGTGTTGACAGATTATCTGATCCGGACAAAAAACACAAAACCACAAAAGGGGCTTGATGTGAAGTCAAGAACGCAGAACCTTCAGAAACGGTTCCGGGTCGTGACAGATGATCTGCATTTCAAAAAAGTTTTGCTAGTGGATGATATCTATACGACGGGAAGTACTCTGGAGGCGTGTGGGGAAGCATTAAAAAATGTTGGAACTGAAAGAATATATTTTCTATGTCTCTGTATTGGCAGGGGGGATCCTGCTACATGATAAAGCAGGGATGTGGAGGAATGGAGGTAGATAGATATGGAAATCGTATCATGTGTAAAATGTGGGAAAATCTTTAATTACCTGCGGGGGCCGAGGATTTGTCCGGCATGCGAAAAGGCGATGGAAGAGAAATTTACCGAGGTGAAAAAGTATGTATATGATCACCCGCATGTGGATATGAATGAGCTTTCCAGTGAAATGGACGTCAGTGTAAAGCAGATCAAGAAGTGGATCAGGGAAGAACGTCTCAGTTTCACGGATGATTCCCCGATCGGCATCAACTGTGAGAATTGTGGCGCCACGATCAAAACAGGGCGTTTTTGTAAGGCATGCAAGGATAAACTGGCGACCAAACTTGAAGATGCTTCCGGCAGACGCGCAGTAGCAGTGACGCCTGTGAAGAAAACCACGACAGAGAATAAAATGCGATTTTTGGATTAGAGGTGGAAGGGACTTATGTATGATAGCATCGTCATAGGCTGTGGTTTTGCAGGTGTTGTGGCAGCAAGGGAACTTGCAGAGCAAAAAGGAGAAAAGGTACTTATCATTGAGTCCAGAGATCACATCGGTGGGAACTGCTACGATAAAAAGGATGATCACGGTATCCTGATCCATCAGTATGGGCCTCATATTTTCCACACGAACAGTAAACGGGTTTATGATTATCTTTCCCGGTTTACAAAGTGGTATGAGTTCGAGCATAAGGTGGTCGGAAAGATTCATGGGATGGAGCTGCCGATTCCGTTCAATCTGAACAGCCTTCAGATGGTATACGGAGACAGGGCGCCAGCTCTTGAAAAGAAACTGATCGATTATTTTGGAGAGGGTGCAAGAGTACCGATCTTGGAACTGATGAACCATGAGGATGCTGATCTAAAAGAAATCGCAGCATATGTGTATGAAAATATCTTTCTTAAGTATACTATGAAACAGTGGGGAAAGTCCCCGAAAGATATTGATCCCGCGGTTTCGGGAAGAGTACCAGTTCTTTTGAGCCATGATGACCGGTATTTTCAGGATACGTATCAGGGGCTTCCGCTTGAAGGATACACAGCGGTATTTGAAAAGCTTCTGGTGCATGACGGTATTGATGTAAGGCTTGGCTGTCAGGGGAAAGAGGTATTGAGGCTGGCTCCGGATGGTGATACGAAGGTGTATTTTGAGGGAGAGCCATTTACCGGAAAGGTGATCTTTACCGGTGCGTTGGATGAGTTTTTTGACTGCTGTTATGGCAGGCTTCCGTATCGTTCCCTTGATTTTAAATTTGAGCATTACGATAAGCCATTTTACCAGAGTCATGGCGTGGTAAATTATACAGTGAGTGAGGATTTTACCAGAATTACAGAATTTAAATATCTTTCCGGGCAGATGGATGCGAAGGATACGACGATCGTAAAGGAATATCCGATGGCATATTCGGGAGGCGGGGGTCAGATTCCCTATTATGCCATAAATAATGAGCAAAACGATGCGCTTTACGGAAAATATAAGAGGATCGTAGACCGTATTTCGGGATTTTATCTGCTTGGGAGACTAGCGGAGTATAAATATTATAATATCGATGCCATTGTAGAGCGGGCATTGGATTTAGCAGAGAGGGTATAGGCGGAACAATGAAGATATTGACAGTAGCGATTCCATGTTATAATTCGCAGGAGTACATGCGCCATGCGGTGGAAAGTGTGTTGGCAGGCGGAGAAGACGTGGAAGTACTTATTATAGATGATGGTTCAACAGATGATACAGCCAAAATAGCGGACGAGATGGAGACAGAGAATCCGGGAGTCGTCCGGGCGATCCATCAGGAAAATGGAGGTCATGGCGAGGCGGTAAATACCGGCTTAAGAAATGCAAAGGGGCTTTATTTCAAAGTGCTTGACAGCGATGACTGGCTTGACCGGGAATCCCTGATCAAAATATTAGAAAAACTTCGCAGGTTTATCCGAGAGGGACAGCTTGTCGATATGTTTCTCGCCAATTATGTATATGAGAAACCGAGCCTGAGAAAACACAAGGCGATCCGTTATGAGGGAGTATTTCCGGAGGAAAAAGTATTTGGCTGGAGTGACGTCAAGAAATTTAAGATCAGCCAGAATATACTTATGCATTCCGTGATCTACCGTACCCAGATGTTGTATGACTGCAAGCTGGAACTCCCGCCCCACACGTTTTATGTGGACAATATATTCGTATACAAACCGCTTCCGTTTGTGAAAACGATGTACTATATGAATGTGGATCTGTATCGTTATTTTATCGGCAGGGATGACCAGTCCGTCAATGAGACGGTCATGATCGACCGGATCGACCAACAGCTCAAGGTAAATAAACTTTTGATCGACGCCTATGACTTGAACCGGATCAAAAATAAGAAGCTTCGGGATTATATGGTAAAATATCTTGCTATGATGATGACGGTAAGTTCGGTATTTCTTATTAAAGAGGGTTCTGAGGGCAGTCTGGAAAAACGGACAGAACTGTGGAAATATCTCAAAAATTCCAGTAAGAGTACATTCCGTCTCGTAAATAAGCAGGTTTTGAGTAAACCGATGCAGATACGAGGAAAGGCTGGGAGAAAAATGGTTGTGTGGGGGTATAGTATTTCAAGGAAGTTGTATGGGTTTAATTGAGTTACTCCTTAAGAAATCTTTGTGTGAGGTTGTGGGAAAAGAGAAATCCCTCTCACAGCAGCGGATAGATCTACGAATCGCTATCAAGCTGCTGTGAGAGGGATTTCTCTTTTCTCCATAAAGTTTTTCACAAGGGTTCTTATGGGGAGTTGTATGGGGTATAATATTTCAAGGAGGTTGTATGGGGGGATAGTATTTCAAGGAGGTTGTATGGGGTTGATCGATCTGGAGAAAGTTACTTTTAACAGGTTTTGTGTGAGGAAAAAAAGAAAATCTCCCCACAGTGGCTTGATAGCGATTCGTAGATCTATCCGCCACTGTAGAGAGGATTTTCCCTTTTCCTCACTAAGTTTTTTATTTTTTCTCTATTAGATCGACAACCAACTCCGAAAATATCCCCGAAACACTGAGTTCGTTTTCACCGTCAGCAGAATTTTCATATGCTATGGCATTGTCATCTTTCATATAGTAAACAGCGCATTTTCGTCCTTTGTTTATAACGTTTACCATATTTTCCTCTGGAATATGAACAACTGCTTTTGCCTTCCACTGGTTGATGTCCAGTCTTCCTGTGATCTGATCAATGGTGATGTCATAATCTGTTTTTGCAGTAAATTCCAGACTGCCACTGCTGTCTGAAATCAGGACTTGCTCTGCATCACCATCATATTCTAACCGGCGAAGGTGAAGGTCTTTTATCACGAGAAGCTTAACCGAAGCGGATATTTCACAATGGTCAGAGTATTTTTGGGGAAGAACGATCTCAACTGTCAGAGAATCTTCCACCTCATAGCGGCTCAGTTTGTTCTTGTTCAGGCAATTAACATCGAGCTTGTTTTTCTTTTCGTCCAATTTTATCTTGAACATGGTGCCTAAATTTTCAAAAGTTTCAGAGGACAGCTTGATGTGGAGCTTTTCGTCTGTCCCCGATGACAGCAGGATGGCGGCGGCATCCCCGATATTGACGTCAAAGTGCTTTTCGCAGTCAATATCATAAATGGTTTCGCTCGTATAGACAGATGTCTCCTGCTTTTGTCTGGTGGCAGAGTCGCGGAGCAGTTCATCTAAGGTGGTTTTAAAAATCTCTGCGATGATCACCATATTTTCAACATCCGGCAGGCCCTTTCCGGTCTCCCATTTTGTGATCGCCTGCCTTGATACACCAATCTTCTCTGCAAGCTGCTCCTGTGACAATCCTTCATTTTTTCTTATTTCTTTTAATTTTTCTGAAAAATTCATAATATAATTCCCCTTTTCTAATTCTAGTATCCTATTCCTTCAAAAGTGAATAGGCAGTGATTTTTTTGATCGGTGCTGCTAGAAGTACGCTGATCAAAAATGATACAGCAGTAAAAATAATTGCAAATACAAGCAGGATCCAAATCGAGACTTCAAAGTAATTTTTTATCGCGCCGATCTGGCTCAAAATCATACGATTGATCACCGGCAGATACCATATTCCCGCAACTGCTGACAAAACTGAGGCCAAAGCTATGATGGGGATAAACCGGGCAGCAGTCATGAGAGTGAGCTGTCTGCTTGTATAGCCGATTGCTTTATAGATACCAAATTCCTGTCTGCGTCTGCTGATCATGGAATTGATGATCACATATAGAACGAGAAGCACCATCAGAACAGAAATGATAAATAAAGCAACTGCTGCTGCGGAAACAATACCTGCATACATGGTCCGGCTGTTTTCATTCAACTGTTCCGAGTTGATCGAAGATGCGATCAAGGAATCATGCTCTTTTTCATAGTCTTTGATAAATGTTTCGGCTTCTTTTTCGTGCAGATAAACATTGACCGTGTTCATTTTTTTGCCAATTTTTTCATAGCCCTCACTTGTCAATTCACATGCTTTTCCGGCATTATTGACGCTTTGGATGTAGCCTGTTACCACATAGACTGCGGATTTATCGTCGGCACTGATCTTGATCTTGCTGCCGATCGGATAGTCCTCCGCAAGCATATTTCCGATAGCAATCTCATCTTCGCTCACCGGATTTCGCCCTTCGTAGCATATATCATTTGTTACTTTTCCAAAATCCTCACATACAAAGGCTGCAAGGCTTCCGTCGGCATAACTGAGAGGCGCCTGTGCGTATTCCAAAGAGAGTTTCACCCGGCTGTCCTCCTCGAGAAGTTCCTTCACCTCCGGCATTTTATCATCCTGTACTGTAAAAATAACAGAAGGAGTTTCTTCGGAAAGTGTTTTCATAAAATTGTCGGGTTTGACGCTCACATTGTAAAGGAGTGTACCGGCAAAGGATAACAGCACCATTATACCAACTGACAAAACAGCTAGCAATATATTTTGTCCGGCACCCCCATTTCCTTTACTTCCCCGGATGGCTCCCATCGGCTCTAATTTGTATATTTTGACCGAAGAAAGATAGGCAAATAAAAAGATTGCAAGTACAAGTATGAGTACCACGATCAACAGGGCAGTTCCGTCAAAGACAGGAGTGTACATAAATCCGGACTGGACAGCAAGGATTTTTGCTACAGAGGGCAGGACGGTATAGGATAAAGCCGCACCGGTCATTGTGGCAACGATACCTACCAGTATGTAGGGGCAGGCGACGGAACAGATGATCAGTTTGCTTGTATAACCGATTGCTTTTAAAACGCCCATCTGTGCCAGTTCATCCTCGATCGTACTGCGTATCCGGAAGCTGCTTAAAAAAATGCTGACTGCCAGTATGATTG
>JAMPFC010000109.1 GCA_023664685.1 Roseburia sp. | reverse complement strand
GCTCAGTTGGCTAGAGCACACGGTTCATACCCGTGGTGTCGGGGGTTCAAATCCCTTTCCCGCTACTGCAAAGCCTTGATTGTTCAGGGCTTTTTTCTGTATGTTGTATGCTTCGGCAGTGGTGCCGGGCTGGCTCGAAGAGAAAGAAAAGTTTACCTTGCAGGAAGGGAGGCTCATATGAGAGTTGGAATCGGATATGATGTGCATAAGCTTGTGAAGGACAGAGAACTGATCCTCGGAGGAGTAAAGATCGGATATGAGTTTGGGCTTCTCGGGCATTCGGATGCGGACGTTCTCGTACATGCAGTGATGGACGCCCTGCTCGGTGCGGCATGTCTCGGTGATATTGGGAAGCATTTTCCGGACACAGACGAAAGCTACCGCGGAATCTCCAGTATCAAACTTCTCGAGCATGTGGCGGGGCTTCTTAAGGAAAATGGGTATCAGGTAGGAAATATCGATGCGATCATCATTGCACAGAAGCCGAAAATGGCGCCCCATATCGATAAGATGCGAAAGAACATCGCAGAAGCGCTCGGTGTGGAGCTGAAAAAAATCAGCGTAAAGGCGACGACAGAAGAAGGGCTTGGCTTTACAGGGAGTGGTGAGGGAATCGCCTCGCAGGCAGTTTGTCTGCTCGAGGAATGTTAAAAAGGAGTTTTGGGCTGGATGGATCATAAAGAACTTTGGAAAAAAATATTTCACGACACAGATCCCTACATCGATTTTTATTTTGAGGAAAAGGCGAAAAAAAGCATCGTATATTCTAAGTACGAGGCGGGAGAACTGGCAAGCATGGCGTTTTTTACTTCGTATCCGGTCGTTTACCGCGGCGAGGAATGCATCTGTCCCTATATTGTGGGTGTAGCCACAAGGGAGGAGAGTCGGCACAAGGGTTATATGACCTTGCTGCTAGAGCAGGGGCTGATGGATGCAAAGAGCGATGGGGCGAAGCTTGCCTTTTTATCTCCGGCAGATGAGAAGATTTATGAGCCGCTCGGGTTTCAGGGAGTGTATTACCGGCGGCAGCTCGAAGTCGGGATGTCCTACATCATGGAAAACTGCAGAAAGTGGTATGCGGTGACGGAATACCCCCAACTAGATACAAGGCGTCAAAAAAGAACCGCCGAATTTGCAAATGCACAGCTTTATGCCTCTGATCTTAATTTGTATATCCACAGGAGCAGGGAATACTATGGCATGTTGTGCAAAGAGGCCGAGACGCTCGGCGGGTCTGTCCTTGTTCTGGAGGAGGGCGGCTATATAAAAGCGGTGGTTTCCTATATTCATGAAGAGGATGTCTGCGAAGTGACCGAGGTGATCTGTGCGAAAGAGGATGGCAGAAAAGTCATGGAGACGATCTGTGGTTATCTCTCAGGAAAAGAGGCAGGAAACGAGACCGCAAAAGAGGCAGACAAGGTCGTGTTCAGCGACGGATATTTTCTCGGGGACGTCAGCGGTACGGGAATCCACATCCGGCAGATGGAAAAACCGTATATCATGATAAAACCATTCGATGAAGCGGAGGACATATCCGGCTTGAACGTTTATATCAACGATATCACATAGTATGATATCATATAATATATAGAAGAAAACGGAGGACACATATTTGGAAAGTGAGAGCAGACTGGAGGGACGCCACAGCATACTGGAGGCATTCCGGGCAGGACAAAGAATCGATAAACTCTACGTGTTAAAGGGCTGCAAGGATGGGCCGGTGCTGAATATACTCCGTGAAGCTAAAAAGGCAGGTACGCTTGTCGACTTTGTGGACAAAGACCGGCTGAACCATATGAGCGAAAACGGAAAGCATCAGGGAGTGGTGGCGGTACTGGCTGCGTTTGAATACGGTACGGTCGAGGATATGTTTGCTCTGGCGGAACAAAAAGGACAAGCGCCTTTTATTTTCCTGTTGGATGGGATCGAGGATCCGCACAATCTGGGGGCGATCATACGGACAGCGAACCTTGCCGGCGCCCACGGCGTCATCATACCGAAGAGGCGGGCGGTGGGCCTCACGCCCACGGTAGTAAAAGCGTCTGCCGGAGCGGTTCATTATACGCCGGTGGCGCGTGTGACCAATCTGTCGGCAGAGATGGAAAAAATGAAAGAGCGGGGGATGTGGTTTGTGTGTGCGGACATGGACGGAGAAGTCATGTACCGGCAGAACCTGACCGGCCCCATCGGACTTGTGATCGGAAATGAGGGAGGGGGAGTGTCTCGTCTGGTAAAGGAGCATTGCGACTATACAGCGGCAATCCCGATGAGCGGGGACATCGACTCCCTGAATGCCTCCGTGGCAGCAGGCGTGCTTGCCTTTGAAATCGTCAGACAGCGGGGCTTCCACACAAAATAACAGCATCGCCAACCAAACCGCATGTATGAATGGGGGATTGAGGATGGAAGAGAGATATCAGGCTCTGGAGGATGAGGAGATCATCAGACGGATTCGCAGCGGTGACAATACCGGTGTGGATTTTCTCATGGAAAAATATAAAAATCTGGTCAGAAAAAAAGCCCGGGCGCTCTACCTTATCGGCGGGGACAGCGACGATCTGATCCAAGAGGGGATGATCGGCCTTTACAAAGCGATCCGCGATTATCAGCCGGAGAAAGAAAGTTCTTTTTGCGGATTTGCTAACTTGTGCATTGAGAGGCAGCTTTACAATGCGGTAAAGGGCGCAAACCGTCTCAAAAATTCCCCTTTAAATTCTTACGTATCCCTTGATATTCCCGTGGGCGGGGACGGGCTTTCAGAAGAATTTCGCCAGACGCTTGGCGAGACGATCGAGGAGGCGGGGATTTCCAATCCGGAAGATATCCTCATCGACCGTGAGCGGGTCGGCAGGATTGAGGACTATATCCGGAACCGGCTGAGCGATTTTGAACAGAATGTCGTAAACCTGTATATCGAGGGAATGAATTATCAGCAGATCGCAGAGCATCTCGAGAAAACGCCAAAGTCCATCGATAATGCTCTTCAGCGCATCAAGAAAAAATTAGGCGAGCTGTGTTGATTTTTTTATTGACAGGGGGAGACTGCTCTGTTAGAATAATGCATGGGTTAGTTAATACCCTAAGCTGGCGTGGCACAGTCGGTAGCGCACTTCATTGGTAGTGAAGAGGTCACGGGTTCGATTCCCGTCGCTAGCTTTTGCGATAAGAATATACGGAGGAATCTAGGTGAACGCTTCGAGAAGCCGGGGAGAGATCATTGCCTCCCATACATTCACATATTTCAATTTTCTAAATCTGGCGCTAGCCGGACTCATTCTTTTTTCCGGACAGTACAAAAACATGCTGTTTATGGGAATTGTGGTCACAAACGCCCTGATCGGGATCATTCAGGAACTCAAAGTAAAAAAATTGATCGATGCGCTTTCTGTCGTGACTGCGACAAAGGCGAAGCGGATCCGCGGACAGGAGACCGAGGAGGTACGGATCGAAGAATTACAGGTCGGCGATGTGATCCGGATCTCGATGGGAGACCAGATCCCGGTAGACTGTGAGACGCTTGAGTCACAGGGGCTTGAAGTCAACGAATCCCTTCTCACAGGAGAATCCCTCGCAGTTTTAAAAAAGGCAGGGGATACTTTGTATTCCGGAAGCAGTGCGGCGGCGGGGACAGCGACAGCGAAAGTAGTTCATGTGGGGGAGGACAATTACGCCACACAGCTTGTCAAAAAGGCAAAGACAAAGCGGCGCGCCACGTCAGAGATGCAGATTGCCATCAAGCGCATTATAAAATATGTAGGTTATGCGATCATCCCGATTGGCTTGGTGCTTTTTTATATCCAGAGGCAGGTGGCGGGAAATTCCCTGTCCGATTCGCTTGTCAACACCGTAGCGGGCGTGCTGGGCATGATCCCAGAGGGACTTGTTCTCCTGACAAGCATTTCCTTTATTCTGGGGGTAGGGAGACTTGCGAAAAAGAACGCACTGGTTCAGGAGATGGAAGCCATCGAGGCGCTTGCCAGAGTAGACGTCCTCTGTCTGGACAAGACAGGGACGATCACGACAGGAGAACTAAAGGTAGAAAAAATCATTCCGATGGGGAAGTTCCGCATCGCCCAGATTGATCAGGTCATGGAAGGCATCTCGTATGCGTTTGAGGAAACGAACAGTACGACGGATGCTTTGCGAAGCTTTTATGAAGATACAAAAAAACTGGAGATAAAGGAAAAGATTCCGTTCAGCTCAAAGCGAAAATATATGGGGATCACCACCGAAGAGGCTTCCGGACTGAAAAAATATTTTTTTGGAGCGCCCGAATATCTCACAGAGGATGGGGCTGCGTTGCGAAAAGCCGGAGAATATGCGGCAGAGGGAATGCGGGTTCTTCTTTTATCCGAAGAAAAGGAGACGCCGATGGCGCTTGTCGTTCTCTCCGATGTGATCAAAGACGATGCGGCGGATACATTTGCGTTTTTTCGGGAAAAAGAAGTCGATATCCGGGTGCTTTCGGGCGACAATCCGCTGACGGTGTCCATCGTGGGACGCCGGGCGGGGCTGACAGGCGCAGAACATTTTGTCGATGCGAGAAAACTGCCGGATGACCTTGAAGAACTTCGGAAAGAAGTTTTTGACTATACGGTATTTGGGAGAGTGTCACCGGAGAAAAAGCAGTTGATCATAAAAGCCTTTGAGGCAGAGGACAAAATCACCGGAATGGTGGGAGACGGAGTAAATGACGTACTTGCGCTGAAAGATGCGGACTGCGGGATCGCAATGGCGTCGGGAAGCGATGCGGCAAAGCAGAGTGCGCACATCGTTTTACTGGATTCGGACTTTTCCTCCATGAAAGCGATCGTCAATGAGGGAAGAACGATCATATCCAATATCGAGCGTGTCAGTGCGCTGTACCTGACAAAGACGCTTTATTCGATCTTGCTTTGCGTGCTGTTTATCATCATCGGAGAATCGTATCCGTTTATTCCGATCCAGCTCAGCCTGATCGGGGCGACTGCAATCGGGATACCAAGTTTTGTACTGGCACTGGAACGCCATGAGGACACGATACCGAGAGGATTTTTGCGGAATGTACTGCGGATTTCCCTTCCGGCAGCAGTACTCCTGACCGGCGGTCTGGTCGTCATTACATTTTTGGGAAATGTGTTCCACCTCGGAGAAGTCGGGACATCCACCCTGAACCTTCTGGCAGGGGGCGGCGTGAGTTTTGGCGTACTTGTCACCGTGTGCATTCCGATGAGCCGGATGCGGTTTGCCCTGTGCGTGACCGTCATCAGCATTTTTTGCGCGGCGGTGCTTCTCTTTCCTCACTTTTTCGGCACAGTGCCTTTATTTGAATGGATTTTTTGAAGTCCGGACTGAACAAGCTCGATACAGCGCTCGGTGTTTCCCTCCAGATACAGCCACCCCATGAGCGCTTCAAAACCGGTGGCGACCCGATAATCCAGAATACTGGCATTTTTTGCGGACGTATGCGACTTGGCATTGCGTCCCCTCTTATATATAGTAAGTTCTTCTTCCGAAAGTTCTTTTTCGATCGCGGCCATGATCTGCGCCTGCGCCCCGGCATTGACGAGGCTGCTCGAGCGGCGGTGGAGGATGTTTACCGTCCCATTGCCCCCCTCCACGACGAGCGTGCGGATGATGATCTCATAGACCGCATCCCCCATATAGGCGAGCGTGAGCGGAGAATAGTTCCCGCTTTCCCTTCCACTGATCTCAAAGCGGGCGTGGAGCTGTTCGAGCATATCTTTCTTTTCTTCCATAAACTTCCTCATTCTTTCTTTTGATTTCTATGGTAAATGCCATGATAATGACAAAATATTTTACTATATTCTATCTTGAAATAATACAATTCGTCAAATAAAAAATCATTCTATTACATACATTTTTCAAAAAATGTAAAAAAAAGGAGTGATGCAAACATCTTAAAAAATGAAAAATAACCTTGCATATTGGGTGGAGAGGTGTTATAATGATGTTAAATTTCATTGTGGACGTATTGGAGTTTTTTCCACAGAGAAGTAAATTAGATTAGGAGGGTATTTCGATGAGACAGATTGGTACACAGTCATCAAGGTGTTTCAGAAAGATTGTGACTTTCGTATTAGCATTTGCTATGATCGTCACATCCTTGGCTGTATCATCAACTGACTCACAGGCGGCGAAGAAAGTGAAAAAAG
The DNA here is from genome assembly GCA_023664685.1 of Roseburia sp. GTDB lineage: Bacteria > Bacillota > Clostridia > Lachnospirales > Lachnospiraceae > Eubacterium_F. The sequence continues at coordinate 505 of JAMPFC010000109.1, read as the reverse complement.
TTTCGATCGGCGTCAAGGTGGGCAGTTCTGGTATACTGGTGCTGAAAAAGGGACAGAAGAAGAAACTTAAAGTTTCTGTCACACCTAAAAAAGCAAGCAAAAAAGTCACTTACAAATCGAGCAAAAGCTCAGTTGTAAGTGTAAGCTCAAAAGGTGTAGTAAAAGCGCTTAAGAGCAAAGGTTCTGCCAAGATCACAGTTACATCACAGCAGAACAAAAAGAAAAAGGCGTCGATCAAAGTTAAGATCGGTACGCCAATCAAAAAGGTATCTATCAATAAGAAAGCAGTTTGTACATGGACAAGTGCAAACTGGGAATTAAAGATGGTGAAAGGACAGCAGCAGAAAGTATATCCTTCTTATAAGAAGACTTTGACTGCTTCCAAGAATACTTTCGAGGTGATGGCGGGTAGGGTTATAACCCTTAAGACATCGGTTTCCCCGAAAAAAGCGGCTTCCAAGAAGCTCCGCTGGACATCGAGCAAAAATTCGGTTGCGACGATCCC
>JAMPFC010000108.1 GCA_023664685.1 Roseburia sp. | reverse complement strand
TTTTAGTTATGCATAAAGGTTTAGTTGAGAAACACATTCATGCGTTTGTCGTGAAAGATTTCTCCAAACCCCTTGTATATTTTGGCATTTTCTGCTACAATAGGACTATTGTTTCGTTTTAATCAAAGCAGAATGGAGGGTCTTATGCAGGGGAAAGGCGTGGCAAAGATCATTTTTCGTACATTTTTAAAAACAATGGGAATCATCATATTATTGCTTGCAGTAGGGGTGGCAAGTTATTTCCTTACGATGTTGTTTTACAAAACGACAGAGAGGGAGGAGAGGAGTACCCAGTATGAGCATGTGATTGATGTGAGTGTGGGATCGGAATCCAGCAATCTGATCTATAGTGTGGAGGAGGATACCAGACTGGTCAAGGCGGTTGTTCTGGAACTCTTTGATAAGGAGACAGGAAACTTAGATTACGTAACGATTCCAAATAAAACGCAGATTTCATTATCAAATGAGAAGTATCAGGAATATATGGAAGTGAGCAGTCAGATTCCGCAGATTCCGACACTCAGGGATATCAATGAGTATTTTACAGGCGATGTGGCTTATGAGTATGGGATTCTGCTTCTTCAGGAAGAATTAAATGTAGAGATCGGATATTTTACTGCGTTGGATTCGGAAGAATTTAATAAGCGGTTTGAGAAAAAGGAAGGCGCATTTACGCCGCGGGAAGAGTATCTGGATACGATAAGCCAGTATAAAGATGAAGCGGCGATGAAGGATTTCATTGAAAAAGAATGGGATGTGCTTATATCGGATATCACACTTTCCCAGAAGCAGCAGTATGCATCTGGGCTGATCAAAGTAGACCGGGATTATATTTATGCGCACCGTGCCTATGCAGAGGAGATAAAAGGGAAAGCGACACTGGATGGGGCAAAGACCAAAAAGATGATTGATGGCATCTGGGAGAGCGGTGAGCGCAAAGAAAAGCAAAAATCCGTCGATGGCACAGCGGCGCCGACGAACCTTGACAAATTAAAATCAAGAGGGATCTGGATCACGAATGGAAGCCGGATCAATGGACTGGCGGCGTCATTTAAGGAAAAGTTTGAAGAAAAAGGCCTGTATGTAATGGGTGTAGGGGATTTCAGCGGTGAGATCCAGAAGAAGACGGTGATCTATACGAGGAAAAAGAGATGGGGACGATATCTCAAACCATTTTTCAAAAATCCGGTCGTCAAAGAGGTACAGGCGCAGGATCTTACGAACGGTGCCGACATTGAGATCGTTCTCGGAACAGATGATAAACAGACGGGGGATGGGAAAGAGTAGTTTTCGGGCCACAGAAGAATCCGTGGAAAGGAGGGTTTTAATGGGGACGAGGATTAAGATTATGGATATGGAGCTTGACATCTTGCCGGAGGGTACATTCCGGGAGATGCTAGAGAGTTACCTGTCCAATGACTATCTCAATGTGATTCATCTGGTTTCGTTGGATTATATTGATATGTATGACGAAAATGAACTGGTGAAGGACATTCTCCACGAGGCAGATTTGGTGCTTCCGGGCGAGCGGGCGATCCTGAGTTCTTCCCATGTAGATGTACTCGAGACCGGCGGAATGGTTGTGGATTACCGGACTGCGTATAAAAGTGTAGATCGGACTCTTTTTGAGGGGAAAAAGTGTTATCTGATACTGAAAAATAAAAAAGAAGCGAAGAGCGTGTTCCGTTATCTGGTCACGCACTGCCCGTATCTTGAAGTCGCAGGGCTGTATACAGCAGATGGGAGCATGACGGATGAGGCGCTTGTGAACGATATCAACACAAAGCTTCCGGATGTGATCCTGATGTCGATGGAGGGGACGCAGGCAGAGGAATGGATCCATGAGAACCGATTAAAGGTCAATGCCAAACTCTGCGTGGTTCTGGGGAGCATTATGGATATGGTGCTGCGGGACAATATCCATGTGCCTAAAGCAGTGAAAGCATTGCGGCTTGGATGGATTTATACGCGCATAGCGCGGATTCCGTACTCGAATTTTTGGAGGCGCAGAATATTCAGAAAAAAAATGGACAACTATAATAACAAAAAGCTTTTGGAGAAAGCAGACGTTATTGAGGAGTTGTCAGATGAGAGAGAAAATAAGGGACAATAAATTGGTATCGTACCTGCTTATAACAGCAGGTACCTTTTTTATGGCAGCGGGGATCAATATTATTTACGAGCCGCTCTCAATGGTGACGGGCGGATTTTCTGGGATCGGGATCATCATTAAAAAGGTCGTGGAGAGTGCAGCCGGCTTCACGATACCGGTAGGTGCTACGAACCTGTTATTGAACATCCCCTTTTTTCTTCTTGCGCTGAAAATAAAAGGTGGGAGGTTTCTGAAAAAAGCGTTATATGGGGCGGTCTGCTTTTCTGTCGCACTCCTCCTTGTGCCGACTTACGAAGCGGCGCACCGGGATTATCTTATGGCGGCGGTTCTAGGGGGCGCACTAAATGGTCTGGGCCTCGGTCTTATTTTCTCACAGAATGCTTCCACGGGCGGGAGTGATCTGCTTGTGACGCTGCTGCACAGATGGTTTCCGGGAATCAGCGTATCCGAACTCCTTATTTTCATCGATGGGATCATCGTACTGGCGGGAATGGGAGTTTTCGGAATGCATACGGGACTATACTCGGTCGTCGCTGTCTTTGTCACAGGGAAAGTGTCCGATGCGTTACTGGATGGATTAAAATTTGCCAAAATGGCATATATCATTTCGGACTCGCCTCTTGCGATCTCGGAGGGCATCATGCGGGAAATGGAGCGCGGCGTGACCGGTCTGCGGGGCAAAGGGATGTATTCCGGCAGCGACAAGAATGTGCTTATGTGCGTTGTGTCCAAAAAGGAGGTTGTGAAGCTGATCGAGATTGTGAAAAGTGCCGATGAAAAGGCGTTTGTGATCGTAATGGATGCAAAGGAGGTTCAGGGCGAGGGCTTTGCTGTGGGCGCGGATGCGGGTTAGTTATGCAAAATATACAAAGATTTAAAAATAATTTATGGAAATTGGATATGGTGTTTTTGGAAAAAATAGTGTATAGTATTAGTCATAGATGTTTATGTAAAAAATATTTTTTCAGGGAGGAACAGTTGTAATGGCAAGTTTATCATTAAAGAACATCAACAAAGTATATCCGAACGGCTTTCATGCGGTAAAGGATTTTAACCTTGAGATCGAAGATAAAGAATTTATTATCTTTGTAGGGCCTTCGGGATGTGGTAAATCAACGACACTTCGTATGATCGCCGGTTTGGAGGAAATTTCAAACGGTGAATTATGGATTGGCGATAAGTTAGTAAATGATGTAGAGCCTAAGGACAGGGATATCGCGATGGTTTTCCAGAACTACGCACTGTATCCACATATGTCGGTATATGACAATATGGCATTCGGTCTGAAACTGAGAAAGGTACCAAAGGATCAGATTGACCGTTTAGTACATGAGGCAGCTAAGATTCTTGATATCGAGCATTTGTTAGACCGTAAGCCGAAAGCTCTTTCCGGTGGTCAGAGACAGCGTGTTGCGATGGGACGTGCTATCGTGCGTGATCCGAAAGTATTCCTTATGGACGAGCCGCTTTCAAACTTGGATGCAAAACTTCGTGTACAGATGCGTATTGAGATTTCCAAGCTTCATCAGAGACTGGAGACGACGATCATCTACGTAACACATGACCAGACAGAGGCGCTGACACTTGGTACACGTATCGTCGTTATGAAAGATGGTGTAGTTCAGCAGGTAGACAGCCCGCTTGATCTGTACATGAGACCAAACAACCTGTTTGTAGCCGGATTTATCGGTTCTCCTCAGATGAACTTCATCGAGGCGAGAGTAGTAGTATCTGGTTCCGACGTACTTCTTATGTTTGGTTCCAACACGATCAAACTTACTGAGAGCAAAGCAAGAAAACTGATCGAGGGCGGTTATGAGGATAAGGTCGTTGTATTTGGTATCCGTCCAGAGGATATCAAAGACGAGGAAATGTTCATCAGCAATTCCCCGGATACCGTGCTGGAAGCTACCGTTAAAGTATACGAGATGCTTGGTGCGGAAGTATTCCTTTACTTCACGATTGAGAACAACGACATTACAGTACGTGTAAATCCGCGTACGACAGCTCGTCCGGGAGATACGATCAAGATTGCTCTGGATGCTGAGAAGATTCATCTGTTTGATAAAGAGACAGAGGCTACGATCACAAACTAAGAGTTTGTTTTTCACAATGATATCAGAGGGAATGTTCAAAAACTGGACATTCCCCTTTGTGTCTGTACGTTGCAAAGCCATACATGGCTTGATACAAAGTTGATTCATACGCAAAAGCAACGCAGAAAGGGGGATTTTTATGAAAGGTACAGGGAAAAGAAAACCGGGCATGCTTCTCAGGCAGATGCCTGTGATCTTACTCGTTTTTATTATCTTTTTGTGCGCAGGCGGCGACGTATCTGCCAAAACAGTTATCTTTAATGAAAAGAATTTTCCGAATAAGGATATCCAGTGGGAATTATTTGCGTGGGATTATGATTTTGGGGAGAAGTTGACGAAATCGGATTTTTCTTACTTCGACGATCTTGATCTGAGTGGTGGAAAAAAGAAGCTTAATTTAAAGGGGATTGAGTATTTTTTCAAGTTATCCGAATTGACATTGAAAGAGACAGCAAAAAGTAGAAAATTCCCCCAGATCCCCAGATTAAAAATGTTATTCTATACGAATCATACAATCGAGAAGGTAAAACTGCCCCGGTATCCGAAGTTGGAGGAGGTTGCCATTACAGGGGAGGATCTGAGGAGCTTTGACTTATCAAATAATAAGCAGATTCAGAGTCTCTATTTGTCTACACCCAGATTGCAGAAATTGTCTGTCTCCCAGTTTTCAAAGCTTAATTTTTTGTGTTTGAGGAATATGGATTTGCCAGAGTTAGATTTGTCGCATAATAAAAAACTAAGGATGCTAGAACTGAAAGGCGTGGACTTGCAGAAGTTAGATTTGTCATACAGTACGAAACTTAGAACATTAAGCCTAAAGGAAGTGAATCTGCCAGAGTTAGATTTGTCGCATAATGCGAACCTTGAGGTACTAGAATTGAGGGATGTCAATCTGCATGGGTCGCTAGATCAGGGAAGTACGAGCCTGCTCGGGACGCAGGAACCGGATATGAATCTGCCAGAGTTAGATTTGTCGCATAATACGAAATTAGTAAGTCTTACACTGAGAAGGGTAAGGAGACTTATATCTGATCTTGAGCCGTCAGCGCACTTAAAGGGGATTCCATTTGATCCTGCATCGACAGACGGATTAAAGGAACTTGTTCTTGATGACCAAAGTATGGAGATATTTGAATTGTCGGATCACCCCGCATTGGAGACGCTCGTAATCCAGAATGACAGTAAACTGCAGAAGATCGTTATAAAAAACTGTAAAAAGTTAAAGAAACTGACAGTAAAAAATAATTCTTCTCTGCAGGAAATCCAGATTGAGGGCTGTGTGAAATTCAAAACACTAAAGGCAGAAAAGAATCCATTGCTTAGGCAGATTTTGTCAGGGGAAGGTGTAAAGCTGACGTCGCTTTCTGTTAAGAAGTGCAAAAATGTGGCTGATCTGGGGCAGATGGATTTGTCAAAGCTTTTACAACTGAAACTTACGGATACATCCGTAGATCAGCTTTCGGCAAAGAAATTTCTAAAATTGGAGAAACTTTCACTTTGCCGGAATCCGATAAAGGCAGGGGATATTTGGTCGTTTAAGAATCTGAAGGCACTGGATGTCCGCTATGAAAAGAGTACGAAGAGTCTGGATGTAAGCAAATTCCCTAAGTTGGAAGATCTTACGTGGACACAGGGAGCATTGAAAAAGGTGAATTTTGGGAAAAACAACCATAAGAAACTAGAGTGGATCAACTTGAGTGATAATCAGCTCTCTGGCAAGTGGGATATGAGAGCGTTTAAGGATCTGGTGGAACTGCGGTTAAACAATAACCGGATCACGTCGATTGATTTTGGAAAGCGTGAGCAGATTGAGGGGGTTCTGTGCCGCAATAACAAGTTAAAGACATATAAGTCAGTGGAGGCATTAAATTTATCCCTGCTTGACTGCCGGGACAATCCGGGGGTTAAGATTTATATGTGCCATTCTGACAGCGAGTGCATGGATTGGAGATTTGGAAAGAAGTCAAAGGTGTATTATAAGTATGGGTGATGGGAAAGGACGGTTAAAAACATCCATAATATGGTTAGTAATGGAAAATTTATAAATTTGTGTTATAATAATTATGAGAAATTTTACTATGGAGGAGAGATTAGTGGATAGATATGAGAGGTTATTAAAAATAGTACTTAAGTATAGAGAAGAATTGCAGAAAAAAATCAAGAATAGAAAAATTGAAATGCAGAAAGATAATACAGATCATTATATGGTGTATAATGCACTTGGATTTACAAGTGAAGAGGGATACCAGATTGATTATCAGCAAAATGTGGGGCGTTTTCTGTACAAATACGCAGGCTCTATGTTGGAGGAGTTAGCTATCCAATGTTTTAAGTTGAAATATCCTGATTCACAACAGAAAGTTAAGCTGCCAAATACAATTGATAGTAGTCCCAAAACAGTAGAAATAGATTGTCTTGTTGGTAATAAGGCATATGAAATAAAATGGAAAGATGCAACTACAGATGGAGATCATATAAAGAAAGAACACAGACGAGTAAGGATTATTAAAGAAGCGGGTTACACACCTATTAGAATTATGTTTTTTGAACCAAATAGAACACAAGCTATTTCTATACAGGATAAGTCACGACAAACGCATGAGTAAATAAATTGTGAACATCCCACAAAATTATGTTATA
>JAMPFC010000107.1 GCA_023664685.1 Roseburia sp. | reverse complement strand
CCGTTTATCGCAGGCCGGCAGTCCTTCCCTGTTATCGTTTAAATACTGATAAAGCTCTTTTACTTGTTTTATCCTTTTTGTCGTCACTTTCCACATTGTCTGCATATATACTTATATACTCAAGCATATCTTCCATTCTCTCATTTTCAAATAGTCCCCTAATACAACACAGTGTCGTAGTGTGCATTGAATAATGCTCTGCCGCAACACCCGCAGTAATAGATGTCTTTGGGATTTCTTCTTTCTCTTGCCTCTGCTATTTCAGGGAAGATAACTGCGGATAAGTAATGATAGGTTCATATGTATCCTCTACCCTTACCATTCCTCTTTGGGACGGTTTACCTGCTTTCCTCCGACTGAATCTAGCTTTGTCTTTAACTGTACCATTGTCTCTGTCTACCTTTCATCCCTTATAATGGCTTCTACCCTGCTTGCCTTCCAACCGCACGGGTTTCCTTTATTCTTCCATCTCTTTGTATATCCTCTGGAACAGTACAGTTCTGATGAGCAGGGAATTTCCATGTCATACAGCGCCCTCCTCCCGCCCTGATCCGCATTTATTTCTGTTCATCCACAGGTGGTACCATCTCTGCATAACTCTTAAGCAGTTCCGGCGTACTGGTGTAATATCTTTTATCCTTGTTGAGTGCCTGTATCTCCTTCATCTCCTCCGCAGTCAGCTTAAAATCAAACAAATCAAAATTGGCACGGATATGATCTGGATTTTTAGAACCGGGAATCACTACGTTTCCTGCCTGCACATGCCAACGGAGAATGATCTGTGCATTGCTTTTACCGTATTTCTCTGCTAATTTTGAAAATACCGGCTCTTGGATCAGTGCCGCATCACCGTGTCCGAGCGGATACCATGCCTGAATCACAATATTCTTCTTTGCCAAAAACTCTTTTAATGCATTTTCCTGAAAATAAGGATGTGTCTCTGTCTGCAAAATAGTTGGTTCTATCTCACAGACGCTTAAAATCTCCCGAATCTGCTCCTCGTTAAAATTGGACAGACCGATTGCCCTGACTTTTCCCTCTTTGTATGCCTTTTCCATCAACCGGTATCCTGCAATATAATTTCCTGCCGGTTGATGGATCAGCAGGAGATCAATATGATCTGTGTCAAGCCGCTGTAATGTTTTTTCCACCGCATCGGACTGACCATAAAACGATGGCCACAGCTTAGTCTCTAAAAAGATTTCCTCTCGGGCAAGTCCGGATTTTTTCATAGCGCGTCCTACCGCCTTTTCATTGACATAGGCATTAGCAGTATCGATCAGCCGATAACCATCATGAAGCGCACTTACACAAGAAGCCTCTGCCTCATCCGGACTTAACATAAATGTACCAATTCCCATCATTGGCATTTCCACCCCATTGTTCAGTTTTACATACATTTGTTCACTCATTCTGATCTCTCCTTTACTGTTCCTATTTTTTTACTGGCCTAGATTCATACTCCCCATCGCAGATCACTCCCAGCATTCCTCCAGAATATCAAGAACTTCCTCCCTGAAAAGCTTCTTACAACACCCTGCTGTCAAATTACAGGTGTTCGCCACTTTTTTTAATACGCTCTTATCTGTAAGCCCCATTTCCGTAAATGTAGTTGGCATACCGATCTCTTTTACAAAATCCGCCAGTGCATTCACACCGGCCTCTGCCAGTTCTTCCTCTGTCTTTCCCTCTGACGGAATTTCCCATACCTTCTCTGCCAGACGAGCAAACTGTTTTACACCATCTTTATACATATGACGGTAAAGAACCGGATGGATCACTGCAAGACCCTGCCCATGATTGCAGTCCGTATATGCCCCTAACTGATGCTCGATCTGATGTGCCTGAAAATCTGTCACCTTTCCGATTTTTAAGATGCCATTTTCTGCCATCGCAGATGCCCACATCAACTCCGTCCTCGCTCCTTTGTTGTTCATGTCAGTCAAAAGTATACGGATATTGCGGATGACGTTACGCATCACTGCCTCTCCGATCTCATCCGAAAGATTGATCTCCCTTGGTGAACCCAGATAAGTCTCCATGCTGTGGCTTAATGTATCAAATGCCCCAGAAATAACCTGCTTTGCCGGAAGTGACATCGTATAGCCGACATCCAATATGGCAAAACTTGCATAGGCACCCAGAACTCCTGCCTTTTCTTTTGTATCCTCATTGGTGATGACCGCACCGTTATTCATCTCCGCACCAGTTCCGGAAGCAGTCACCACAGCCCCCATCGGCAAATATTCCGTCGGATAGACATGCTCCTCAAATTCCATCTTCCAGATATCCTTTTCTGTCACCGCTTGGGCTGCTATGATCTTACAACAGTCAATGACAGAACCCCCGCCTACCGCAAGGATAAAATCAACGCCCTTTTCTCTAACAAGAGCAGCTCCTTCCTGTACTTTTGCGTAAGTTGGATTTGACATGATCCCGGAAAAATCAACGATTTCTTTGCCTGCCTTTCGCAGATGACCGCATATTTCGTCATAGACACCATTTTTCTTTACGGAACCGCCGCCATAGGCAAGCATAACTGTTTTTCCGATTTTTGTCATTTCAGCCGAAAACGCCTTTTCTGCTGCCCCATCTCCAAAATACACCTTTGTTGGATAAGAATAAATAAAATCTTTCATTGTGTAATCTCCTTCCATCCGTTGTCACTTTTTATCTTTGAGCCGCCGAACACATCAGACATTTCCATGTCATTCAGTGCATCATCCAGTGCTTTGCCTTCCTCTGCTGTGAGAATAACATTCACTGCTTCTGCATTCTCTTTCATGCGTTCTATTTTCCTGCTGCCCGGTATCGGCACAATATACGGTTTCTTACACAGCATCCATGCAAGAGAAATCTGTGCCGGCGTTGCATTTTTTTCGCCTGCGATCCTGTGAAGCAGTTCCAGAAGTCCCTGATTCTGCTCCACCCCCTCTCTGGTAAACTGCGGCATCATACTGCGATAATCCGAACCCCCATCAAATACAGTATTTTTATCGTACTTTGCGGATAAAAAGCCATTTGCTAATGGCGAAAATGCCACATAACCAATCCCAAGTTCCTCCAATACCGGAAATAGACTCTCATACCACCTCGCCATCATGGAATAACGGTTCTGTACCGCTGTCACAGGACAGACCACATGAGCGAAGCGAATCGTATCTTCATCCGCCTCAGACAATCCCCAATGCGTGATTTTTCCTTCCTGTATCAGTTCTGACATAACTCCTGCCACTTCTTCGACAGGGACATTGGGGTCATTCCGATGCTGATAGTACAGATCAATATAATCTGTGCCAAGTCTTTTTAAGGATGCCTCGACGGAAGCCCGGATCACCTCTGGGCGAGAATCCGGCACCAACGGTTTATTTACTGCACTGCTTTCCATATCAAAATGAATACCGAATTTGGTAGCGATCACCACCTTGTCCCGACAGCCTTTCAGCGCCCCGCCTAGCAATACCTCATTCTGATGAGGATCCTCTGGTGTACCGTAAACCTCTGCTGTATCAAAAAAAGTATAGTCCATCTCTACTGCCTGCTGAATCCGGTAAACCGCCTCCCGCTTTTCGGTCGGCGCCCCATAAGCATGAGAAAATCCCATACATCCAAGACCTACCGCAGAAACCTTCAAATCCTTTCCTAATATTCTCTTCTGCATTTCCATTCTGCCTCCATTTCACATAGCCCTCAGCCAAGCCGCCACCTGACCGGCGGCCTCTGTGACATCATCATCCAGTATTTCAAGGCACTTATCACTGACCTTTGCACCGCACGCCGCCTTAATATCCTCCACACTGTTTGCCGCCCCGCTTCCGCCATGTGTGATCAGCGGATAAAGTGTGATCCCTGACAGATCATCTGACTGCAGAAAAGTTCTTACTGCATTTGGAATCGTTCCCCACCACACAGGATAAACCAACACCACGGTATCGTACTGCCTAATGTCAGGCAAATCTCCGACAAGCGTCGTATTTTCATTGGAATCGATCTCATCCCGCGAGACAGATACCGTATCCCCATAACTGGAAGGATACTTTTTTTGTGTCTGGATGGCATACACATCCCCGCCCACAGACTTCTGTACCATAGCAGCAAGCAGCTGGCTGTTACCGACAAGCTCTTCCCCATCTTTCATGAGAGATGCACTGGAAACCGCATCCACATCTTCCTCAAAATCCGTATTTCCAACGCGGGTAAAATATACGGTCAAAATCTTTTTCTCTCCCCAATCTACCTTTTCCATCTCTGTCGCTTTCGCCAGATTGACGGAAACCGGAACATAATGCCGCTTTACATACGGTACAAGAAAATACCCGGCGATGGCCAAGATGACAAGTACTACCCCTGTGATTATGCAGATTTTTTTATGGTTTCTGATCTGTTTCATGTCTCGTTTCCCCCTTTTTCTGTTTATCATTCCCTCTTCTATTTTCAGTATAAAAAAAATGAGACCCACTTAGAAGTCTCACTTTGTTCATTGGTTTATACCAAAAGGTTATAACTGATGTCGAGCCTGCATCGTCTTTTGAACCGCTGATAAAAAACGCTGTACCGTCCCAGATGGCTCTGGCGAATGAAGCAGGCCATAGGGAATCGTATGCTCCCATTCTACCGGAATGATCTTTAGCAGCGGATGCACATTAACCCACGCTTTTGTCGCCATCAAGATATCGTTGCTGTTTTCACAGCGGTTAAAGATCTCTACATTATAAAAATCAAAATCTATGATATGGATCTGGTTATGGTTCTCCCAGATGTCATCCCGGAGTTCATCGACATAATGGCTCCAGCCCCGGTGCATTAACATCAGGTTTTGGCCATACAGATCCTCTACTTTTAGTTTGTTTTTCTTCGCAAGCGGATGATGGATCGACACCGCACAGCAAATTGGTTCCTTTAAAATCTCAAACCCGGCACATTTGCGCAGATCCAACATCGTATCGTCAAAGATTCCGGCAACCACATCGATATTTTGCCCCAGATTCCCCAAAATCTCTCTCGCATTTTCCGGTGTGTTATCAAAGGGAACCAACTGAAATTTGATCTCCGGACTGTATTCATGGATTTTGGGCCACAGTTCCATAAGAATCTGCGCCGGTGTCATCGGCGAAGTACCGATGCGGACAACCGCCTCATCTTCCTGCATGGCATTTTTTGCCCGTACTACAGAATCTTTACAATACCCGATAATATACTTTGCATCCTGATAAAGAGATGTACCCGCTTTCGTCAGCTTCAAGCCCCGGTGTGTCCGTTCAAATAGCTTTACGCCAAGTCCCTTCTCAAGCAGATTGATCTGCTTGATCACCGCAGTCGGTGTAATAAAAGACTTCTCCGCCGCCTTGTTAAAACTCCCAGCATCTGCCACACGGATAAATGTCTCAAGCTGTGGATTATACATAAGATCACCACCCCTAATTTACTGCTCAAAATCAAATTTCATCTGCCTGTCTATCCAACTTTTCCCAACCGCCTCATGGATCACGTCACCGGGCATACTGCCCCCAATCAAAAATGGTGACTTCGGATCATGCCTTTTTCTGTTTTTCCGAACGAGCATAGCGTTTGTATTGGCATAACAATATTTGCACAAATGCTCACAAGTATCATAGGCACCGATATCCACACCAAGCAGGCAGGCACACTGCCCGCCCCGTTGGTTACTCTTTCTCTTTGGAACATTAAGATTGCTGTGTAAAGCTGTTTCAAAGGTTTTTACCGTCATACAGCCGGCACAATCCGCCCCATACGGTTCCAGTTCATTCCCTTCAGCACATGGTTTTATTATCATGCCATGTTTTGCACCAATGCTGATAAATTCTTTGCCAAGCCGCAGCCTGTCCGCTTTCTTGACTTCTCCGATCCCCGGAAAATTGCGCGCCACCTTTTTGTAAATATCGATAAAGCTGATCACACAAGTCTTTGTATATCCCGACAGTGTTTCAGCCATTTTTTCAAACTCCGATATGTGCCATTCCACAGAATGATCCCGATCGACAAAAATGGGGTCATACCGCCACCCCATCGAATCCACACCGACGGATTCCGAGAGCTTTTTGAAACTCTCCATAACCTTTTCTTTATCCGGCACATTTGGCTCAATTTCTTTTCCATAAGGCGTAATGGTGACGAACCAGTATTGTCCATAGAGCTGTAACTCGTCCATGTGGGAAAGCATCGGCTCGGGATTTTTGGTACAAAACGCAATCAGATCCACCACATCGGGAGATAAGCAGTATCTTGTCACACTGCCCGGATTATAAGGATTGCGGACAAGCACATAGCCTTCCCGGATTCGATTCAGTAACCACTCATGGTAAAATGCCGGAATATCTGTCCGCATTCCTGTCTGTATGATCATTTTATTCCTCATTTCTGTGCGACTTGTCGCGAAGAGTGGCTGTCGCACCAACACATTAAGATGTGTTTTTATTGAAGCAATTTCGTGCGTTTTATTACGTGCCTCATCTCCTGACACAGTTTATCCATATCCACAGGTTTTGCGACATGACCGTCCATTCCGGCGGCAAGGCAGGCATCAACATCCTCGGCAAAAGCGTCTGCCGTCATAGCTATGATTGGAATATTCTTAACATAATTCCGGGAAGATTTACGTATTTCCGTCGCCGCTTCCTTACCGTTCATAATAGGCATTTGAACATCCATCAATATAAGGTCATATTTGCCGTCATCTGCGCTTTGTATCATTGATACAGCTTCTTTTCCGTTTTCCGCATGGTCGGAAGAGATTCCGTACATATTAAGCAGTTCGCTTATAACCTCCCAGTTCAGGTCGATGTCTTCGGCTACCAGCACGTTCAGCCCCTTGAGATCGCTGTTTCCAGCTTCATCCACGCCGCTTTTCCTTTCCTCATCATTGGCTGCGACCCCTAACTTTTCGGATAAGTATGATTTAAACAATGGCTTGCTGATAAATCCGTCGGCACCGCTGGTTTTGGCGTCGTCCTCAATATCAGACCAGTCGTAGGCACTTACGAGGATGATCGACGTATCCGTCCC
>JAMPFC010000106.1 GCA_023664685.1 Roseburia sp. | reverse complement strand
AGGAACGGATGGATTATTATAATGAGAAGGGCAGGGCATTTCAGCGGGAGATTGAAGAGAGTAAATTTCAGAAAGCATAGCATGAAAATAAGCAGGCAATAGATAAGACTATCAATAAAAAGTTGGTAGTCTTATTTTTTAGTATATCAAAAAAACTGCCGCCCACGAATTTTCCTCGTGAAAGCGACAGCTTTTTTCTAAATCTTTTCTTACTCTAATACTTTGGTCATCGTTCCGTTATTGATGTCGATCGCCATCTGCATGAACTTCTTGTAGTACTCTGCCTGTGCAGCGTTTTTCGTTTTATCGTAGTTACGGATCGTAAGCTCGGTGAACTGTACTTTACATCCGAGGTCATGGAACATAAATACCGCATTCGGGATACTGTTTGCGGTAAACATGTCGCTCGGCTGTAATAAGGCTGCCGACTGTTTGTCTGCACCTTCCCCTGTTGTGCCGAGATAGCACTGCATTCCGATGCCATCGATCAGGTTGCCCATATTCCGGGATTGACCAAATGCCTGAATGCTCTTTGCCAGTGCCACAATAGCATCTCTCTTTTCATACTCAAAACAGTTGAAATCATTATAGAAGAGCTGGATATTGATGTCCCTCTCCGGATACATTTTTTTCAGGGTATTTACTGCCTGACGTGCATACAGGAAGGAATACTCTACATAGTCGCCCCCGATGGTGTCATAAAACATGTTGTTATACATCTGTACTTTGCGGTCATCGCCCTCCTCATATGCCTCTACTGATGTTTTCTTTCCGTCCGGTTTTGTGATCTCTACCATACCCGGTTCGATCGCCTCGTTGACTACATCCCATGTGTAGATCGTTCCCGGATACTTCTGCTCAAAGTATGTGATGCACTGTGTAATGAAACTTTCCAGACGCTCTAACATGACTTCTTTCGATAATACCAGAGGCTGGCTTGTGTCATAGTTTTCATGGAAGAAGTACTCGCAGTTCGTACTCATCGCGGTATCGCACACGATCGTATGGCCGCGTACTCCGATCCCATGTTCATACGCCCATTTTACGATCTTTTCTCCATCTCCATCCACACGGAGAACCGGCATCCCGTCACCGCCGTTTTCCTTGCTGTTTGCCCGGGTTGCTGTTTCATCTAACATCGAATACATTTTTAACGGATTGTCAACCGTTATGCTTGAAAAATGACGGTCGAGTACCTTATTATAATTTTCGTCATTAAATGAGCTTGTTCCGACCACTCCGCCCAGACTGAAGCCATACTCTTTCTCCGTATTTGCCCAAAGCGGTTCCATCGCTAAGACTTCGCTGGCATCTGCTTCCTTATCGGACTTGATCTCCATGATCTTTATGTTTCTCAGATAAAAATCTCCTGTATTATTTTCAAACCAGTTGACCGCTAATAATGCCCTTGTTGCTGCCTCCGTTCCCTTACTGGAATAAGTTGCACTGAACTGTGTCCATGTATTTTCAGCAGACCTGACAGTACCAAGCATCGGGAACTCCTCCAGTCCCGGCAAATGCATGTCGCCGCCTTCCGCATCTTTATAATTCATCTGAATATAAAACTGCTTCTTAGAAGCCGAGGAGTCTGTATGGTACACTTCTCCGGAAATGCGGTAATCCTTTGTTGGGTCTTCTACAAAATCTTTGATATCAAGATTGATCCCATGCCAGTTAGCGGCACGTCCTGTCACCAGAAGAGCAGTACCGTCGCCGCCTGCCGGATCTGCAACCACTTCCAACTTCTGATTCTCCATGTTGGAAGCTCCGGTACGGATCTCAAAATCCGCCACATGGTTTTCAACATCGGATTCTTCTTTACTATCAAAATCCATTTTTCCTGTCTGGACTGTGCTTTTTACCGAAGCACCTTTTGTCCCGATGGCATCCGGCTGTGCCTCGGCAGCTTCCCGCGCACTGGATAGTGACCTGAGTGAAGTGAGGGACTGTGCTGTCTGTGGATTGAACAGTTTTCCAAGCTCTTTGATGGCGTCCTTTGCCTCAAACCATTTTGATATAATGCCTGAATAAGTTCCATACTGTGTATAATCATATCCCACTTCTGCATATGGATTATCCTGCATCCCCCAGATGCTGATGTTGTTGATGATCGGGTTCTGGATATCGCTCGTGTTAGTGATACGTTTTGCACCCGGGTTTGGAGCCGCCGAATATTCCGGTGTAGGGCGGTCGTCGTCAGCTCCGGATGGCGGTGTCTCTCCCGCCGGCGTCGTCTCTGCCGGTGTTGTTGGTGCCGGAGCATTGGTCGCCGGTGCTGTCGGTGCCGGTGTGTCCACGATCTTTTTTTCCGGGTCTGTTACTTTCACTTTGAGGGTGAGTTTTTGTGCTTTCTGTCCCTTCAACTGGACGGTAACCGTGACTTTTGCATTCCCCTTTTTTCTGCCGGTTACTTTTACCCCTGTCTTACCGGATTTTTTTGCTGTCACAAATTTTGTCTTACTGCTCTTTACGGTAAGTTTCTTTACTTTGCTTTTCTTTATGGTTTTTTTGCCGCTCTTGATCGTTACGGTTTTTGACTTTCCCTTTGCCACGGTGACAGAGGACTTGGAAAGTTTGACTTTCTTCGCCGCATCCGCATCCGGAGCAATTCCGCCGGCTGTGGAAAGTACAAGAGCAAGAGCCAGTGTTTTTGCTGCTGCACGTTTTACATTTAAGTGCATATGTGATACCTCCTTCTTATTTTGTTTAAAAAAAGGTGCATACGCATAGGAATGCACCTTTTCTTAAATTCATTCATTACGAATTACTTATTTGTAAATGTTACAGATTCAATACTGATCCCTTTCAAATCGCCGCCTAACTGGAAACTGATACAGTCAAATGCCGTCCACACAGTAGCCTTAATTTCAAATGTCTTAGTAATGCAGCCTTCTGCATCTGTCGTACTATTATCCTTTAAGAATGTAGGACCATATCCGTCACCATATCCCTCACCCTTACCCGTTGTACCTAATTTATCGCCATCAGTTGAAGCATTTGGTGCCATTTTAGCATAGGAAACTGCGACTACATTATCACCCGCATTTTGAGCAAACGTCTTGTTTGCAAGAACACCGCTAGCATCATAACATTTAATCTTCACTTTTACTTTTTGATACTTGGTAAGATCAACCGTCTTATAACCTGTCATACTAGAAAGCATCACATATCCAGTAGCCTCTTGTTTTTCACCATGTGTAAAGGTAATATCTTCATCAACCACTACCCTCGGATCTTTAATTGTAACAGTAATTGTTTTTGATATCTTACAATCATTGGAGAGGATAATCTCAGCATTTACCTTAACGCTGCAACTGCCTTTTTCCGCTGTTAAGTCTACATCTTCAGCTGCTAAAACTGCTTTCGTCTGATCACTCGAATCCTTTGTGAGTTTTGCATATGTTTTGTCACCGGCTTCATTCTTATCCGTATTATTGCCAAATGACCAGTTTACAGTCTTGACCGTTACACCATATCCAGTAGCTGCCTCTGACAATCCTGCTGTCAGATTAAGTTTCTCTTTGATTTCAATCGTCTCAGACTCTACTGGTGTTGTAACTACCTTCAGATCACCTTTTCCCTGATTATTAACAGTTTCACCCGGAGCAGCATTTGCATCTGTTCCAACTCCTTTGCCTTTTGTCGTAAGAACTTTTACATTGCTGAGTTTGTATTCTGTTCCACCATCTTTACCGTCTAAGTTTACGAAGATGCTAAAGCGGATGGTTTTGTTAAGGCCCTTTATTTTATCCTTGATGAGTGCGGTCTTTACAGTAAATGCTTGTTCATATTCACCTGCACCGCTAAAACTAATTGGCTCAGCGACGTCAGTCACATTTGTAAATGCCTTTTTACCCCAGTCATAATTGATCTCTGCCGGCATTGCATATAAGGAAGCATCATCTGGATTAGCTGCAAGGAGGAAGAAACTCTTACTTCCCAGATCACCTCGCACACCCTCAAAATCAAATGCGATTTTTTTGATGTCATCCCATGTAGCACCTTCCGGAAGTGTATAATCAAAGTAAGTGTATGTGTTTCCGTACTTTGCATTGTCATTCAGGATTACAGTTGCAACCTTATTTTCATCAACACCGAGGTAGGTTGCAATTTTGCTGTTTCTACCGCCAAACTGGATATTCTCGATGCTTGTGGTCTCGTAAGCTCCTGCTGCGGTCTGAGTGCCACCACCCTGCTCAGTTCCACCTTGTCCACCATTTTCTGCCGGTGCGCTAGCGGTTGCTGCTGCTGTCGGAGCAGTTGTTGGTGCTGTTGTTGGTGCTGTCGTTGGTGCTGTCGTAGGTGCAGCTGTCGGAGCAGCTGTAGCCGGTGTTGCATTCTTAACTTTTACTTTCAAAGTCAGCTTTGCTGCTTTTTTCTGTCCTTTCAGAGTAACAGAAACTGTGACTTTTGCACTTCCTTTTTTCTTTCCTGTCACTTTAACAGCTGTCTTGCCGGATGCCTTTGCTGTAGCGATCTTTTTCTTGTCGACCTTTACAGAAAGTTTCTTTACATCCTTTTTCTTAGCGTTTTTCTTTCCGATTTTGATAGTTACCTTTTTGCTCTTACCTTTCACAACTGTTACGGATTTTGCAGAAAGCTTCGCTTTCTTCGCTGCGTCTGCGTCCGGAGCTGCTGTTCCGGCAAGTGCTACAGTCAGCGCAACTGCCATAACTTTTGCTAAAGTTCTTTTGAGATTCTTTTTCAAAACTCTTACCTCCTACTTTTTTGTTTATAAATTTCTTATATTCTTAAACAGCCAGCCTCTCCCCCTGATGGGGGAGGACTTTCTGCCTAATACATGTTACTGCCTTGTTTCCAAGCTGACACTGTCAAGCAGATATCCAAAGGAAATACCTGTCTCATTTCCGATACTTACCTCAGAAATTTTTCCGGCTGACACGGTAAGATTCGCCCGAATCTGCACCCATCCTTCCGCAGAAGACAAATCCTGTTTATTCGCTATACAGTTCAGACCTAATACATCTTCATATCCTTCATAGGCTGCATATTTTTCGCCTGCAAAAATAGAAGTTGCTAAAAACTGTATCGTTGCGGATTCCGAAGGATCTTTTGCTTTTACATATGCTTTTATCGTGTATTTCGCATCTTCTGCATTTCCGCGGTTGTCAATCAGGATCGCCGGAGTATCTCCCGATGCCACTTCCATGTAATGTGTCCCTTCCTGTGCCGGAGATTCCGCTGTCCCTTCGACAATCTTAGAATTATCGACTTCAAGCAAAGCACTAGCCGCATTTTCAAACGATTCCTGCATCGGAACGGTAGCAAATGTATAAGTCGAAAGATTTCCCTGCGGTCTCGGCGTCAGACGCAGATCATAGATATAGTAAGTTCCATCTGGAACATATCCATCATCATCATTACATGCATTTCCGAGTGCCACATAGTGGACATCATTGAAGTTGTGCGCCCCTGCCTCGGAGTTTTTGATTCCGCTCAGAAGTCCGGACACCATTTCCTTTGCATTTATAGCCGGATTCCCCGCTTGATCTGCCTGATGTGCCGCACGGTTCGACATGGAACCATGATAGAACGGAACTGTTTTTGCAGCGGCGAGGTTCCACCACTTATCTGCTGTAGCTTTATCCGTTGGCAGTTTTTCACCAAAGAAATCAAGTGTCATCTGCTGTGGCACAAAACCGGTAAGTTCATATTTCTGATAAGCACTCAGCATGACGCCCGCTGGAAGCTTGAAGAATGCACGTTGATTTTTCGCTGTAAAGTTGATCTTCATGCATGCTTCACCATCTGCATCCGTTGTCTTTTCTACGGTCACACCTTCATCCGATAGTTCTGCGTCGAAAAACTCTGTGACCATTTTATCAAGATCAAGTACATACGGTTCCGTCGGAAGCACTAGCTGGCACACCGTAATGTCCACACTCTTTGTCAGGGCAGGGTTCGATTTCGATGTTGCGGTGATCACAACTTTCACTTCGCTCTGTCCGCCAAAATCAAAGTCTTCCGGTACGGTCACCTTTCCTTCACTGTTTACTGCCACCTGTGGGTTGTTCGATGTCCATGTGAGTTCCTTCTGGGTCGTCTCCTGCGGCGTGTATGTTACGTTCACCGTCGTATCGCCGCCCGGATATACTTTATCCCCGCCTTCTGACAGGCTGAGTTCAAACCCGGTGATCGGGATATCCTCTTCCACGAGTGCCACATTGTCCACATAGTAGAAGATGTGGTTTCCGCTTAACTGCGAATCCCCCTTGTACTGCGTCCCGATGACCACGTCAAATTTGCTCTGGTCTAACAGCGTCGCATCCGCTTCCTTGATCCGTCCGGTATCGAACACGAGGTATTTCGTCGCAAAGCCCGCTGTGTACGCATCTGCTTCTGCCCACTTGAAACCGGTCGTACACGAGTCGGTGCCGTAATGCGTGGACGCATCCTCCGGCTTCCATCCGCTGTAATAGCCCGGCAGCCATTTGCTGTTCTCCTTACTGGAGTTTCCATTGCTGAGCGTGATGCCGCTCTCCTTGTCCACACCCTCTGCCATCGAGATATTTACCCCGAAGCGCAGTGACTTGTCTGTCACATGGGCAGTTGCCCCTGTATTGTCGTTTGTCGCAAATGCATCCGTTGTCTTGATCGCATCCGGCTGGTCAAAATAGCACCACAGCCTCTTGTTCTGCACATCCGAGTCATTTCCGATGACACGCCAGTCGGCACGGATCGTCGAGTAGCTGCCCAAGGTCTTGCCCGCTACCGGGTTTCCGTCGGAATCCTTCAGATCCGGTTTCGTGAGGTCTACGTTAAATACCGGTGCGAAGTCAAATGCAGCATCCGGCCCATTCAGCACTACCTTCAGGCACTTGTTCTCTGCATTCTCCGGATCCTGCACGACGGTCATCGTTCCGGAATTCTTGCCTCGGGAGGTGTACTTCGTCCATACCGTACCCACATCGTAGCTCTCGAAGTCCTCGACCACCGTGGACTTTCTCGGGTCAGGCGTCGCAGTCGGCGCCGGTGTCTTGTCACTGACAAACGGAGTGACTTTCAGTTTTATCTTTGCGGACTTGCCGC
>JAMPFC010000105.1 GCA_023664685.1 Roseburia sp. | reverse complement strand
ACGGGAAGTGGGGAAGGCTGAAAAAGAAGAGTGCAGATGGAAGGTATCGGTGGATTTTGTTGGAGAGGGTGAAAGAAGTGTAGCAGAAGGTAAGGAGTTTTTGCAGAGCTGCCATTGAAATGCTATTTTGGATATGGTATCATGGGAACATGGGAAAACCATAGAGCCAAAGGCGGCTTTACCCCTCTTAGTTTCATCGGAGGGTTTAAATAAGCCCTCCAGACGAAAGAAAGGAGGGCGGTGCAATGATTACATATCAGGATTTCTTTTTATTCTGTTCACTCATTGTTGCCCTTATCAGTCTGTTTTATCAGATCTTTAAGGGCAAAAAATAAGATAGCCGCCACTACTGCGATAGTGACGGCCAACCCTTTTCGAAGGGTATAGTCTGTTGTTAAAGGAGTAGAGCCGCTTCTGTGGCTTTCCCTTTTTCTAACATCAATATATCATATCCGGCAGGAAAATGCAAGGATGTTGTAAAACATAGTTACACATTTGAAAGGGTTCTTTTATCATGGGGAACTTCTCAGAGATATTAAACGCTACATAAAACAAATGACTGAAATTGAGGGTGAAAACCCAAAGCGCAATCTTGCGCTCTCTGATTTAGACCAATGCAATTCCACGCCCGCTAATTTAAACTAGCGCAATCTTGCGCTCATCAATTTCTTTCAGGAATCAACATATAAGGAAAAAGCAACCAATCCAATTTGGGATTCGTTTTGGATTATCACCCTCTCTGGCTTCGATATAGCCCCAAGAAACGTTTCAATTCTATCTTTCGGTGATTTTACCACCTAAAATTTAAAAGGCGTATATGAGCCAAATTCGAGCCTCTACGAACGAGGTTGTAATTTGTCTGAAAATGTGATAGTATTTTTACGGGTGTTGCCAAGACGGTAGGCGGTTGGCCCTCTACGGAGGGACTGTGACCCTCTGATTACATAGATGCCAGATTGTGGCGTTGTTTTTTGGAAAGGAGGGCGTGTGTTATGCTGACGATAGAAAGTCTGATAGCGGTGCTGGCACTATGCGGTACCTGCTTTGGGATTGGATATACGATTGGGTTTCATCATGGAAAGACACAGGAATAGCCGCCCCGGTCTGGAAAACTGAGCGGCTATTCATAGCTTAACATTTTACTGGGCCAACCGTTTACCGGCAGCACCTTTTTATACTCATATTCTACCCAATCACGGTAGAAAAGTCAATGAATTTTTGCAGATATAAGGATACATTTGCCAAACTTCAAAAATGAGTGTAAGAAAAACGGTCAGATTTCTACATCTGACCTATATATTTATATCTCTATACTCTAACTCTATCTCTGGTGTAAAAACCTTACAACATATCTACTAAAAATCATGTAAGAAATCTTACAAGTGATAACGTATTTATGGGGTTTCTTGGACTTTTTCCAATATTTTATAAAAATTATTGAGCCTCATTTGCGCCACTTTTGAGCCTGATTTGCGCCAACTTTGCCCCAACTTTGCGCCTGTTTTGAGCCAGTGAAATAATAAAAAGAAAAAAACTTCAAAAATCAGAAGTTGTCCTATTGACAACTACGAAGATTCGTGGTAAAATGTATTTACAATCAAACAAGAATCGCTAAAAACAGAGCAATAAGCGCTATTTTTTTGCTTGAACGATACGAAAGTGCGAAGTTTGATTGACAAATCAAGAAAGGAGGGCAAGCCATTTGGACAAAGGGAAAAAGAAAAAGCAGAAGAAAAAAGAACTGCTCGAACAGAAACAAATCAAATTCCAGATATATGAGTGTCTCGCAAACATCATATTAGCCATAGTGACAGTGCTGTTAGCAATCATCACGGCGGTGCTTAACTGGAGTGATTAGCAACTGAGAACAGTTCCTTATTAGCTGAGTGGGGCAGAAACATAGCCCCCTCTGCTGATAAGTCTACCATAAAGGAGGCTGAATGGCAATGAGGAAAATCAGAAGATTTTTGACTGTGTTGCTGTTTATCAATTTTTTTGCAGGAATGGCACAGGGAATGAAAATCTGGAATGTAACACTGATAACCGTAAATGCTCTGCCGGTGATTGTGCTGGCGGTCAAAGAAATTAAGAAAGGCCGGAAAAACCTATGAAACGATATACGGAAAGCGAGCTGTTGAAAATGAACGAAAGCCGGATGAACAAACTGTTTGAGACAGGCAAGATGGGTGACGATGATGCGCAGCGTTGGTACGATCTTAGAGCTGAGGCAGAGTATCTGGCAAACGAGTTTATCAAAAATGAGTTAGGCATTTGGGCCTAGAAAGGATGCAGAAATGAAAAAGAAAATCAAGAGAACATTTTATAAGGATAAGTGGAACAGTCAAAAAGTATGGGAAGTTGCTGTATTGTCTGGTGGTTTGTATCTTCGCCAGTATGTATGCGGTCGGCAGCAGGGAAAGGGACTGCGGACAACAAAAAAATTCATAGAAAGTATTGGAATCTTTGGATTTGAACAGGTTGCAAAGGAATGGTGATGGAATGATAAGGAAGTCGGAACTTGTAAAAGAGGCAGTCCGGAAAGAAGAGTGGAAAAAGGCACTGCGGATAGCGAAGGATTTTCATATCGGAATAACACAGGAACAAAGAGATAAGATGACCAGAGCTTATGAGTGTATCGTGCATCCGGATTTTTACCGGCAGATCGGTGTTGATATTCCGGAGGCGATAGAGCAGGGCAAAGAGGTAGTAAAGGAATATGCTGAAAATGTAAGGAGGAAAAACATTATGAAATGGGATGTTAAGCATGACAGAGCCAAAAAAGTCATCAATGCATTTTTAGAAAATGCAGATTACTGGGAGGAAAGAGAAGATCTGGCTGAGGGTCTGACAGAAGAAGAAAGAGAACTAGTGAATGACGAAATAAGGCTTATGATCAGGTCTATCCGTAAGCGTTATAAACTGGAAGAGAGGTTGACAGAGCAGCAGGCGGAAAATCGAGCGGAAGAACCGGGGGGTTAGTTCCGATGTTGGAAGTATTTCCGTTAATACAGAAGATACAGCGTTTGGTTTCGGATGGATTACCGTTGCAACAAGTGGCAACGAAGTTGTTAGATGGGAAACGGTGCGTAAATATCTTGAAGAATTGGGCGTGCCAACTTGTTGGCACGAAAATCCCCAACCAACTGGAAAAGACGGATTGCCCGATTTTATCCCCGAAAACATCTTCTACCGCCTAGCAATGAAAGCAAAGAATGAAATTCATCGACACAAGTGCCGATGATATCCAGAGGGCTTGGATTTGTTGATACATCCAAGTTCGTCACAGATGGCGAAAATTATATTTGTTGGAATGTAGAAAGGAGCAAACATAATGGGAAAAATATTAAACATAAGTGGCATTGATTGCTACGAGGAGAATGGAGTGGCGTACTTAAGACTGGAAACGGTGGCAAGAGGGCTAGGATTTACAGTCACACAAACAGTCAAAGGGAAAGAGTACACAAATATCCGTTGGGATAGAGTTGAGGGATATTTGGAAGAAATAGGTTTTACCACAAGTGGTAAAAGACCAGATTTTATCCCCGAAAACATCTTCTACCGCCTAGCAATGAAAGCAAAGAATGAAACCGCAGAGAAGTTTCAAGCAAAGGTAGCAGATGAGATTATTCCATCCATCCGTAAGTATGGCGGGTATGGAAATGGAATGTCAGCAGAACTGGAGCAGAAATTATTAGATTACATAGAACGACAGGAAGAACGGATCAGCCAACTGGAGAAAAGAGCCGAGATGAAGGGGATTAAGTATCAGCCTAATCCGTTTAAGCCTAGGGAATCGGCAGACGAGCAGAGGGTGAGGAACCTTAACGAATTGACCAGAAAGGTTTCCAAACTGTGCGGCATGAAGAAAAACAAGCTTCTGCATTACCTATACCGTACAATCGAAGAGAATCTGGGAGTGAGCATCGATTTTTATTCTGAGGTGTATAGGGAGACAGCGGGACATAGCTGGGATTCGACGTTGGAAGTTGTCTGCAATTACGATGATTTATACAAAGAGGCGGTTAAGCTGTGCGAAGAAACGATTGAAAGAAAAAGTGTGTTCGGATGAAAGGAGATATTGATAGTGGTTGAAGAAATCAAAGGCGGGTGTATCAGGGTGCAGTCCGTCACGAATGAGTGGATGGATTGTGTGTTTCTGGTAAGCGAGAATGAGAAAGAAAAGGCTCTTGAGGTTTTGAAGAAAGCATGGGATGCTTTTTGGGAAGAAGGCGAAGGATGGTGTTATGGAAACTTTCTGGAAAGGAAAATGATAGAGGCAGACATTGCTTTTGATGCGTATTATGCTGATGTGGAAGGATGATGGCGCTCAGTTATCGAAGAATATTATGAGCCGGAAAAGGAAGGAGGTGACTTCGGACATGAGTGAGGAATATCTCAAAGTGGGTGAATATATTCCGCCAGACAAAAGCGGAAAAGGAGAACAGATAAAGCGAGAGTTTTACGGTCAGGGAATGATTTTCAAAAGTGATGAGGCTTTTTATGATACGGAGCATCCAGACAGAGTTTGTTACATACCGGAAAGGTCAGATACGAAATACACCAGAAATCGCATCTTGCAGGAATGTAACGGCCAGACCGATCTTGCAGAAAAAGTATATGAGGCGTTGGACTGGCAGCACGTAAACAGCCTTTTAGATGACTGGTTCAGTAATGGTGAGCTTGATACGTGTAAAAAATGCGGAAAGATGTTTAACTGCTACGGAGTGGCAAGGTGTCCGTACTGTGGAGAAAATCACTCAAAAATCACAGATTGAGGCAGAGGTCTCAGATGTGTATCATGCAGATGCAAAGAGATAAGTAGTTGAAAGCGAATAAGTATAGAAAGGAGAGCTAGTATGTTAAAAGAATTTGTACAATCCGGAAATTTATACGGATACAACGTGGACTTTTATTCTGGAGGCAAGGGAATTGTAATGGCTGACAGTAAGGAAGATGCCGGGAAGAAAGTCAGACAGGCGTATCAGGATCAGGGGATTTTGGCGGATGAGTTATCCGAAGTGGAAGTGTGGAAAGTGACTACGGAGAAATTTCATCACCCCGGTGTTTTAGAGATTTGGGAATGAAAAGGAAGCCGGTTTTCGGCACTTCTGCCGAAAGACCAGAATTTATCCACGAAAACATTTTTGTCACATAATAACCAATTTAAAAATAGGAGGAATATTAGAATGAGTGAATTGAAAATAGTTGAAAATGGTTTAGTGCCAGTATATGAAACAAGCACTGGCGAGAAGGTTGTGTATGGGTCAGAGCTGCATAAAGTCTTGGAGGCAAAAAGCAATTACCGAGAATGGGTCAAACGCAGATTCAGAGATATTGATGCAGTGGAAAATGAGGATTATAACACCGTCGAAATTTCGACGCTTGCTGGAGGAACGCCAAAAAAGGAGCATATCATAAGGTTAGACATCGCCAAGGAAATGGCAATGCTTGAGCGTAATGAAAAGGGAAAACAGGTAAGACGTTATTTTATCCAGCTCGAAAAGAAGTACAAAGTAGCACAGGAAATTATCTCAGAGAAGTTGCAAGATATGGCACAGTTTATAGAGCAGCAATCGGAATTTAACCAAATGGTAATAGATAAATTGACAGTGACTGACCCTTCAAACCGAACGAAATACCATACGAATCCTTTTAATCCGGGTAAAGGCATAACCGAGAGAAGGATGAAGAAACTGAACAGCTTGGTATCAGATGTTGCAAGTCGGTACGGACATGACAGAAAAAAGACCCTTAGTTATTTGTACCAGACAGTGGAGGAGGATATGGGTGTCTCTATGGACGCATACTTACAGGTTTATCGGCATGAAAGTAACAATGAGGATGCCTGCCCGCTTCATGTAATCGTAGCAAATAACGAGCTGTACGATAAAGCTTTGGAACTATGTAAGAATGCAATCGATAGAAGGAAAGTATTTGGGTAGTTTGCACTTCAACAACAGAACTAAGTAAAAATAGAAAGGTTAGGTTAAAGTTATGGGACAGTTTAGTTGGATTTATTCAGATACGAATAAGCAGATAATAAATGATAAGAGAGCGGATACATATTTACTTGTGCCGGATCCATTTCAGAAAAAGTATGGAGAATATATTTATGAAAGTTGTTATGAAGGATATGGAAAGTTTGGGAATCATGATGTATATGACTTAATTCTGGAATGGAATCGAGGGATGATACCAGAGATACTTCGACGAATTAGAAATGGAACATGGCGGGGCATAACAAGTGAGAAGGAGTGTACCGATCTCCAAAGGTATCATGAAGGAAAGGAGGTTACTTGTGATTTGCGCAGGTTAGGAATTGCAATAGCTTGTCATGATGAGAACAATTTTGTATTAGAATATCCGATAAAAATAACCTCAAAGCCAATGCCATACAAAGCGGCAAAACCTAGTAGAACTGATCTGGATCAAGGTTGGAAAATGTAAAAACAGCAAGCTGTTTCTTGGGAATGGGCTGTAGTTTATGGTTAAAAGTCGGATGTCTGCAAGAGGCAGTACAGGAGAGTAAAGCACCGACCATATTTGATTTTATGGAGATGATGACATGATCGAGACATGGAAAGATATACCCGGCTATGATGGGAAATATCAAGCTGACAAGGAATGGAATATACGCCGGGTATTTCCATCCGGGAAGACAAGGAAGATGACACCGTATCATAGAAAAATGTCCGGAAGTCAGCGTTTAGTCGTAAAACTGACCAAAGACGGAAAGTCAAAGGAGGAAATCGTGGTACAGCTGATTGCAAAGACTTTTCTGGGACAACCACCTCCCGGACATGTCCCTTATCACGTAAACGGTTGTCAGCTCGACAATTATGTGAACAACATCAAATACATTTCCCGGAGGGAGTTGGGAAAACTGACCGGCGCCAAGTCACGAAGGAGGCCGGTCGCAAAGATGGACCGGGAAGGAGATACAGTGGAGGTATATCCGTCTGCGAGGACAGCCGCAAAGAAAAATTTTATGAGTTACCAGACTGTGATCGACCGCTGTAACGGAAAATGCAAGAGTGCATTTGCATCGGATGGAATGAATTACAGGGGCGCATGGTATAATCTGAGATCAGTTAAGAAAGC
>JAMPFC010000104.1 GCA_023664685.1 Roseburia sp. | reverse complement strand
CTGGTAAATATATGAAGTCAGGACGCCGGCATATAAGATCGCAAACAGGCATACCGAAATATTTTTTATGTGATACGCCGGATAAGTAAATACATAGGAGGCAAGCAGTAAAAGAAGTGAGATCACGATCCAAAACGCCAAAAAATCCTCTGCCCCCACATATAACATCAGATAAAAACCAATGACCGAGACATAACTAATACATCCCGGCACCGATTTCTGCATATGATCCACCTTTAATAATTCATAGGTTCCCGCCAGTGCGACCGCTGCACTCAATACGAATAAAAATATTCCACCCGTCACAAATGCCGCCGCAGCTACCGCAAGCAGAACCACAGCACTTACAAACCGTTTGGCAAACATACAAAACTCCATCCTTGCACAAATATTTTCATGATCATTCAGACGCCGCCAAACCGACGGTCACGCCTGCTGTAATAATCAACCGCTTTTTGCAGTTCTTTTTTATTAAAATCCGGCCACAAAACATCCGTAAAGTAAAATTCGGTATACGCCAACTGCCACAAAAGGAAATTTGACAGCCTTTCCTCTCCGCTCGTCCGGATCAAAAGATCCGGATCCGGAATCCCTTTTGTGTCAAGATAAGAGGAAAAAATTTCCTCCGAGAGTTCTTCTGCCGAACACGTTCCGGCAGCAACGTCCTCGTACATCTTTTTAATGGCGCGGAGCATCTCATCCCGGCTCCCATAATTCAGGGCAACCTGAAAATGCAGACCGGTATTGTCTTTGGAAATCTCCTCTAACTCCCGTATGCTTTTTTTCAGGTCTTCATCCAACGGTGTAATGTCCCCAAGCACCCGGACACACATATTATTCTTCATACTCCGCTTGATGCAGTCTTTCAAATACTGCCTGAGAAGTTTCATCAGGGCGTCCACCTCATCCTGCGAACGCTTCCAGTTCTCCGTAGAAAAAGCATATACCGTCAGATATTTGATGCCAAGATTCCATGCGTCCTCGCAAATCTGCTCTACCACCCGGCTTCCCGCCGCATGACCGGCTTTTCTTGGCAAATGGCGCTTCTTCGCCCATCTGCCATTGCCATCAAGGATGATCGCCACATGCTCCGGAACCTGATTTTTTTCGTTATCCTTCATTTATACCGTCATAACCTCCGAAGATTTTGCCTCCATCGCCGCATCAACCTTTGCGATGTATTTGTCTGTCAACTTCTGGATCCTGTCCTCAAGCTGCTTCTGCTCATCCTCGGAAATTTCATTCGCCTTCGCCTGTTTTTTGATACTGTCATTTCCATCACGACGGACATTCCGGATCGCAACCTTTGCATTTTCGCCTTTTTTCTTGACGTCCTTCACTAACTCCTTACGACGTTCCTCCGTAAGCTCCGGAAATACAAGGCGGATCGCTTTTCCGTCATTCGCCGGGGTAAGTCCCAGATCCGAGGCAATGATCACCTTCTCGATCTCTTTGATCAGGTTCGCCTCCCACGGTTGGATCAATATCATTCTTGCCTCCGGCACAGAGATATTTGCCACACTCTGGAGTGGAGAGGGCGTCCCATAATAATCTACTTGGATCTTATCCAGAATATGCGGGTTCGCACGCCCCGCACGGATGGAAACATACTCCTCCTGAAGATTGGAAAGCGTTTTCTCCATTTTATCTTCGTATACGTTAATATCAAATTCCATACTAATCCTCATTTCTGAGCGATTTATCGCGAAGAACCGCACGAGAAATCTCGAAGAGTTTCTCGTGTCGGATCAGAAGCAATTTGTTTTCGCTCAGAAACAAATTGCCGAAGCGAACATTGTTCGCTTTGTCCTCCATTATCATTCAGCCGTAATAACGGTTCCACTGCACGCACCGTTTACGCAGTTTAGGATGCTGTTTTCCTCATTCAGCCCAAACACACACATCGGCATCTTATTCTCATAGCAGAGTACTGCGGCGGCGAGGTCTACGACCCCCAACTTCTCATCGATCACTTTGGAGATCGGCAGAACATCATATTTTTTCGCCCCCGGATTTTTCTTCGGATCTGAATCATAAACACCATCTACGGATTTAGCGGCTAGGATCACATCCGCCTCAATCTCGACCGCACGGAGTGCTGTCGCTGTATCCGTGGAAAAATAAGGGTGTCCGGTTCCGCCTGCGAGAAATACGACCATATTCTTTTTCAGATATTTCTCAACCCTGTCCCTGCTAAAAAGCTTCGTAAACGAACCGCATTCAAACGGTGTGAGAACCTGCGTCATCATTCCCTCATGCCGGCAGATCTCCGACATGTAAATACAATTCATGACCGTAGCTAACATCCCGATCTGATCTGCCTGATTCCGCATGATCGTCTCACTGGTTCTGCCGCGCCAGAAGTTTCCTCCGCCGATCACAACAGCCACTTGGCATCCCTCATCTACGATCTGCCGGATCTGAGCCGCCACACGGATACATGTCGCTTCGTCAAATCCACTGCCCTTCTCTCCGGAGAGCGCTTCTCCGCTTAGTTTCAGCAAAACCCGATTGTATTTCACTGTAATCTTCCTTTCTTTTACTCAAAGAATGTATCCAGATCCACGTCTGCATATTTGAGTGAACAGTTACCATCAATAACCGCTCCGCTGTTAATCTGAACCGATTTACCAATGATGCTTCCCTGTACTACTGCTGTAGAGTCAACGATGATCGGGCCATTTACTTCGATATCGCCTTTGACAGCACCCGCTACGACAACAGAAGCACTTGAGATCGAGCCGATCACGACTGTCCCTACATCTATTTTTATGCTTCCGCGGCTCTCAAGATTCCCCTCAAGTCTCGGCGTATTTACATAGATTTCAGCCGCCTTGCTGTTTCCTGCCACGCGTCCGGTGATCGTCAGTTTGCCCTGACACTCCACATCGCCCTCGATCACACCCTTTACCTCAAGGGATGTATCCGACTTGATACCACCATTTATCGTAGTTCCTTTTGTAATTACCGTTGTTTCCTCGCTGTTTACATCTGTCTCGGCTGCTTCACTCACTGCTTCGTCCTCCTTACTATCTTTCATATCATCGTTTCCGGTTTCCTCCGGAATCTCTTCCTCTGTTTCGGCATCTTCTGTCTCTACGACAAAGTCCTCTACTGGCACATCGTCCAGATCCTCAAATTCCGATTCGTCATCCGGAATCGTCTCCTCCTGTGTATCCGGGGACATGTCATTTAAAAGACTTCCGTCCTCCAATATGGAATCCATTTCTTTTTGAACCTCGTTCTCCAGTGTCTTACCACCGGACTCTTTTTCCTCGGCTCCGCCCACGGATTCCTCCAATGAATCACTCAGTTCATTCACGGACTGAGCAATATCTTCCTTCAGTTCTTTAAAAAAACTCATTTTGTTTTCCTCCTAATATATAGTCAAGGTCTGCCTGAACAGACATTGGTTACTGATTTTATCATGCCCCTATTGATCAAGAAGCATGCTGGATCGGCACGGTGTCCGCATCCATCGGAAGGATTTCATACCCTCCGTCCAAAAGCTCATCAATGATATCCTCCAATGACTTTGCAGTCATTTTTTTATCGGCGGAATCATACAAGAGAACGACGGACGTATCATACTTTGCAACGCCATCGACAACGGACTGCACCATCTCTTTCTTTGTGACATTATCTGTCGTGCCATTTGCCGCGATGACGTTCCAGTCCATATATGTCACTCCCTGTTCCTCAAGAAACTTTGCATATTCCTTGATCGGGAAGTGATTGACCGCATTACTGCTTCCGCCCGGAAAACGGTAAAAAGCAGAACGGACGCCAGTCACATCAAATAGAAGATCTGAGATTCTGGTAAAATCTTTCTTAAATCCATCTAGCGAACCGTAGATTTCCGTATTCAGATGAGAATACGAGTGCATCCCTAACGTATGCCCCTCCTCAGCCACTCTCTTATATAAGCGCTGAGAATACGCATCCTCTCTTCCGATCATAAAAAAAGTAGCTTTTACATTTTTCTTCTTCAAAACATCAAGTACTTTTTCCGTCTGCTTGCTCGGCCCATCATCAAAAGTCAGATAAACTTTCCTTTTGGTCTCGGTCTGAACAGCAGCAGGCGAAACCGGTTCCGGTGTTTTCTTCTCTTCTGCCTTTACTACTCCTGTAGACGCCTGATTCTCCTGCTTCTCTAATCCATTTTCAGCTATGATCGTCTCCAGTCTGTTCTCAAGGCTTCTCACCCTGCAGAACAGGACAACCGACAAAACAATGGGTAGCAAGATCAAGACCACGCCTAACGTAACAATGATCCTTTTGATTCGTTTTACTCTTTTTTTCCTATAATACAAATCGTCTTTGGTAGTATCTGCCAAAGCGGTTCCTCCTTTCGGACGATACGTCCCTCATATATCCCTTTATAAATCTCTTTACATGTAAAAAGTTTACATGTAAAGAGTTTACATGTCCTCTTTCCGGATCACCTGATCAAGCTTTTTTGCTTTCTTTTCCTTCTTGGTCGCATAAAGCTGGTTATCACTCTCGACGATCGCCGCCTCCAGAGAAGTGTCATGCGACTCCGGAACAAGGTAATAACCACAGCTTGCACTGACAAGATAAGGCAGGCCGCTGTCTACATTAAATGCTTCAAGGTATGAGTGGAATTTATCTAAAAAGTCTTTGATCTTCTCTTCATCATAACCGATGCCCACTACGGAAAACTCATCGCCGCCAACCCTTGCGCACACATCTCCCGGCGCCGCCGCATGTTCGATCGCATTGGCGATCGTCTGCAGTGCCACATCTCCCTGCATATGTCCAAACTTATCGTTTACAATCTTAAGATTGTCCATATCGATCGAAAATATAACCATTGTATTGCGGTTTACAGAAGTTACTTTGTAGTATTCCCGGGAATGGTTTTCAAATCCACGCCGATTAAAAAGCCCGGTCAGTGCATCGTGGACATAAAGGTTGTTCAGCTCGTCCAAAAGCGTGTGCGTTTTTCGTTTGAGCCGGAGATTTTCCATCGCATTTCCAAGTATGGCGATCCAACTGTGGAAGGTCTTTTCGCAGCTGTGTTCCCCGCTGTAACTGATCGCAAAATATCCGAACGTCTGATCCAGATTGTGAAGTGGGAAAAAGTAATATACCATCGGCTCGTCCTCCACCACCTCTTTCGGAAGCAGTTCCTCGGTCGGAAAGACCTCCGTCTCGATGATCTGTCGTTCAAATACGCTGCCGATCGCCTTCATATACTTGGGATAACCCGGTTTGACCGAGCGGTACTTCGGATACTCGTTTCCTTTTCCCTCTCCGAGACAAATGAAAAAGTGTCTCACAAAATTATCTTCATTTTCCAAAAGCCTCACATAATTTACGATCTCCTCGGCAGAATCGACGTCCGACATCTCCACAAACATATAAGTGTTATTCTGCACCAGATCAAGCATCTTTTCATATTCCTGATTCTGGCGCACCCTCTTTTTTAAGATGGTATTTAATTTCATACTGTCACAGCCGCAGGAATTACGGATGACCGGAGTCATGGCAATCTTCTGAACCTGTGGCACCTGTTCACCGTTCATCATTTTTTCAAGCGTAGCAAATGCCTGCTCACTCATTTTCTCTACCGGCATCGTAATCGTCGTGATCGGCGGCATGTTTGTCGCAGCCTCCCAAATATCATCCACGCCGGATACCGCAATGTCATCCGGCACTAAAAGCCCCATATCGATAAACGCATTACAGAGAGAAATCGCCATATAATCATTAGCACAGACGACTGCCTGCGGCCTCTCCGCCAATTCCAACGCATAATATCTGGCAGCCTCTTTGGAACGCTCACGCCAAAAATCACCATAGAACACAAGTTTTTCGTCGTATTCCAGACCTCGGCTCTTAAGCCCATCCCGGTAATCAGCAAGGCGGGTCTGGGCATCCGGATGATCCTCGGGACCACTCATAAACGCGATCCGGGTATAACCGTGAACATCAATAAAATGCTGCACGATCTCCTTAACTGCACCCGTATTTTCTGCCAGAACGCATGGATAATCCCCCCATGCCCGTTTCAGTGTCACAACCGGCACGCTTGTCCTCTCCTTGATGTATTTAAACATCTGCTCCACTGCCTTTTGATTCTGAAAAGTATCATGGCAGATGATAAAACCATCAAAATTCTCATAAGGAACAAGATTAATGATGTTCGCCTCTCCTTTTCCATTTTTTGTATTTACCCCATAGCATAGAAAAAACGAAAAGTAAGCCAAGTTAAACCCTCTCACTTGGGCATACGAAGTAAGCGTCCGGCAAACCTGCTCCTGATAATGGTCTGCCACATCACACAGTATCACACATACATTTTTTCTTCCGTTATCAAACATTTTTATCAACCCCTACAATATAGAAATCATGCACAATGAATCTATATACATACATATATAAATTTATTATACATGATTTCACACAAATTGCCAATACAAATTTTCCCGGCATTTGATTTTTTTCCTAATTTTTTTTATAAAACCGGATAAATCCTCATTTTTTAACGGATAAAATTCGTCCGGCATGGCACTTCTTTCTCCGGCAGACCAAACTCTTTCTTTCCAAGAGTGATACTCTTTATAAGAAATGACATGTTCTTTGCGAGTGTCCGCATCGTCTGCAGTCCCTCCTCATCCTTTGCGGCCTCCCCCGGCGTTCTTCCGTGGATGCTGTTCCAGTACTGGCTCGACGCCACCGGCATCCCGGCGATCGTAAAATACTTGTTCAGTTCATCAAAGGTCGCCGACAGCCCGCCTCTTCTGGCAGCAGCCACTGCCGCGCCGACTTTCATCGTCTTGTCAAAATGGGTGCTGTAAAATAACCGGTCTAAAAATGCGACCAGCGTAGCATTTGCCGACGCATAATATACCGGACTTGCGACCACAAGCCCATCGCATTCCTCAAATGCCTTTGCGGTCTCATTGACAATGTCATCAAACACACACCGCCCCTTTTCCGCACAGGAATTACAGGCGATACACCCTCTGACAGCCTGATTTCCGACGTGTACAAGCTGCGTCTCGATCCCCTCCGCAGAAAACACATTCTCCATCTCATGCAGAGCGGTATATGTATTCCCCTCCGCATGAGGACTCCCATTGATCATCAGTACTTTCATCTGCAAAACCTCCATATTCATCATAAATCTACTACTTATTATATATGATTCCCGCCCCCTGCGCAAGAACTGATATTTTTTAAGTGTTAGTGTAAAATTATAGTTGGCAAAAAAAATAAAGGGAAGAAGCCGAAACC
>JAMPFC010000103.1 GCA_023664685.1 Roseburia sp. | reverse complement strand
AACGCAGGAAATACCAGGAGGAACCCGCCCACTGCGGCATCGTATCTGTCTCCCGCTCTGCTTTTCCCCCGCAGCATGG
This sequence comes from Roseburia sp., assembly GCA_023664685.1. Classification (GTDB taxonomy): domain Bacteria; phylum Bacillota; class Clostridia; order Lachnospirales; family Lachnospiraceae; genus Eubacterium_F. The sequence goes on along the minus strand of JAMPFC010000103.1, from coordinate 7,378 downwards.
GCATGTCGTCTCAACCCATGAGCGGATATTGGCGATCGGCGACTCTCCATTATCCGTAGGCATATAATTGTCAACCTCCGGCAGTTCAAGCGGAAGCTCCTCCTCCGGCACCGGTACATAACCGCACTTCGGGCAATTTATGATCGGAATCGGCTCTCCCCAATAACGCTGTCTGGAAAATACCCAGTCACGGAGTTTGAAGTTTCGTTTCGCTGTCCCGACGCCCTCTTTTTCAAGCCATTCAATGATTTCCTTTTTGGCATCCGCCACGGATTTTCCACTGATGAAACCAGAATTTACAAGAGTACCTGTCGCCACATCGGTAAATGCGGCCTCTTCTACATTTCCGCCTGCGATAACCTCAATGATCGGCATATCAAACTTTTTCGCAAACTCCCAGTCTCTTTCATCGTGGGCAGGCACCGCCATGATAGCTCCTGTTCCATAACTCATCAGTACATAGTCCGATACCCAGACCGGAATTTCCACCCCGTTTACAGGGTTCACTGCGGTAAGCCCGTCGATTTTTACTCCGGTCTTTTCCTTCGCAAGCTCTGTCCGTTCAAAGTCCGATTTTCTCGCCGCCATCTCGCGGTAGGCGATGATCTCATCCCAATTTTTGATCTCATCTTTGTATTTATCCAGATACGGATGCTCCGGGGAAACAACCATATACGTAACGCCAAACAGGGTATCCGGCCGCGTCGTATAAATCTTTAATTTCTCCTCTTTATCCTTTAACTGGAAATCCACCTCGGCACCATTGGAACGCCCGATCCAGTTTTTCTGAGATACTTTGACACGCTCAATATAATCTACGTCATCCAGATCATCGATCAGCTTATCCGCATATTTCGTGATCTTTAACATCCACTGGCTCTTCACTTTGCGGACAACCTCGCTTCCGCACCGCTCGCAGACGCCATTTACCACCTCTTCATTGGCAAGGCCGCACTTACAGGAGGTACACCAGTTGATCGGCATTTCGGATTTGTAGGCAAGCCCCGCTTTGAACAATTTAAGGAAGATCCACTGTGTCCATTTATAATAATCCGGATCGGTCGTGTTGACCTCTCTCTCCCAATCAAAAGAATATCCCAGAGACTGTAACTGTGCCTTGAACCTTGCCACATTATTATTTGTAACCTGTTTTGGGTGTATGTTATTTTTGATCGCATAGTTTTCTGTCGGAAGCCCAAACGCATCCCATCCCATCGGGTAGAGTACATTGTATCCCTGCATCCTTTTTTTCCTTGCCACGATATCAAGTGCTGTATATGGTCTCGGATGACCTACATGAAGTCCCTGCCCAGACGGATAGGGAAATTCTACCAACGCATAGTATTTTGGTTTTGAAAAGTCATCGGTCGCCCGGAATGCCTTTTCCTCCTCCCATATTTTCTGCCACTTCTTTTCAATCTCCTTTGGATTATATGATGATTTCATTGATTTTCCTCCATTTCTAGCTCGTTATGATCGTTCCGCTTTCTACCGGCGGTGTGACTGAAGGCACAACCTCTATAGGTTGAGCCTCTACAGGCTGACCCTCCACAGGTTGATCCTCTACAGGTTCTGCCGGTTTCTGTTTCACTCTATGAGTCACCGTAACCTCTGCTTTTCTGCCAAGCTCATCTGTGAGCCGGTATGTGATCCGGTAATATCCCGGTTTCGTTGTATCTACCTTTTTTACTTTCCGATACGAACCGGCACGCTCCGCCCGGTAACGGATCGAAACCCGGATTTTCTCATCTACCCGAAAACCCGTTGTGTTTTTTGCCCGCACTCCTTTCAAGCAGTCGTATGCCTGATCTCCATACGTGATCGTCCAGTTTTTCGCCCCGGTGATTTTCGGTTTCTTCTTATTGTATGGGTTTCCCTTACTCCATTGATCGGTCGGATCGTATCCCTTTCCTTTGGGAAGCCGGATACTCTCTGGTTTCCCGAGCGGCCCCGGATCCTCCGAGCGGTACACGATAACCGGCGTCCCCATCGAACAGTTCTTATAGATCCATCTGGCGTCCCGCACACTCAGACGGATGCATCCATGCGACGCTGTCGTCCCTAGCTTATTAAACTCCCCATTTGGCATCGTTGCGGGGTCTGGGCGCTGATACCATACGGAATGGAACAGGATCGGGCCTGTAAACCGGCTGCAATACTGACCATATGTATGACCTACAAGCGCACGCCAACGGTGTTTCTGATAAATGCGGAAACGTCCAAGCGGCGTTGCTTTTCCCGTCGAGCAGACAAACGCCTTGTATGGCTCGTATTCTCCATCGCTGTATTTATAAACGGTCACTGTATTTTTTTGTTTGTTGATCCTGATCTGATAAGCAGACGCCGCCTCTGACTCAGACGCAAAATAACATAGGCCCAATGTCAGGCACACCATCATGATCACCAAAACAACTCTCCATCGCATCGTGTTCCAATCCTCTCTTCCTCTGCTTTCTCTTACTGCAACGTATGAAATTTATTATAGCAAGTTAATGACACTTCGTCAATAAAATCACCCGGCGGCGACATTTTTTCATTTTTTCTTCCATATATATAAATAAAACTCTTTGGAACAGAAAAAAATATGGATCAATTATTGCTTTGGATCGAATCCTATGGGATTCCCGCGATCATCCTTCTTATCGCTCTCGAATATGCTTGCTTCCCCATTTCCAGTGAACTTGTCCTCCCCTTTGCGGGAGCTTTCGGCGCAGGAACCGGTTTTTCCCTCCCGCTCCTGATCCTGTACAGCAGTGCCGCCGGACTGATTGGAACCAGTCTGATCTATGCCATCGGGCGCTATGGCGGCTCGCCAATGCTCGAAAAGATCATGCAGCGCTTTCCTTCGACAAAAAAACCAATCCTCGCCTCCTATCGGACATTTGGAGACCGGGGGCGTCTCGCTGTCTGCATCGGGCGGGTCATCCCGATCTGCCGCACCTACATCGCCTTCGTAGCAGGTGCGTGCGGACAATCTTATTCCACCTATGCGCTTTTTTCCACCATCGGCATCACAGTCTGGAACAGCCTTTTGCTCTGCCTCGGCTACTATTTTTATAATTACCGGGAAATCTTTTTCTTCTATTTTAATAAGTACAAAACGATCATTCTCATCGTCGGCATTCTTCTGATCGCCTTACTGCTGATCACAAGAACGGAGAAAGACGACTGAAAAACGCATTTCCCTTACATGCAGATCATTCCTCCGTCTGTACAGCAGATGACCTCCAAACATGAAAAACCATCATCAAAAGCATTGCGCCAAGTACTGCGCCGCCAAGAAAACCATAATCTTCTTCAAACTCCAGCTTGATCAGGGGAAGAAGAAAATCAACCGGATTGGAAAACTTCTTGAGATCATTTGAAATATAATCCATTGATTTTACCATAAAATACAGCCCGCCTAAACTCCATCCGGTTCCGATCAGTGAGCAAAGACAGCGGTAAAGGCACATGTGGAGTTCTTTCCGAAAATGCAAAATGACCGCTGCCACGATCCCTGCCAGCGCGGACATCACCAGATTGATCGAAGCGGCATACAACAATTCAAAATCAGCGTGGCCCATATAAGCAACTTCACTGATGACCGTAAACATCATTCTGCTCACTGCCACAAATCCAAGAATCAGATTTTCACCCCGGGAGACTCCCCAATTTACCGAGGCAAATAAAAGCGCACCTCCCACTGCTCCTACAACAGCCGCCACCGGACGGTCAACAATAAGCAGTCCAAACCACAGTCCGATCTCTGCACCCATATAAATCCCGACGATCCCCGCTGTCACTTTTAGTTTCAGCCTTCTGGCAAAAAAACAAAGCCCAATCCCAAGCACAAGATCGATCCAGTTTACGATCTGATAAAACAATTTGCTTTCTGCAAGAACGATCATCGTTTCCATTTGCGGCCCCTCCCTTCAAAATTTCCAAATCACTTCTCAGCACATTGCCCTCTAAGTAAAAAACGCCTTCATCTGCTTAATCAAGCAAATAAAAGCATTTTCTTAAGAGGCGACAACCAGATTCGAACTGGTGATCAGGGTGTTGCAGACCCACGCCTTACCACTTGGCTATGTCGCCATCAATACATAATATACCATAAAGATATGATATATGCAAGAATTTTTGTCTTGCTTTGCAAACCTCTAGTTTCATCATCTCCCACAAGTTTGCTTTGCAAACCTGCTTTGTGAGTTCCTAATTTCGCCATTGCCCACAAGTTTACGGAGTAAACTTGTCTTGCGAATCGAAGATTCACAATGACTCCTACGGGAATCGAACCCGTGTTACCGCCGTGAAAGGGCGATGTCTTAACCGCTTGACCAAGGAGCCATAACAAATGATATGTTATCACACTTTCCCTTTTTTGGCAAGAAGTTTTTCCGATTTTATTTCTATTTTATTTCTATGGAATTTCCCCTTAAAAAATGATTTTTCTATTTGACAAAATCATAAAAACATGTGATACTGAAATGTAAAGCAGAATAATATGGAGGTATGGTATGAAATGAAAGGAAAAATACATATTACAAAATATCTTTTTGCACTCGTTGCCATGTTGTTCCTTATGATCGGATTTCCATGCATTTCAGCAGACGCGGCACAACACTCTGCCAGTATATCCGTAAACCGTGCAACAGGCGAATGCAGCTACTCAGTAAGCGGAATCGATCTGACCCAGACAAATTCCCTGACGCTTCAGGTGAATCAGGCAGGAACACAAGCGGCTGCCCTTCAAAACCACATTGACCTGACAGCAGAAAACTGTACCAACAATACTTATACAGGAACATTTTCACTGGAAGCACTAAACAACGTCTATGATACGTATACAGTAAATATTTTGATCGGAAACACCACAATTTCGGCAGGAACCTGTGACTTTTCCCTGCACACGGACAAACTCGCCATGAGCATCGGCGATGACTCCGCTAGTACTTCACGCACGGTTACTGTCACTTCGTCCGAAGCTGCCGGTGATGTCGTCATTCCGGGAAAGAATAAAAACGTCTCCGTGATGGCATGGCCCGCAGGGAGTGATGAAAATGCCGCGAAAGCGATCGTTGCCAAAACACCATTTACCGAAGGCGGCATGAGTTTTTCTGCCGATATCACACAGGCCGGCACAGCATATGGGGACTGGAACGCCAAACTCGTGATCGAAAATGAAACAACCGGAAACAGACAGACTTTGGCAAGCACGACCTACAAAGTCGAGCCGGTTATTACATCTCTGGCTGCAAAAAAGACAAAAGCACTGGAAAAGAAAAAAGCATTTGCCATCTCGCTCACAGGATTAAAAAATGCTTATGGAGTCAAAAAAGTTTCCTTTACACTTGCAAACAGCAAGGGCCGGAAAATCGCTACCGTAAGCGGAACAAAGAAAAAAGCCGATGGCAGCGAGTACTATTCGGAGGTTACATTAAAAAAACTCGGCTATTTACTGGATGCTTACACGATCACTGCCACTCTGACTGACAACAACGGACAGACCTATACGTTAAGCACAACTGCTCTGGCAGACGAGCGGGCGCGTGGTGGAACTCTTTCTGTTACAAAGAAAAAAAATGCCTCCTGTGTTTACAAGCTCAGCAATGCTTACATTCCCGGCAACATCAAAAAAGTGTACTTTGTTCTTTACGAAATAACTGGAAATAAGACCAAAAAAACCGGTGCTTATACGGTAAAAGGAACAGCGGGCAAAACAAAAGTAACCCTCAAAGTACAAAATAAAGATACCGGAAAATTTAAAGTAAAAGTTTACGGTTATACAACATGGGGAAAGAAAGTCTTTTTAAATGAGGAGACTTACACTCTCCGCAAGAAGGATATGGGAAAGAATGGCTGGTTCTATGAAAAATACGCCGGTAAAACCTACAAATTTTACTATATCAACAACGAAAAACAAACGGATCTGACCAAAATATTAAATCTGAAAAAGAGCAGCGGTTCCCATACAAACCGCTTTACGATCGAGGTAAACCGTGCCGCCTGTGCAGTTACGATCTATCTCTATAATGAGGAGACAAAAAAATACGATATTCCGATCAAGACATGCGCTGTTTCGGTAGGAAGCGATATTTGGACAAATGCAGGAACCAGCGGTTTAAATCCCGATTCCTCATACACACCGCTTGGCAATTATTCCATCTGCACAAACGGTACTTCCGTAAAATATACGCTCAAGGAAATGTATGAGCCGGATGGACGTATCTTACAGGCAAGATGGGCAACCCACATCGTAGGAAATGTTTATTTCCATGCGATCGCTGTCAGTGCCAAATCCCATTATGCACTTCCTTCTGCCAGATATAACCGTCTTGGCTCCCCTGCCTCTGCCGGATGTATCCGGATGACGGTAGCGGATGCAAAATGGGTTTATGACTATGCATCTACTGGTACTCCTGTCAAGATTTCCAAAGGGAACGCTTCCAAGCCCGGGCCTCTTGGCAAGGCTCCTGTTATCAAAACAACAGGAAGCATCAACTATGATCCTACGGATCCGGCTGTTCCGGATTCGCGTAAAAAAGCAGATTACAAGGCAAAACGGATCACGGGTTACATAACAAAAAGCGGAAAGCGTGTGGGGTATTGATACACCCGCCCCACTGCTTTTATATATAGGGGGGAGTCCCCCTAAAACAAGGTAAAAGACTGAGAGAGAATAAAATGTATTCCCGTCTCAGTCTTTTACTTATCAGCAAAATATCTCTCCCCTGTACTTTGCTCTACAAAAACTTTCCCTTCACCCACACGCTTTTTATATATTGTTACTGCTTTCTTATACAAAATATAGCATAGATAATCCCCGTATCAAAAAGCAGACTATGCGAGGACATCCCATATAAAACTGTATTTGAAATTAATCCCCGGTCAATATATTCTCTTCATTCAAGCCTATACACTCCAGTCATTTTCTTACTTATATTTCTATTATATGATAAAATCTGGAGTTTGTCCACCTAAAATAGACAATTTTCTCCAGATTTCTCCAATCTTTTTTACTTTTGCATAAAAACACAGCTCTTACTGATGATAATACTCCAAAAAATCAGCGATTTTGCCGACCGCCTCTTTCAAAACCTCGACTCTCGGCAGATATACGATCCGGAAATGATCCTGCGTCTGCCAGTTAAAACCGCCTCCATGTATGAGCAGTATTTTCTTATCCCGCAAAAGATCCAACGCAAATTTTTCATCATTTGAAATATTAAACTTCTTCACATCGATTTTCGGGAACAGATAAAAGGCTGCTTTCGGTTTTACCGCGCTTATACCCGGGATATCTGTCAGAGCATTATAAATATATTCCCTCTGCTCATAAATCCTCCCCCCCGGCACGATATAATCATTTACACTCTGATAGCCGCCCAACGCGGTC
>JAMPFC010000102.1 GCA_023664685.1 Roseburia sp. | reverse complement strand
GTACGTTGGCAGTTGCATTTTCACGGTTTTTCTTATATAATTATAATAATCGTCACGAAACTGATAAGAAAAGGGGGCTGACAGTTATGGCAGAGGACAGACAGAGTGGACTGATCGAAAAATTTGATACGGGTGAACTGTCCCAAGACATCATCCCCCCGAGTTTTACGGATCCCGATATTTTGTTTGAGGTTTTGAAGAAAATCATTCTTACGGATCATCCGGAGGACGATCTTGTAATTATTACAAAAGCATATGAACTTGCGAAGGAAGCTCACAAAGACCAGAAGCGCAAATCCGGTGAGCCATATCTGATCCATCCGGTCTGCGTGGCGATCATTCTTGCCCAGATCGACATGGACAAGGAGACGATCGTAGGCGGTCTTCTCCATGATGTGGTGGAGGATACGAAATACACCGTCGAGGAGATCACGGAGTTGTTCAGTGAGGAGATCGCTCTTTTAGTGGATGGCGTTACCAAGCTGACACAGCTCAGTTATTCAGCGGACAAACTGGACGTTCAGGCGGAAAATCTCCGGAAGATGTTCCTTGCGATGGCAAAGGATATCCGTGTCATTATTATAAAACTGGCAGACCGGCTCCATAACATGCGGACGCTGCAGTTTATGAAACCGGAGAAGCAGAAGGAAAAGGCGAGGGAGACAATGGATATTTATGCTCCGATCGCACACCGCCTCGGTATTTCCAAAGTAAAAGTAGAGTTGGACGACCTGTCACTTCAATATCTCGAACCCGATATTTACCATGAACTCACAGACAAATTTAACCATATGCGTGTGAGGAAGGAGACTTTTGTCAAGGATATCATGGCAGAGGTGAGGGAACATCTCGAGGAGGCAGGGATCGATGCGACGATCGACGGAAGAGTGAAGCATTTATTCAGCATATACCGGAAAATGGTGAATCAAGATAAGACGCTTGAGCAGATTTATGATCTGTTTGCGGTTCGGATCATTGTCGATACCGAGCAGCAGTGTTATACCGCCCTTGGAATCATTCATGAGATGTACAAACCGATTCCGGGGAGGTTTAAGGATTACATAGCGATGCCAAAAGCCAATCATTACCAGTCTTTGCATACGACGCTCATCAGTCCGAATGGTCAGCCATTTGAGATACAGATCCGGACGTACGAGATGCATAAGACAGCGGAATACGGGATCGCGGCACATTGGAAATATAAAGAGAGCAAGGGAAGCGAGGAGAGCGTCGAGAACGAAGAGGCAAAAATGGCATGGCTCAGGCAGATTCTTGAGTGGCAGAGGGATATGTCTGACAACAAAGAATTTTTGAGTTTGATCAAGAGCGACCTGAACCTGTTTTCTGACAGTGTATACTGTTTTACCCCAAATGGGGATGTGAAGACGCTGCCGGCGGGGTCGACGCCGATCGATTTTGCCTATGCAGTCCATACAGCAGTAGGAAATAAAATGGTGGGGGCGAGGGTAAATGGAAATCTCGTCCGCTTGGATTACCAGATCCGGAATGGTGACCGGATCGAGATCACGACTTCCCAAAACAGTAAGGGGCCAAGCCGTGACTGGCTCTCGCTTGCAAAGAGTACGCAGGCAAAAAATAAGATCAACCAGTGGTTCCGTACCGAGTTTAAGGAGGAGAACATCGTTCGGGGCAAGGAACTTCTTGCCCAGTATGCGAAGTCGAAAGGGATCGATCTGTATCTTCTGCTAAAACCGGAATATACCGATGCGTGTAAGCGGAAGTATGGTTTTAAAGATTGGGATTCTGTTTATGCCGCCATCGGTCATGGCGGTTTGAAGGAAGGCCAAGTTATCAATAAACTGCAGTACGAATACGACAAGAAAAATAAGAGGATCGTATCGGATGAGCAGGTTTTAGAGGTCATTGAAAGTGCGAAGGAAGCAAAGGCGGCGAAAGAGGCTGCGTTTGGCCCTGAGAAGGAGTCAAAGAACAAAAGCGGCATTATCGTGGAGGGGCTGGATGACCTTGCGGTTCGTTTTTCCCGTTGCTGCAATCCAGTTCCCGGAGATGAGATCGTAGGATTTATCACGAGGGGAAGAGGGGTGTCGATCCACCGGACAGACTGTGTGAACATGATACATCTTCCGCTTGAGGAGAGAAACCGTTTGATCGAAGCAGAGTGGAGTCCGGAGGCGAAGAAGAATCAGGAATACTATCCAGTAGAGATCGTTATCTATTCCTACAACCGTAGTGGCGTGCTTTTGGATGTATCAAAAATCTTTACGGAAAATGAAATCGATGTGAAGTCGATGAACATCCGAACGACCAAACAAGAGAAGGCTACGATTGTAGTCGGCTTTGAGACGAAAGGTGTAGAACAGTTGAATAAGTTGGTGAAAAAACTGCGGGCGGTGGAGAGTGTCATAGACATTGAGCGACGGACAAATGGATAAATAAGTCATGGCTGACTTATTAGCAAGTTGCTGATGCAACTTGCGATGCAAATAAGGAGGAGAATATGGAGATAAATGGAATTTGTATTGATTCTGCTGTTGTAGGCGGAGTGAGTACAAACTGTTACATCGTGCGACGGGAGGGGAGCAGCCAGTGTGTTGTGATCGATCCCGGCGACAATGGAAAGCAGTTGGCAAAATTTATAAAGGACAGCGGTCTGGTTTTGGAGGATATCCTTCTCACGCATGGGCATTTTGATCATATCATGGGAGTTTCTGACCTGATGTCGGAACTTGGCGGACGTTTATGCATACTGGACAAGGAGAAAGAGCTGTTAGAGGATACCGGACTGAATGTGTCTGCGATATCGGGCGCAGGAGCTGTGAGCCTTGTTGCGGATGTGTTTTTGAAGGATGGACAGGAATATGAGTCGGCAGGAATGACATTTACGGTACTCCATACGCCGGGACATACAGGCGGAAGCTGCTGTTATTACATGAAAGAGGAGGCGCTTCTTTTTAGCGGGGACACGTTGTTTCTCGAGTCGATCGGAAGATCGGATCTTCCGACTGGAAATGGAAACACACTGATCCAGTCCCTTCAAAAAAAAGTCCTGACCCTTCCGGATGAGGTAAAAGTATTTCCGGGACACGGGCCTGCGACCACGATCGGATATGAGAAAGAGAATAATCCGTATGCGGGCGGACAGCCGGGATTTTGGGGCTGAGAAAAAGGATACAGTATGATTCAGATCACACTTAAAGACAATGAGTTTTCTTACGATATGAGAGCGCTGGCTCAGGCATTTTGCCCTGAAAAAAACTGCATCGTGCAGCAAAGGGAGGAATGGGCTGGCAAAGAGGGATTTTCCGTCTGTTGGGAGATCGATGGCATAAAAGAGTATGAAGAATATTTTCCGGCGCCTTATACAAAAAACGAGGTAAAAAAAGGAGTTTATGGATTTCTTGCCGGATACACCGGAAAAAAGCTGCCTTGGGGAATACTTACCGGCATCCGCCCGGCAAAGATCCCGCTTCGGATGCTCATGGAGGGAACGGAGGAGGAAAAAATCCGGGAGATTCTCCAGAATGAGTATATGTGCAGCAGTCAAAAAGCGGCGCTTGCGTTGCATGTGGCAAAGAAAGAGGCTATGCTCACTGCCGGGATCGATCATGAGAACAGCATCAGTATCTACATCGGGATTCCGTTTTGTCCGAGCATATGTGCTTACTGTTCTTTTTCTTCGTATCCGCTCAGGCAGTATGCGGATAAAGTGGATGATTATCTGGATGCGCTGCAGAAAGAAATCAAATTTGCAGCAGAACAGTATGCGGATCGAAAACTTCAGGCGGTCTATGTCGGCGGCGGAACGCCGACGTCGTTAGGCGAGGCACAGTTTGAGAGACTGCTGTCGATGATACAAAAATATCTGCCGATGGAGGCGAGCCTTGAATTTACAGTAGAGGCAGGGCGTCCGGACAGTATCACCGAGGGGAAATTAAGGTTGATGAAAAAGTATGGCGTGTCCCGTATTTCCATCAATCCGCAGAGCATGAAGCAGCATACCCTTGATCTTCTGGGAAGAAAGCACACGACGGATGAGATCCGGACGGTATTTGCTATGGCAAGGAAGCTTGGCTTTGATAACATCAATATGGATTTGATCGCCGGGCTGCCAGAGGAGGATATGGAGGACTTTGCCAGAACGCTTTCACAAGTGGAGGAGTTTGACCCGGACAGCATCACGATCCATACGCTTGTTATAAAGAGGGCTTCGCAGATGCGCCGGAAGCAGTTAGAGAGCGGCGGAGAAATCCGTCGGGAAGATCGCGGTATCGCACAGATGCAGGATTATTCGCAGAAGTTTTGCATGGAACACGGATATGAACCGTATTACATGTACCGCCAGAAAAATAAGGCGGCGACGACAAGGAATACCAATCAGGAAAATGTGGCGTATGCAAAGCCCGGTAAGGAATGCCTGTATAATATTTTTATCATGGAGGAGATGCAGACGATACTGGCGCTTGGAAGCGGCGGTTCCTCTAAATATGTATTTCATGGGGAGAACCGGATGGAGCGCGTCGAGAATGTAAAAAGTGTAGATGACTACATAAGTAGAATAGATGAAATGATCGAGAGAAAGAGACGATTTTGAATGGAGGGCAAAGATGGCATTAAAGAAAAAACCGGTCACAGGGATGAAAGATATCCTGCCGCGGGAGATGGAGATCCGTGATTACGTGATCCGGCTGATCAAGGAGACTTATGGAACATTTGGTTTTTCATCGATTGAGACGCCATGTGTAGAACACATTGAAAGCCTGTCAAATAAGCAGGGCGGAGAAAATGAAAAACTGATCTTTAAGATATTAAAACGAGGAGAGAAACTCAAACTGGATACTGCGGAGTGTGAGGCGGATCTGGTGGACAGCGGACTCAGATATGATCTGACCGTTCCGTTGTCCCGCTATTATGCGAATCATGCGAATGAACTTGGCGCTCCCTTTAAGGCATTGCAGATGGGAAATGTGTGGCGGGCAGACAGGCCCCAGAGAGGACGTTTCCGCCAGTTTATGCAGTGCGATATCGATATTCTCGGCGAGCCATCTATACTGGCTGAGATCGAACTGATCCTTGCCACGACGACACTTCTCGGGAAATTGGATTTTAAGGACTTTACGATCCGCATCAATAACCGGAAGATTTTGAAGGCAATGGCTGCTTATTGCGGGTTTGAAGCCGGGGAGTATGACAATGTTTTTATCATTCTGGATAAGATGGACAAGATCGGGATGGACGGTGTAAAATCCGAACTTTTAGAAGCCGGTTATAAAACGGAATCGGTCGAGCGGTGCGGGGAACTGTTTGATCAGGTGACGAATGACATCAAGGGAATCCGCTATCTGAAAGAAGTCCTCGGAGACTGTTTGGAAGAAGGGACAGCGGAGGATATGGAGACGATCATCACGGTTGTTGATGAGATCAAGACTGCTGATTTTAAAATTGTCTTTGACCCGACGCTTGTGCGGGGCATGAGTTATTATACCGGGCCGATCTTTGAGATTTCGATGGATGGTTTCGGCGGTTCGGTCGGCGGCGGAGGCCGCTATGATGAGATGATCGGGAAATTTACCGGAAGCGATACGTGCGCGTGCGGTTTTTCCATTGGTTTTGAGCGGATCGTTATGCTTCTTCTGGAGGGAGATTTCCAGATTCCGTCCGCGGCGAAGAAAAAAGCATATCTGATCGACAAGAAGGCGTCTCCGGAACTTATGAAAGAGGTGCTTGAGAAAGCAGAAAAAGAGAGGGAAGCGGGATATAAGGTCAGTGTAAATATCATGAAGAAAAATAAGAAATTCCAGAAAGAACAGCTTTCAAAGGATGGCTATGAGGAGATTCAGGAATTTTTTGCAGAGTAGAAAATGGAGGAAGAAATGGCAGAATCAATGCAAGGCTTGAAGCGCACCTGCCGATGTGCGGAGCTTACGACAGAATACGTCGGACAGACCGTAACGGTTATGGGATGGGTGCAAAAGAGCAGAAACAAAGGCGGTATTATTTTCGTGGATCTGCGAGACCGCTCTGGGCTGATACAGCTTATTTTTGAGGAGAGCGACACCGGAAAAGAAGGGTTTGAAAAGGCGGCAAAACTCCGTGCGGAATATGTGGCTGCGGTGACTGGCGTCGTGGAAAACCGTTCCGGAGCTGTGAATCCGAATTTAAAGACTGGTGAGATCGAGATCAGAGCAAAAGAGATCCGGATCTTGTCGGAGTCTGAGACGCCGCCATTTCCGATCGAGGAAAATATGCGGAGTAAAGATGATCTTCGCCTGCGTTACCGTTTTCTGGATCTGAGGCGGCCGGATATGCAGCGGAATCTTTTGATGAGAAGCCGGGTCGCTACGCTGACGAGGCAGTTTCTTGCCGATGAGGGATTTCTCGAGATCGAGACGCCGATGCTCACAAAGAGTACGCCGGAGGGCGCGAGGGATTATCTTGTGCCAAGCCGCGTCCACCCGGGGAATTTTTATGCGCTTCCGCAGTCCCCACAGCTTTTTAAGCAGCTTTTGATGTGTTCGGGATATGACCGGTATTTTCAGATCGTAAAATGTTTCCGTGATGAGGATCTCAGGGCAGACCGCCAGCCGGAATTTACACAGATCGATATGGAACTTTCTTTTGTGGACATTGACGATGTCATTGAGGTAAATGAGCGTCTCCTGCAGAAATTATTTAAAGAGATTCTTGATATTGATGTTAAGCTTCCAATCGCAAGGATGACATGGCAGGAGGCGATGGATCGTTTTGGCTCGGATAAACCGGATACGAGGTTTGGGATGGAACTGACGGATGTGACGGAGACCGTGAGAGGATGCGGATTTGGTGTATTCGCCGGAGCGATTGAAAACGGTGGTTCCGTCCGCGGGATCAATGTCAAAGGACAGGCTGCGATGCCGCGTAAAAAGATTGATTCCCTCGTGGAGTTTGCCAAAGAATATGGGGCAAAAGGACTTGCCTATCTGTGTGTGAATGAGGATGGAAGTTATAAATCGTCCTTTGCCAAATTTATGAAGGAAGAGGAATTAAATGCCCTTGTGACAGCGATGAAAGGCGAGCCGGGGGATCTGCTTCTCTTTGCGGCTGACCAGAATAAGATCGTCTATGATGTTCTCGGAAATCTTCGTCTCGAGGCTGCAAAACGTCTGGAGCTGATCGAACCGGGACGGTATCATTTCCTCTGGGTGACAGAATTTCCTCTTCTTGAGTATAACGAGGAAATGGGACGCTATCAGGCGATGCATCATCCGTTTACGATGCCGATGGAAGAAGATTTGGAATATATTGATACGGAGCCGGGGAGAGTCCGTGCGAAGGCATATGATATCGTACTGAACGGAACGGAGTTAGGCGGCGGCTCGGTGAGAATCCATCAGAACGATATACAGGAAAAGATGTTTGAGTGCCTCGGATTTACGAAAGAGGAGGCGCATGAGCAGTTTGAATTTTTGCTGAATGCATTTCGTTATGGTGTTCCGCCGCATGCCGGACTTGCTTATGGCCTTGACCGTCTGGTCATGTTGATGGCGGGGGAAGATAATATCCGTGAAGTGATCGCATTCCCGAAAGTAAAGGATGCTTCCTGTCCGCTGACGGAGGCACCGGGGACGGTAGATGAAAAGCAGCTTGAGGAGCTTGG
>JAMPFC010000101.1 GCA_023664685.1 Roseburia sp. | reverse complement strand
TGCTTCGATAGCTCAGTCGGTAGAGCACTTCACTCGTAATGAAGGGGTCGAGGGTTCAAGTCCCTTTCGAAGCTTTTTTTCTTGCAATGCGCAGTCCGGCGGTGCTGCCGGGGGTTATGCCGTAGAATCATAAGTTCTGCGGTGTTTTTTGTTTTTAAAATATAATGTCAAAACGTAACTCGTATCCTGCTTGACAAACATCATAAGATACTGTAAAATACTGAATAACTCAAGTAGTTGAGAAAATTGAAAAGAATATTTAGTCCGGGGTGCATCTTACATAATGATTTATCGTGATGGCGGATGAGACCAGTCCGGGCTGGAAAAAAAGGAGAAATAATCATGTTAGAAAAAATGCAGGAACTTATCGCAGATCAGTTGAGTGTGGATGCAGACAGCATCACGGAGGCTTCTTCCTTCAAAGATGATTTGGGAGCAGACTCTTTGGACCTTTACGAATTGATCATGGCTCTTGAGGAAGAGTATGATGTAGAGATCCCTACAGATGATTTGGAGAGTATTAATACTGTAGGCGATGTAATCAACTTCTTAAAGGAGAAAGGTGTAGAGTAAGTGTTACACTTTTGTTTACATCAGAGCGGTTACAGTCCGGATTGTCTGGTCTGTGACTTATAATGTGATTTATGAAACGAGTGAAATGGTGTGGCTGTAGACATTCGCATCAAAGCGTGTGTCGACAGCCACCATTTCAAAATATGGGTTTTTTATGACACCATCAGCAGGATTGTTCTGCTCTTGGTGTTGAAGTTATGTGTAAGAAGCTGTTAATACATAAATGGATTGATCAAATGGAGGAAAAGTATGGGTAAGATTGCATTTGTATTCCCCGGACAGGGCGCACAAAAAGTTGGAATGGGAAAAGAATTTTATGAAAATTCTCCGATTGCAAAGGAGATATTTGATAAGGCGAGCGAGGCAGTAGGGCTTGATCTGAAAGCACTTTGCTTTGAGGAAAATGAAGATATTGATATTACAGAATTTACGCAGGTAGCGCTTTTGACGACGAGTGTGGCGATCATGGAGGTTTTGCGTGACCGGTCGGGGATCCGTCCGGATGTGGCGGCAGGTCTTAGTCTTGGTGAGTACTGTGCGCTTGTGGCGGCAGGCTCGATGGATGCGATCGATGCGGCAAAGGCAGTCCGCAAACGTGGTATTTTCATGCAGGAGGAGGTTCCGACGGGAGTCGGCGGCATGGCGGCGGTCATGGGATTAGATGCTGCAGAGATCGAGCAGGCGATCCGCGGGATCGATGAGGTTCAGGTGGCAAACTACAACTGCCCGGGCCAGATCGTTATATCGGGAAAGAAAGAAGCGGTGGAAGAGGGCGCCCAAAAATGCAAAGAAGCCGGGGCGAGACGCACGGTCATGCTCAACGTGAGCGGTCCGTTCCACTCGGATCTGTTAAAGGGAGCGGGAACTAAATTAAAAGCGGTTTTGGATGAAATTGAGATAAAGAAGCCGGAGATTCCATATGTGGCAAATGCGACAGCGGAATATATTACAGAGCAGGCGGACATTCTTCCGCTTCTTGTAAAACAGGTATCGACTTCTGTGCGTTGGCAGCAGTCCGTCGAGCGGATGGTGGCAGATGGCGTAGATACATTTATCGAACTTGGGCCGGGCCGCACATTGGCAGGTTTTAATAAAAAGATCAGTAAAGCGATCGGGAAAGAGCTGACGACTTACAGCGTCGGAACGATCGAAGAGATGGATGCGGTCATAGAGGCATTGAAGTAAATGGGATTGGAGGATCAGAGTGATGTTAAAAGATAAGATTGCAGTTGTAACAGGAGCCGGACGCGGGATCGGCAGAGGGATTGCCCTTGCACTGGCGAGAGAGGGCGCGATGGTGATCGTAAATTATAATGGTTCCGCCGAGAGGGCGGCTGGTGTGGTAAAAGAAATCGAGGAGGCCGGCGGGAAAGCGGCGGCACTCCAGTGCAATGTCAGCGATTTTGAGGCGGCAAAAGAGTTTTATGCCGGTATCGTAAAAGAATACGGAAGAATCGATATTCTTGTAAATAATGCCGGGATCACAAAAGATAACCTGATCATGAAAATGTCGGAGGAGGAGTTCCAGAGCGTGATCCAGACGAATCTTGCCGGTACGTTCCACGGTGTTAAGTTTGTGACCCGTCCGATGATGAAGCAGAGAAGCGGACGGATTATCAATATTGCCTCTGTATCCGGAGTGACCGGAAATATGGGGCAGGCAAATTATTCGGCTTCCAAAGCGGGTGTGATCGGTCTTACGAAGGCGACTGCAAAAGAACTCGCCTCCAGAAATATCACAGTAAATGCGATCGCTCCCGGATTTATCGAGACAGAGATGACAGAGGTTTTGTCAGATTCCGTAAAAGAGACAGCGACAGCTACGATTCCTCTCGGACGCTTTGGACAGGTAGAGGACGTTGCAGAGGCAGTCGTATTTCTCGCCTCGGATAAAGCAAAATACATTACGGGGCAGGTGCTTTGTGTCGATGGCGGCATTGCGATGTAGGAGTTTTTGTTCGGATGGAACTTGGATATAAAAAGCAGATTTAATTTTTAGGAGGATTTGTTCAATGAGCAGACGTGTAGTCGTAACCGGTATGGGGGCGGTCACTCCCATAGGGAATACGGTAGATGAATTTTGGAGTAATGTAAAAAAGGGTGTCGTGGGAATCGGGCCGATGACGCAGATCGATACGACAGAGTACAAGGCAAAGCTTGCTGCCGAGGTGAAGGATTTTGATCCGACAGAGTATATGGATCCGAAGTCGGCAAGGCGGATGGAACGGTTTGCCCAGTTTGCAGTGGCAGCCGCCAGACAGGCACTTGATGACAGCGGGATCGATATGGAACAGGAAGATCCGTTTATGGTGGGAACCTGTGTGGGCTGCGGAATCGGAAGCCTGCAGTGTATGCAGAGGGAGTATAAGAAGCTTCTCGATAAGGGGCCAAAGCGTGTAGCGCCTCTGATGATCCCTTCCCTGATCTCCAATATGGCGGCCGGTAATATTGCGATCCAGCTTGGATTAAAGGGAAAGAACATCAATATCGTGACAGCTTGTGCGACCGGAAACCATAACATCGGTGAGGCATTCCGCTCGGTGCAGTATGGTGAGGCGGATGTGATGGTAGCCGGCGGGGCAGAAGCCGCGATCACAGAACTTGGTGTATCTGGATTTACGAATATGACAGCGCTTTCGCTGTCCACGGATCCGGAAAAAGCTTCGATTCCATTTGATATAAACCGCAGTGGTTTTGTCATGGGTGAGGGAGCCGGAATCCTTGTACTTGAGGATTTGGAGCATGCAAAGAAACGTGGGGCAAAGATTTATGCCGAGATTACGGGATACGGTGCGACAAATGATGCGTTCCATATCACATCCCCGGCAGAGGATGGGAGCGGCGCTGCCAAGGCGATGGAATTTGCGATGAAAGATGCGGGGATCGCACCGGAGGACATTGACTATATCAATGCACATGGAACAAGTACCCACATGAATGATCTGTTTGAGACCAGAGCGGTAAAACTTGCGATGGGCGATGCGGCTTATAAATGTAAAATAAGCTCCACAAAATCAATGGTTGGCCATCTTCTTGGTGCTGCCGGCGGAGTGGAATCGATCGCATGTATCAAGTCGATCAACGACAATTATGTGCATGTAAATGCAGGGCTTACGGACAAAGATCCGGAGTGCGACCTTGACTGCGTGATGGGCGAGGGAATCGACATGGAAGTAAATGTGGTGCTTTCAAATTCACTTGGTTTTGGAGGCCACAATGCAACACTTGTTTTCAAGGCGTATGAAGCATAAACAGAAGCAGAAGGCACATGTTTGTGCGAAGGCACATTTTTGTGCCTTTTTTGCCATTTTAAGGATCAAGTGTTTTATAAACGCTAATTTTGTATAAAAAGATAAGGAGACAGACATGTTATTAGATGTAAATGGTATTAAAGAAATTATTCCACACCGCTATCCGTTTTTACTGGTGGACTGCATCGAGGAGATGGAACCGGGCGTAAAGGCAGTCGGCTATAAAAATGTCACGGTAAATGAGCCTTTCTTTCAGGGGCATTTTCCGGTGCAGCCGGTGATGCCGGGGGTATTGATCGTGGAGGCACTTGCGCAGGTCGGCGCCGTTGCAGTACTCAGTCTGGAAGAAAATAAGGGAAAGCTTGCCTTTTTTGGCGGGATTGATAAGGCAAAGTTTCGCAAGCAGGTAGTGCCGGGCGACAGACTGCGCCTTGAGACGGAGATCATTAAATGCAAGGGTCCGATGGGAATCGGAAAGGCAGTGGCGACCGTAGACGGGAAAGTGGCATGTGAGGCTGAGATCAAATTTATGATCGGGTAATGAGTTTCAGAGAAATTACAAAAACAGGAGGAGCAGATGAAGGCTTGGGAAGCATTTAATGGCGGCGTATGGCAGAAGGAGATCAATGTGAGGGATTTTATCCAGAAGAATTATACCCCATACGAAGGGGATGGTTCTTTTCTGGCGGGGCCCACGAAACGGACAACCGAGTTGTGGCAGCAGTTTATGGAACTCTCGGACAAAGAGCGGGAGGCCGGCGGTGTTCTTGATATGGATACCAAAGTGGTGGGGACGATCACCTCGCATGGTGCGGGATATTTTGACAAAGAGAAAGAAATGATCGTCGGTATGCAGACGGATAAGCCTTTCAAGCGTGCCTTTCAGCCTTATGGGGGAATCCGTACCGCCCAACAGGCATGTGAGGACAACGGTTATAAAGTGGATGAAGAGGTGGCAGAATTTTTTAATGTCCATCGGAAGACGCATAATGCGGGGGTATTTGACGCCTATACGCCGGAAATGCGCCGCTGCCGCTCGAGCCATATCATCACCGGGCTTCCGGATGCTTATGGCAGAGGGCGTATCATCGGGGATTACCGGCGGGTTGCCCTTTATGGGGTAGACCGTCTGCTCGAGGATAAGGAAGAGCAGAAAAATACGACGAGAACCATCATGTACTCCGACGTGATCCGAAACCGGGAAGAACTTTCGGAGCAGATCAAGGCATTAAAGGAACTGAAAAAACTGGGAGAGATTTATGGATGTGATATCTCAAAGCCGGCGGAGAATGTGAAGGAGGCGATCCAGTGGACATACTTTGGATATCTGGCTGCTGTCAAACAGCAGAACGGAGCTGCGATGTCACTGGGGCGGACGTCTACTTTTGTTGATATTTATGCGGAACGGGATTTGAAAAACGGAACTTTTACCGAGGAAGAGATTCAGGAATTTGTCGATCATTTTATCATGAAGCTGCGTCTTGTGCGGTTTGCAAGGACGCCGGATTATAATGACATTTTTTCGGGAGATCCGACATGGGTCACAGAATCGATCGGGGGAATGGGGATTGACGGAAGGACGCTTGTCACAAAAATGTCATTTCGCTATCTTCATACGCTTGAAAATCTCGGGACAGCTCCGGAACCGAATCTTACGGTACTCTGGTCAGTGAGGCTTCCTGAGAATTTCAAACGGTTTTGCGCAAAAACCTCCATCGCCTCCTCATCGGTTCAGTATGAGAATGACGATTTGATGAGGGTGACACATGGTGATGATTATGCGATCGCATGTTGTGTCTCTTCGATGCGTGTCGGGAAAGAGATGCAGTTTTTCGGCGCCCGTGCGAATCTGGCAAAATGCCTTCTCTATGCGATCAATGGCGGTGTTGACGAGAAAACCTTAAAGCAGGTCGGGCCAAAATACCGGCCGGTCACCTCGGAATATCTTGATTTTGAGGAGGTCATGGACAAATTCCAAGATATGATGAAATGGCTTGCGGGGGTGTACGTCAATGCCCTGAACATCATTCATTATATGCATGATAAATACTGCTATGAAAGCCTTCAGATGGCTCTTCATGACAGGAATGTGACCCGTTGGTTTGCTACCGGTATCGCCGGTCTTTCGGTTGTGGCAGATTCGCTTTCTGCGATCAAATATGCCAAAGTAAAGACGATCCGGAATGAAGATGGGATTGTGATTGATTATGAGGTTGAGGGAGACTTTCCAAAATATGGAAATGACGATGACCGAGTGGATGAACTGGCTTATGGCATCGTGAAAGATTTTATGAGTTATATCAAAGGAAATCACACGTACCGGGGAAGTATCGCTACCACTTCGATCCTTACCATCACATCAAATGTGGTGTATGGACGGGCGACCGGTGCGACGCCGGATGGCAGAAAGTCCGGGGAGCCATTTGCACCGGGGGCAAACCCGATGCATAACAGAGACCAGTCGGGCGCAGTAGCGAGCCTTAGTTCGGTGGCAAAACTGCCATTTAAATATTCGCAGGATGGCATTTCCAATACGTTTTCGATCGTACCGGAGGCACTCGGAAAAGGGGATCTCTCCGAGGGAATCCGAATGGGAGATTTGGCGGTTGAACTAGATTCGGGATGTGCGGAATGCTGATCAAGACACAGCGGTGTCAGGGCGTGCAGGAGTAAACGGATTTTGGGTTTTTAACGAGATAGCAGAGTAAATAGAAATGAGGAAGATATAATGGAGATCACAGAGGCACAGATCGATAACATGGTCGCTTTACTGGATGGCTACGTGGAAAAGGGCGGCCATCATCTGAATGTAAATGTGTTTACAAAGGAGACGCTTTTGGATGCACAGGCGCATCCGGAAAAATATCCGCAGCTTACGATCCGGGTATCGGGGTATGCGGTGAATTTTAACAAACTGACAAAAGAGCAGCAGGACGAGGTCATTGCCCGGACGTTTCATGAAGGGATGTAAGGCGGCAAATGGAAGAAGTGATGACAGGGCAGATCCATTCACTGGAAAGTTTTGGGACGGTAGACGGGCCGGGTGTGAGGTTTGTTGTGTTTTTTCAGGGTTGTCCGATGCGGTGTAGGTACTGCCACAATCCGGATACGTGGGAAATGGGCGGTGGAAGCCGGATGTCTGTGGAAGAAATTTACGAAAAATACGAGAGAAACCGTCCGTTTTACAAAAATGGCGGCTTGACAGCGACGGGCGGGGAACCGCTGATGCAGCTTGAATTTCTGATCCGGTTATTTAAAAAATTCAAAGAAGAAGGCGTGGCGACCTGTCTGGATACGTCGGGGGTCTGCTATTCGGAACAACAAAGGGGACAATATGAAGAATTATTTTCCCTGACAGATCTTATCATGCTTGATATCAAGTCGGCGGATCCGGGGATCCATAAGGAACTTACCGGACGGGACTTGGGGCCGGTGGCGGCATTTGGAAAGGCAGTATCGGACGCCGGGACAGCACTGCGGATCCGGCATGTTATCGTGCCGGGGATCACGGATGGGGAAGAACAGCTGCGGAAGTTTGGCGGGATGCTCCGCTCATTTTCCTCTTTGCGGGAACTGGAAGTTCTTCCGTATCATACGATGGGGGAGAAAAAATACACACAGCTTGGCATCTCCTATCCACTGGCAGGCGTACAGGCACTCGGTCAGGAAGATGCTGAGAGGGCGAGAAAAATTATTTTAGAAGGAATGAAATGTTGTTGAAATAATGTTCAAATAATAGTAAAATAATTTACATGCATAAAATTATCGAGAAAGGTGAGAAGATTATGGAAAAGACAATGGACAAAATTGTGGCACTGGCGAAGGGACGCGGTTTTATTTACCCGGGTTCTGAGATTTACGGAGGTCTTGCCAATACATGGGATTATGGAAATCTTGGCGTAGAGCTTAAAAATAATGTAAAAAAGGCATGGTGGCAGAAATTTATCCAAGAAAATAAATACAATACCGGTGTGGACTGTGCGATCCTCATGAATCCGCAGACGTGGGTGGCATCCGGTCATCTTGGCGGTTTTTCGGATCCCCTGATGGACTGTAAGGAGTGCCACGAGAGATTCCGCGCCGACCAGCTGATCGAAAATTTTGCAGAGGAAAAAGGAATGGAACTGGATGGCTCTGTCGATGGCTGGGACAATGAAAAGATGGAGACATTTATCACAGATAACAACATTGCATGTCCGACGTGCGGAAAGCATAATTTTACAGAAATCCGCCAGTTTAACCTGATGTTCAAGACATTTC
>JAMPFC010000100.1 GCA_023664685.1 Roseburia sp. | reverse complement strand
AGCAGCTTGAGGAGCTTGGGATCGCTCTTCGCCCTGTTTCGGAGAAAACCGCAGACGGAGAATAGACAGAAAATGATAAGATCAAATTGAAAATCAGTAGATTTCAGAATAGGAGGATGGAAACAGTGAGTGTAAAGACAGAGAAATTTGGGGTGACAAAAGAAGGAGAGGAAGTGACACTCTTCACACTGGAAAACAAAAATGGCATGCGGGCGGATCTTATTGACTTTGGCGCCAATGTCGTAAGACTTTTTGTGCCGGATCAAAACGGAAAGCTCGATGATGTTGTGCTTGGATTTGACGATGTGGCAGGGTATGAGGAGAATGGCTGCTTTTTTGGCTCGTTGATCGGAAGGCATGGCAACCGGATCGGCAATGCGGAATTTGAGTTAAATGGCGTGACATACAAGCTTGAGAAAAATGACGGTGCGAATAATCTCCACGGTGGCACACCGGGTTATAATAAAGTGATGTATCAGGCGGAGACGACGGAGAACAGCGTTTCCTTTTCGAGAACCAGTCCGGATATGGAGCAGGGGTATCCGGGAAATCTGGAACTCTGCGTCACCTATACGCTGACAGATGACAACGAACTGAAAATATCTTATCAGGCGAAGTCAGATCAGGATACGCTCTGCAATATGACGAATCACTCGTATTTTAACCTAAAAGGCCATAATGGCGGGACGATCACAGATCATAAGGTCTGGATTCGGGCAAATGGATTTACCGAGACGAGTGAGGATCTCATCCCGAATGGCAATATTATTGATGTGGCAGGTACGCCGATGGATTTCCGGGCGGAAAAAACGATCGCACAGGATATTGAGGCGGATTATGAGCCGCTTAAGGTCGCCGGTGGGTATGATCACAATTTTGTGTTGGAAAAAGAAGCCGGAAAAATGGAAAAAGTCGCTGAACTTTCTGAGGAGACGACAGGACGCCGGATGGAGGTGTATACCGATCTTCCGGGAATGCAGCTTTATACAGGCAATTCGATCGTGAAAGAGAACGGAAAAAACGGAACGGAATATACGAAGCGGACAGGTGTGTGCTTTGAAACCCAGTTTTTCCCCAATTCGATCAATGTCCCTGCGTTTACATCCTGTGTGTTAAAAGCAGGCGATACTTTTACAAGCAGCACCGTTTACCGGTTTTGTTAGAAATCATTATTCCTTGTATGTATAACGAAACAAGATGTGGGCGAATACTATAAGGATAAGGAGAAAAACCGAAGGAGAAAGAATGTGAAGAGTGTTCTGGGGAAACTGATTCAGAAGGAATTTGGGAGAAATAAATATAGAATATACTGCTGCAAGATGGACAGGAGAGAGTGTATGGATGTCTTTTGTGATATTTATCACGATCTGTACTGTGTGTCGGATGACAATCTCAGTGATAAGCTGTTAAACCTCCTCCGTACCGTTCAGCTCTCCGTGAAAATAAGCCAGATCTTTTTTTACGTGACAGTAGGATTTGCGATCGCAGTGCTACTGCTCTCGTTGATGCCGGTCATTGTGGAAATTAAATCCATAGCGATCGGTGTGCTTGTGGTGATGTATTTTTACAAACTTGCAGAATATATCCGGAACCGTTATTGTGACCGGGACGTCCGGATTGTACTCATTTACAAAACAGCGCTGTTTCATGTGCTGTCGGACGAGGGGAAATAGGGAACTGTTGAATTTGTGCCTGTCAGGTGCAAAGGATATGCACAGGAATGGAGACGAAAATGAAACGTACCCGCTTAAGAGACAGAGAACTCCCTGATTATACAAAGGGGGAGGAAATCTTTAATATGGTTTCGCACATAGTTGGCGGGGCGCTTGCGATCGCGGCGCTTGTACTTTGTGTGATCTTTTCGGCACTGAAAGGGGATGCATGGGCGGTGACAGCCTCTGCAGTTTATGGTGCCACAATGGTAGTACTTTATACAATGTCGAGTATTTACCACGGATTGAAATCCGAGACAGCGAAAAAGGTGTTTCAGGTCATTGATCATTGTACGATCTATTTTCTTATCGCCGGTACATATACTCCAATCACGCTTGCCGGTCTGCGAAGGGAGCATCCGGCGGTCGGGTTTACGGTATTTGGGATCGTATGGGCATGCTGTCTGGCGGCGGCCGCCCTTACAGCGATCGACCTTGAAAAATATAAAAAGATGTCCATGATCTGTTATCTTGGCATGGGCTGGTGTATTATCTTTTTTATAAAACCGACGATCGAGGTGTTAGGGCTTGGCGGCATGGTTTTTCTTGTCACCGGAGGAGTGGCTTATACAGTCGGTGCGGTTTTGTATGGACTGGGAAAGACGAAACGGTACATGCATTCTTTGTTTCATTTGTTTGTAATAGCAGGGAGTGTACTTCATTTTTTTATGATATTATTTTATGTAATCTAAAGGTTTAATGTGTAACCGCAAGTGGAAGCACAGGAAGGAGCAGATCATGGTAGTAGAACCAAAAGTAAAAGGATTTATATGTACGACAGCGCATCCAAAAGGATGTGAGGAGAGTGTGAGAAGACAGATTGAATGCACAAAGAAGCACGGAAAGACGGATGGGCCGAAAAAAGTTCTTGTGATCGGTTCCTCTACGGGATATGGCCTTGCTTCGCGCATTGCTGTTACATATGGTTATGGGGCAGATACGATCGGTGTGGCATTTGAAAGAGAGTCAAATGGAAAACGGACTGCTACAGCCGGATGGTATAACACAAAAGCATTTGAGAAATTTGCGACAGCGGACGGATATTATGCGAAATCGTTTAACGGTGACGGTTTTTCGGAACAGATGAAGGAGGACGTGATCCAGTGCATCAAGGATGATTTTGGACAGGTTGATCTGATCGTATACAGTATGGCGGCTCCGAGGCGTACTATGCCGGATGGGACTACGGTTTCCTCTGTGCTTAAGACGGTGGGCGAACCGTTTACGAATAAAACCATTGATCTTCGGACAAATGAGATCAAAGAAGTGACGGTGCCGGTGGCAGATGAGGATGAAATCCGCGCCACGGTGCAGGTTATGGGCGGAGAGGACTGGAAAGCATGGATCCGTGCATTGCATGACGCCGGCGTGATCAAAGAGGGGGCGGTAACGCTTGCGTATTCTTATATCGGCCCTGTCGTGACACATGCGATTTACAAAGATGGAAGCATCGGACAGGCAAAGAAGCATTTGTATGATACTTCTGTGGAACTGACGAAAGAATTTGCAGAAATCGGGCTTAAGGCATACATATCGGTAAATAAGGCGCTTGTCACACAGTCGAGTGCGGCGATCCCGATCGTACCGCTTTATATTTCCCTTCTTTACAAAGTGATGAAGGAGGCGGGGCTTCACGAGGGATGTATTGAGCAGATGAACCGTCTTTTTCTTGATAAGCTGCCCGGAGAGCCGGAGACCGATGACGCGGGGATGCTCCGTCTGGACGATTATGAGATGAAAGAGGAGATTCAGGCAAAGATTGCGGACGTGTGGGAGGATGTGACGTCCGAATCGATCAAAGCTCTCGGGGATATCAAAGGATATTGGGACGATTTTTATAACATGTTCGGATTCGGATATGAAAATGTGGATTATACAGAGGATGTGGAGATATAATGAGGGAGCTGAATGCGATTTACAATCCGTTGACAGCAACTCCGTTTGTGGGAGATGACTATTACCGGGAGTATGAACCCTGTGAGGCATTAAAACCTTATGTCCGATGTTTTTGGGGGAGCAGACGCCCTTATGTTACAGGGGAAAACAAGGGGACGGGCGGACTCGTGATCCCGGATACATGCATGGATCTTATTTTTGATGTGAATTTCACAGAAAATCGGATTGAAAGTGGATTCTGCGGAATTGATGATGTAAGTTTTTTCTCAGAGGGAAAGGGAGGCAGATGTTGTGAGATTTCCACATTTGCGATTCGGTTCTATGCATGGAGTGCGGTTCTTTTTTCAGAAGAATCCATGCGCAATGTGCGAAATGGTTTCTTTGATGCAGGGGAACATTTTTCGCATATCAAAAAAGAGATCCTGCCGCTTCTGTTTGATTTTACAAAGATGGAGGAGCGGATTCCTCTCGTGGAAGCAATCTTGTTAAAACATCTGCGTTTACAGCGGAAAAATCGGATTTTTACGGATTGTACCGCTGAATTATTGAAGCATCGGGGAAATCTGCGCATGGACAGTCTGGCATCAGAAGTTCATGTCAGCACCCGGCAGATCGAACGGGTCTTTGGGGAATATATGGGGCTGACGCCAAAATCTTTTGCTTGTCTGGTTCGTTATCAGTCGGTGTGGCGGGACGCATTATACCGGAAAGATTTCAACTTGTTAGATGCGGTTAGTGAATTTGGTTACACAGATCAGGCGCATTTATTGCATGATTTTAAGAAATATCATGGGGTTACGCTCCGCGAGGCTGTGGCGTCGGCGAGAAAGGATGTCGGATTTTTACAATAAATTTTTTCAGCTAAGTGATATGATTTATCTGTGGTTTTGTTCAACGGTATGGGTTTCGTGCCGTTGGATTTGGTTATGGACTTTAGTCTGTTGATTACGAGCGAAGTTTCTCAAAAGAGAAATGAAGCCAAGGGAAAGGATCGGTCATGAAGGATAATAAAATTGTTACATATCTGTCGTTTCATGGGAACTGTGAAGAGGCTGTGAATGCATATATTAGTGCGTTTGGTGGAAAAATTTTATATCTTACATATTGGGATGAGACGAATGCTAAAAAAGAGAGCCTGATTGGAAAGATAATGCATGTAGAATTTTTGCTAGGGGAAACGAATATGGCTGCAGGTGACGATGCTGACAAAGAAGTTCCTAATGGGGCGATGAAATTGATGAAGCATATGGAGACAGAGGAAGAGGCTTTAAAAAGCATTGAAATATTAAAAAAAGAGGGAAAAGTAGTTTCTGAGTTATCACCGCATCCGAAACCGCATGATGAGGGAATGGATTGTCTTATCATTGATAAATATGGGATTTCATGGATAATCACATGTCCTAATCCGAGAAAGTAGATGTGTATATATTAAATCAGGATTTAGATTTAAGAGATTTTTATTTTGCTGAGAAGTTAAGGGAAAGGAAGGATGACGACGATGAAATATGAGTGGCTGGATGAATATTTGATGGGGAAACGAGGTGTGACGAAGGATTTACAGGAGAATTGGAATTGGGTGCGTTATAAAATGAACGGAAAAATGTTTGCTGCGTCATGCCGGAATGACAACGATGAGCCATACTATATTACGATTAAAGTTGACCCGGCGGATGGGCAATTTCTGCAGCAGCAGTATGAGGATATCATTCCGGGGTATTACATGAATAAAGAGCATTGGATTTCCATAAAAGTGGATGGGGCGATAACGGATGAGATGCTCCGGGAGTTGTTGGACAAGTCGTATCAGGTTATGCTGAAAAGTTTCAGCGGCAAAAAACAGAGGGAGATTTTGGGACTGAGCTGTTGTGGTACGGATTGTGAGAAATGTGATTGCTATGGGGAGTGTAAGGGATGCAGCGAGCTTCGTGGCAAGCCATTTCATTCTCCGGAAAAGGCATGCCCGATTTATGGCTGTTCGGTAAATAAAAATAAATTTGCCACCTGTGCAAATTGTGAGAAAATTCCCTGTGATATTTGGCGGGCGACCAAAGATCCGTCTATGTCCGATGAGGAATTTGAAGAAAATATCAGGGAGCGTGTGAAGAACCTGCACTTTTAAAATTTTTTTGAAATTTTGATTTTTCTGTTTACAAATGTCTGCTTATATGCTATACTCGCTAATATAAAAGTATTACTGAAAGTATTACTGCTTTTCTAAAAGTGTTTCAGAAAGCACATTCGTGCATTGTTCCAAAACATATGACACAAAATTTAATTTAACACTTGAAAAAAGTAAACAACATGATATAATAAAGATAGGAAGTGGATATTTGGGAAAGAAAAATATTGTATGGAACGATTATATCTCGCAGAATGAACGTTTTGCTGATTTTTTTAATGGTGTTGTGTTTGAGGGGGAAGAAATTGTCTGCCCGGAGGCTCTTACCACGCTGGACTCCAAGTTGTGGCGGCGGAACCGGGAAAACAACAGCTATCATGAGTATGTAAGGGATAATGTAAAGCTTTGGCATTACAATGGCATGAAATATATTCTGGGGTTGGAACCAGAGGAGTCACCCCATTTTGCCTTGCCGGTCAAGTATATGAATTACGAGTCGGTTCAGTATGACAAGCAGTATCAGAAGGTTCGGAAAAGACACCGAAAACGAAATGATCTGCGGTCGCCAGAGTATCTCTCGGGATTTTCAGGGAGTGACCGCTTGATGCCGGTCATTACGATTGGTGTGTATCTTGGAGAGGAAAAGTGGTCTGGTTTTACAAAACTTGGTAAAATGGCAGATTTCAGGGCGATGCCTGCAGAGATCAGAGACAGACTGCTTCCCCTGTGCAATGAGTTTCATGTAAATTTGTTGGATGTTCATGAGATGGCAGCATGTGACATGTTCCGGACAGATCTGAAAGAGGTGTTTGGTTTTTTGAAACACCGGAATGATAAAGAGGGACTGAGCCGGTACGTGAAAGGAAATGAAAATTTCCGTCATCTGCAGGAGGACGCTTATGATGTGTTGTCCGTATATAGCAGGAGTAAGCAGCTAGAAATACAAAAAGACGAGTATGAGACAGAGGAGGGATTTGATATGTGTCGTGCAATTCGGGAAATGATTGAGGATGGAAAAGCAGAAGGAAGAATTGAGTGTCTGATCAGTCAGACGATCAAAAAGCGTGACCGGGGAATGTCGGTAGAGGATATTGCGGATGCGCTTGAAGAGGATGAGGAGATGATCAAACAGATCATGGCAGCGATCGGGAAGGCAGAGTGTTTGGAAACGGAGCAGGTTTATGCTTGTATGGCGACGTTGGGTTAAATAGACACATCCTTTCTGGTGGAGGTGAAACGGTGTGTTGCCGGCTGACTTTTCCACCACAGAGAATGTGTCTGTTTTGGTACATACGATGCGTTGGCTTTTAACGGATTATGGTTCCGCATCTTCCTTTCATGGCTTTCCTTGCGTCTTCTAGTCTGGCGATGATGGCAGTCCGTTCTTCGCCAGACGTTACAAAAGATACGCTGGCATCTATTTTTGGCAGGGTAGTGACCGGATCAAAATGCCCTTCGTCGATCAGGTGGATTGCTTCATTGCTTGTGATTTCACCGATTGGCTGATCACCGGCATGCATCTGCTCCTGCTTTGTAAGGATGAGAAGATGGGAAGCATTAAGCATATCCGCTAATTTTGCAGCGGTATAGTCTTTTTCGATAACAGCACTGGCACCCTTTAGACGTGTTCCCTGTTCCATAACAGGAATACCGCCTCCGCCGGCTGCGATAACGATCTGTCCTGAATCTGTCAGGACTTTGATGGCGTCAATTTCATAAATGTCGATCGGATGAGGGGAGGCAATGATCCGGCGGTACGAACCATTTTCATTGACAACATGATTTCCTTTTTCTTCCTCTGCCTCAGCTTCTTCCTTTGACATGCAGCGTCCAATGATCTTTGTAGGGTGGTTGAATGCCCTGTCAAACGGATCTACCCGTACTTGGGTGATGATAGTAGACACTGGTTTAAAAATGCCCCGGTTCAACAGTTCTGTGCGGACTGCATTCTGGAGGTCATAACCGATATATCCCTGACTCATGGCACCACACAGCGACATGGGGGCTACGGTATAGCGATTGTCAAGCCGCGCAAATTCAGTCATGGCAGTTTGGATCATGCCTACTTGGGGGCCGTTGCTGTGGGTGATTACGATTTCATATTTTTCTTCTGCCAGATCAGCGATCGCACTGGCAGCTTTTTCTACATTTTTCTGTTGTTCGGGAAATGTTTCGCCAAAGGCATTTCTTCCCAGAGCAACGACGATTCTTTGATTGTTCATTTTCAATCCTCCCTACTGATTTATCAGATTTTTTGCCGAAATGATTTGTACTCTTTTACAACAGTATACCAAACATGGGAAAAACAATCAACTGCCCGCCAGAGGCAATAACCATTCTAATTTTGTAAGTTAGTGTAAAATTATAGTTGGCAAAAAAAATAAAGGGAAGAAGCCGAAACC